>JAPYTK010000036.1:17829-35117 GCA_029941785.1 Polyangiaceae bacterium | reverse complement strand
GTGCTCGCCGCAGTGGTGCCCGAGTCATCGCCGCCGCAACCAATCAAACCCGTCGCGCAGAGCCATACGGCCCACAAGAAAGAAAATACGAACTTGGATGAGGACATCAACGCTCTCCCTTTGATCAGTCACCTGAAGCGACACCGTGGATCAGAGGTTTGCAGCCTATGACTCGGCAGGTCAGACCGCAACCCTGATGCGGGCGCAGCGAAGGCTTGGCAGGGCAATTGGCCGAGCAACCAGTTGGAACGCGTCGACTCGAAGTGACCGGCGCCCGGTGCGCAGGACGCCGTCAACGTCGAGCAGGAAGGTGGCGCGCCCGGCACGATTCGAACGTGCGACACCCGGCTTCGTAGGCCGGTGCTCTATCCAGCTGAGCTACGGGCGCATTGCGTAGCGTGGCGCTAGTTAGGTGGCGCGCGAGTTTGAGTCAAGCCTGCGGTGGGGCCGAAGCCGAAAATCGCGCTGCCCTAGGGCGAGCGAGTCGACAACGCGATATAGTGGAAGAGATGTTGCAGATGTTTCGGTGGGGATGGCTGGCCTTGTTGTGGATCGCCGCGCTCATGGCCTGTGGCGGGCGCACAGAGCTGCGGGCGTCGAGCCGTCACCTTGGCGTCGGCGCGGGCGGAGGAGGCGGCACCGGCGGAATGGGCACGGGTGGGCTCGGCGCGGGCGGCACCGGCGTGGGCGCAGGCGGCGTGGGCGGCATGGGCGGAGGTGGCGCTCCGCCGCTGCTGGATTGTCCCGTTTTACGACCCGACGGTCCGGTCAGGACGGTCGCGGGCAGCACCTTCTTCAACGTTCGGCAGCCCAAGCTCATGTTCACCTCGAGCGATCACCAACAGGTCACGTTGCTCACCGAATGGGTCAGCACCCAAAACCCGGGCCCTGATGCGCCCAGCGAAGTCCGTCACACCACCTTCAAAGCTTGGGGCGCGTGGCCGACGAGCGCTCTCGGACCCAGCTTTCTCGCCGATCTCGACGGGGGCGGCTCCTTTGCCGGCACGCCGCTAGACGGTGGCGGCTTCGCGCTCATGATGAGCGACCTCGGGCAACTCGCCCCCCCCAACGGCATCTATGCAAAATATGGCTTCACGCCTGGCCAGGGATCACTGCCGGCACCGGCCTACCCGGTTCACGGCGCCAGTGACATCGTGCACGACTTCGACGGCGGCTGGTATTTGAGCCAACAACGGGGACAAACCGCACAACGGACGCACCTCGGTTTTGCGGGGCTCGAAGGCGGCATGATGGTCAGCTTGCCTGCAACGCTTCGCAGCTGCTCCGACCGCTTGACTCCCAACGGGGCCAGTATCGCCCGGGTCGGCGACAGCCGCTGGCTCGCTGCGACGGCGTTCGGCTCACCAGGCAACAACTGCACAGCCCAAGCACCGACCGCACTGCAGCTGATGGATCTGACCCACAGCGCCGGCAACACCTTTGGCGTGAAGGGCTCCGTCACCTCCTCTCCCGTCACGGGCGAAGCCATCGACCTCGTCGACGTCGAGCCGCGCAGCGACGGCGCCTGGGTCATGTGGACCTATGAAAAGACCCCCGCTCCGTCAGCCGTACAGCTGATCCGCATCGACGGCACCGAGCCCCTCGAAGCGAGCGCGGTTTCCCTGTCGTCTCCTGGCGGTAGCATCCAGCCCGGATCGGTCGGCCTCGCGAGTCACGGTGACGACGCCCTGGTCGCCATGGCGCTCACCGATAGCCGTTCTCCCAGCATCGCGGTCAGGCGCGTCAACGCCGACGGCGACGCCTCCAGCTCGGTGCCCCTCGTTATTGGCAACGCCGCTGTCGGGCGCATCGCAATCCTCGGCGACCCTCAGGAAAAGCTCATCCTCGTCGCCTGGGCCGAGCCCGTCGACAGCGGGCGCACGGTAGCGCGTGTCGCCCGTTTCCTGTGCGAAGACTGAGCCCGCTCGCGCTACCCGCACTACAGGTCACAAGCGCCCGTCGGCTCCTTCGTCAGTGGGCTGATGCACGGCACGCAGTTGAAGTTCGGCTGACAACCATCGTTGTGGATGAACAAGCTGTCCTCGGTGCCCTTCATGCATTCGGGCAAACAGACCCCTGGTTTGAACTCGTCGCCAAAGATGATCGACAAAATCTTCGTGTTGCACGCCGCAGGCTTGTAGTTCGGATCGTCGATGAAAATGTCAGGCGCACACACCATCGCTCCGCTGTCTTGCGGACATTCCTCTCCCAACAAGTTGTCGATCTTGTCACCAGGAACCGCTGCGGTCGGTACGCAATGGCCCAAGCCTTGGCAGCATTCGGCGAGTGGCTGAGCCTCTTCGATCGGTCCGGGGTCACACGCGATGTCACACGCGCCGGTCGCCTCTTGAGTCACAGGATCGAAGCACGGCACGCAGCGCTCGGTGCCCGCGCACACGCCTTGGGGTAGCAGCTCGGCCTTCTCCGCGACGTCGGGCAGACACATCGACAAGCAACGTCCTTCCGCCCCCGCGACCGATTGGCAGGTCGTCGGAATGAAGTTGCCCATCGTCTCGACGAACACGTCCGGCACGCACAGGGTGCCCGGCGTGGGGCAGGTCCCGAGCTTCGAGGCGAGATCGGCCGCATCCGGCGGCAAGGCGGCCTCTGGCACGCAGCGACCACCCCCGCATTGAGGACACGCAGGCAAACCAGCTGGATCGATGATGGCCGGGCCTTCGTGCGGGCAAGTAGGCTCCGCAGGGTCATCGGCCTTATCGCCTGGTGGCGTCGAAGGCGGCGCCTCGGCTGGAGGCGTGTCGGCCGGCCGGTCGAATTTTGCATCGCCGGGGCCTTGTATCGCACAAGCGGCAGGGAAAAATGCGGCTAGACCGCATAATAGAAAGGTGTGTCGTATCATCTGGGGTGGGGTCATGGCTCGCCTCGTTGCACGCACCGTGCCACACACCAAACTACCTTCACCTACAATAGATTCAGATACCTATGGCCCCTGACTCGCTGACCGATCCCCTCGGCAGCCGGATACTGCACGATCCACTGGATCATCCACATTCCGGCCAGCCGGTCGGTTTTTTTCTTCCGGTATCCGCGGTGTTGAGAACCGAAGCGTTTGGTGAATTTTCAGCCCTTCGTAGCGGGCGCCGAGGGGTCAAAATCGGCCGTGTCGAGGTGCCGAGATCGGCGCTGAATGGAAATGATTAGAAAATCACGCTTTCGACGCGATCGGCAACTGTGATATAGGCGCGCCGAATACCGCAACTTCCATGCGGCACGACCGCATACCCATCCGCCCGCTCAGCGGGCATAGGTACAGCATGGACGACCTCAACAAGCTTAGGAACATAGGCATTAGTGCCCACATCGACTCGGGAAAGACCACGCTCACGGAGCGTATCCTTTTCTACACCGATCGCATCCACGCGATTCACGACGTCAAGGGGAAGGACGGCGTGGGCGCAAAGATGGACTCGATGGACCTCGAACGCGAGCGCGGGATCACCATTCAATCGGCGGCGACCCACTGCACCTGGCAGGGGATGCACATCAACATCATCGACACGCCAGGGCACGTCGACTTCACGATCGAAGTCGAGCGGGCGATGCGCGTGCTCGATGGCGCAGTGCTCGTGCTGTGCGCCGTGGCCGGCGTGCAATCGCAGTCTCTCACCGTCGACCGACAGATGCGACGCTACGGCGTCCCCCGCCTGGCCTTCGTCAACAAGTGCGATCGGGCCGGCGCCAACCCGCTACGGGTGCGGGACCAGTTGCGCGAGAAGCTCAACTTGAACCCGGTGCTCATGCAGCTACCGATCGGCCTCGAGAACAATCACAAGGGCGTGGTCGATCTCGTGAAGATGAAGGCTCTGCTCTTCGAAGGTGACAATGGCGAGACCATCGTCGAACAGGACATTCCTGCCGACATGCAAGCCGAAGCCGATGCCGCACGCGAAGAGATGCTCGATGCACTCTCGATGTTTTCCGACGATCTCACCGAGGCGATCCTCGACGAGAAGGTCAGCGAAGAGCAGATCAATATCGCGGTTCGCGAGGCAACCATCACTCGCAAGGTCGTCCCCGTGTTCATGGGCTCCGCCTTCGACAACAAGGGCGTGCAACCCCTGCTCGACGCGGTGTCCCTTTATCTGCCCTGCCCCACCGATGTCGAGAACCACGCACTCGACATCAAGAACGAGGAGGCCGAGGTCACAGTTCCTGCGGATCCCGAAGGCCCGATCGTCATGTTGGCTTTCAAGCTCGAGGACGGTCGCTTCGGCCAACTCACTTATTTGCGCGTCTACAGCGGCACCTTGCAAAAGGGCGGCGAACTCATCAACGCGCGAACCGGCAAGAAAACCAAGGTAGGCCGCCTGGTTCGTATGCACGCCGACGAAATGGAAGACATCACCACAGCCGCGGCTGGGGATATCGTCGCCATTTTTGGCGTCGACTGCAACTCAGGTGACACCTTCACCGATGGCACCGTCGAGCTCACCATGACCTCGATGCACGTGCCCCTGCCCGTCATCTCGCTCACTGTCACGCCGAAGGACAACAAGGCACTGCAGAACATGAGCAAGGCCTTGCGACGCTTCACGAAGGAAGATCCAACGTTCCACGTGAAGACCGATCCGGAGACGAATGAGGTCATCGTGCAGGGCATGGGCGAGCTGCACCTCGAAGTGTACGTCGAGCGTATGAAGCGCGAGTACAACGCCGAGGTCGACGTGAGCCCGCCAGCAGTGGCCTATCGGGAGACGATCACGAAGCGGATCGACTTCAACTACACCCACAAGAAGCAGACCGGTGGCTCAGGTCAGTACGGCCGCGTCGCTGGCTACCTCGAGCCCTTTACCGGCGACGAACCGGTTCCGGCGGTCCGAGGCGGTGGCGGCAAGAGCACCCGCATCAATGAAGCGGTTGGCTACCGGTTTTTCGACCACATCACGGGCGGCGTCATTCCGCGCGAGTACATTCCTGCCGTCGACAAGGGCTTCGCCTCCATGCTCAACAAGGGTTTGCTCCTCGATTCGCCGGTTCGGGGCGTGACCATCGTGTTGAACGACGGCGCTTCGCACTCGGTCGATTCATCGGACATGGCGTTTCAAGAAGCCGCAAAGGGCGCTTGGCGCGAAATGTACAATAGGGCCAAACCGCATATCCTCGAGCCCGTGATGAAGGTCGAAGTCGAAGGCCCAACCGAACATCAAGGCAACGTGGTCGGCGTCCTGATGCAGCGTCGAGGCATGATCGTCGGGACGACCGAGTCCGACGGCTTTTGCCGCATCGAGTCCGAGGTGCCGCTGGCAGAGATGTTCGGTTTCTCGACGGTTCTGCGGTCTGCCACACAGGGCAAAGCCGAATTCACCATGGAGTTTTGCCGCTACTCGCCGCTTCCTGAAGCGATCGCCGAGACGCTCATCAAAGAGCATCGGGAAAAGAAAGCCAAGAAGTAGCTTCGTACGCTGGAGGAGAATCCGATGTATCGCAAAGAAGTTAACGAGCGCAGCCCGATGCGCGTCCTAGAAAAGTCAATCCACGGCGGACTCGGCCGTGGAAATGTTGGTGTCATCATCGCTCGACCGGGCGTCGGAAAATCTGCACTGCTCGTACAAATTGCCCTCGATGACTTGCTTCGGGGTCGCAAGGTCTTACACATTTCGCACGAGCACGCCGTCGACCGCGTCCGCGCTTTTTACGACGAGATCTTCCACGACCTCGTCAGTTCCTACGAGCTGGACCAACCGCAAGTCGTTCGCGTGGAAGCGGAGCGGAATCGACTTCTGTATTCGCACCTCGGCGGCAGTAGCGACGACGTCCCCCTCTCCCATCGCGGCGGCGCATCCTCGGTCACGAAGATCGAAGAGACGCTGACCTTCGCGCGGGAGGTCGCTCACTTCCACCCTGACGCGATCATCATCGATGGTTTCGACTTCGAAGGCGCCACCCCGGAGGCTGTTGATCGCTTCGGCGTAATCGCCAAAGAGCTTAACTGCGAAATGTGGCTCAGCGCTAAAACCGAAGAGCGCTCCCACGACGCTCCCCCGTCTGTAGCCTCTCCTGGCTCCGCACCGACGCCGCTAAAACAGTACTTTGCTCAGCTCTCCGTCATCGTCTATCTCCAGCCCGAAGGCAGCTCTGTCCGCCTGCAGTTGCTCAAGGACCACGACAACTCCGACCTGACCGATCTGCACCTGAGTTTGGATCCGACCACCATGCGGGTCACCGATGACGATCTGCCTCCGGCTTCCGAAACGCGAAAAGATCCGGGCAGCTATCACCTCTTTTCGGGCGGCGCGAAAGGCGCCGAGGCAACATTCGGTGAATGTGCCGAACGCTGGGGCCTTCAGGAAACCCACTACAGCTTTGCCGAGCACCCCTTCCGCGAGCGTGAGCGGGGCATCGAAGAACTCGACGACGAGCAACTCAAACGAGGCGATTTCAGTATCGTCTACGCGTCCCATCGACTGGGCCGACCGCTCACGCGAATCCCCAACATCAAGCGCATCTTGCAAACGGTTTGGCACCAGGTCACCGCCGCGAGCGAGGTCTTCGTGATCGGCGCGCTCGAAGAAGACGGCACGGTGCGGGGCGGCACGGGCTGGGGCGCTGAACTCGCGCGCCTCTGGCACAAGCCGCTGTACGTCTTCGACCAAGAGAAGAAGACCTGGTTCTTCTGGGACAGTACCCGTTGGCGTGAAGAAGAGGCGCCCGTGATCCGGCGAGTCGATTTTGCCGGTATCGGAACGCTGCGTCTCACACCGGACGGCCAGAGCGCCATCGAGAGCCTCTACGAGCGCTCTTTCGGTCCAGCCAAAAGCTAAACGACAGACGCTTTCTGCGGCGCGCACGAGCCATCGTTCACGGATGTGAGCGGTGGCTTTGCTCATTTTGTCGCAGTTTTGTTTTTTCGTCGGAGCGGAGTCGCGTTCTTTTGTTCGCAATCCGCTTGACGAAACACAAAATTCGCGCTCTCATATGAACTGGCCAGCCGGCCTGCTTATTTAGAATGCTAACAAATCCAATGAAACTATAGTTTTACAGTGTTCCAACCAGTCGGTTGACCGAAAGAGGTTCCTCATGAAGATCGCGAAGCTCCCGAGAGTATGGGCCCTGGCCGTGGCCGCGACTTGTACCATTGGCGCCTGCAACATGATCACGGGCGCCGACTCGTTGAAGATCGGACCGTCCATCTTCGACGAACAGACGCCCGCCGGCTCATCAGGCGCGGGAGGGCACGACGTCGGTAGCTCGGGGGTTGTGGGCAGCGGGACTCAAGCGGGGGCGACCTCAGGGGTAGGTAGCGGCGGTGGCGACGCGAGCGGCAGCGGAAACGGATCGACGGCGACCTCCACCGGTAGCGGCCCACCTGTCGTGACCGGATTGGTCGATGGCGTGACGCTCGTTTCGATCGACCTGTATCAAGGGATCCGACGGCCCATCATGGACAACGGCGCGCCGGCGAGCTCGAGCATACCCGTCGTAGCCGGCAAAGATGGGATGCTGCGGATTTTCTACACGACCAGCACCAGCTACAACGGACAGAGCGTCACCGCCCACGTGGTCATCGGTCAGGCCGCGCCGATCGAGGCCTCCCAGACGCTGAGCGGCAGCTCGAGTCAGTCATCGCTCAGCAGCACGCTCAACGTCGACATTCCGGGCAGCGCCATCACCGCGGGCTCCGACATTCTCGTGGAGCTGAGGCAGCCCGAGTCGATGTCCACCGGCAGCAACGCCCAGGCCAGCTACCAGGGCTCGCTCGGTGCGGAGCAAGGGGGCAAGACGCTGAAGATCAAACTCGTCCCCGTCAAGTACGGCAGCAAACTGCCCGACACCTCGCAAGCCCAGCTCGATCGTTATCAAAAGTGGTTCGAGGGAACCTATCCGATCCCCAAGATCGAGATCACGGTTCGCTCGCAGCCCTACACCTTCTACGGAAACCTCAACGGCTACTCTGGCTGGTCGAGCCTGCTCAACGACGTTTCCGATCTGCGCTCGTCCGATGGCGCACCGTCCGATCAGTATTATTACGGCGTGCACGACGCCAGCGGCTCCGGGCTGCTCGGGCTCGGATGGCTCGGGTACGACTCGACCGACAACTGGGCGCGCACGGCCATCGGCGTCGGCTGGACAGGGGATACGGCGCCCGAGACGATGATCCACGAGATCGGGCACAACCACGGGCGCGATCACGCGCCCTGCGGAACCAGCGGCGACAGCAGCTACCCGCACTCCGGTGCGTCGATAGGAGTCTGGGGCTACAAGCCGTGGAGTCAAAAACTGCTCGACCCCTACGACTACGTCGACTTCATGAGCTACTGCGATCCCATCTGGATCTCCGATTACACGTACAAAGCGCTATTTAAGCGCCTGAGCGTGGTCAGCAAGAGCCCCAAGTTGGTGTTCAACCCCGATCTCATGAACCGGAGCTACGACGCGATTCGGGTCATCGATGGCCAGACCGAGTGGAAGGGCACCATCACGCGCGAACGGCCTCCGATGGGGACGAAGAAGAGCGTCCAGATCAAGACGCAGGGCGGCGGCTGGCAGGTCGTGACCGGCCACTACTACCCCTACAATCACATCACCGGCGGTATGCTCTACGTGATGCGCCCCAAGCAGTACACACTGCTCGAGGCGCTTCAGGTCGTGAAGTTCAAGGCCGAAGGCCTGAACCTCTCTGTGAGCCGCTAGCGCGCTCAGTCCTCGACGTAGATGGCGCCGCGGATCTTGGAGTCCTGGGCCTTGTCGTCGAACCAGGGATTGGCTCCCTTGGGCAAGGTGAACATCTCGCTGCTCGTGCAGCAGTCGAAGGGCGAACCGCAACACGACGCATTGAACGGCCCGTTGGCGATGTTGGAAGGGGGGGTTCCGTCACAGCAATAAATGGTGTTTTCGTTCGGCGGCCCAATATTCACGTAGTGCTTCGAGTCAGGAGCCGTCCAGGTGCCGGACACCAAGTAGTGCTGGGTGGCCGTCCCCATCTTGAATGTCACGGTGTTGCCCGTCTTGATCTTGATGCATGAATTTAGCATGCCGCCCTGAGCGGGGATCGTGATGTCCACGTTGCTCATCCCCTTCATGTCCGTGGCGCTGACGGAATCGCAACCGTTGAGGACCATTTCGCAGACGCTAGGATCACCGTTGCAGACCCAGCCGTCCTCGATCTTGCAGTTTTCGTCGCAGCCATCGGTGGGGATGGCGTTGCTGTCGTCGCAGGCCTCGCCCGTCTCGACCTTGCCGTTGCCGCAAACAGGCTCTGGGGGCATGCCGCCCGCTCCACCGGCCGCGGCCGTCGTCGCCGCACCGCCAGCTCCGCCAGTGGCCGCAGTGGTCGTGGTGCCGCCCGTGCCGCCGGTCGACGTGGTTGTCTCACCGCCGGCCGACGCCGTGGAGGTCGTCGAGGAGGTCACGGCCGTCACCGTTTGCAGCTGCTCGCCCCCCGGCTCGTCCGAACACGAAGCCGCGCTCCCCACCAAAAGTCCCATCAGGCCCGTCATCATCAACCAAGAACTCGTCCTCATGCTCATCTCCTTCAAGCTCCCCCCGAAACTGCTGCGGGGCTCAGAATAACCAACCATATCTCAGTACGAACCGCAGCGCCATGGCTGGTTTCAGTCGACGAGAGCCCGACTTATCTGCTCGAGGGACTCGCCGCTGGTCTCGACGTTTCGCAGCGCCTCATCATCGAGACTCGCCTCGGCCGCGCGAACCTCCTGTGCGGCGGTAAAGGTGCGCCCCAGCGCCGTGACGTGTTGCTCGATTCGCCCGTCCAAACGAGCGATGAGTGCCAAACGATGGGCGGACCGCGCGGCTCGGTTCGTCTCGATACGCGCCCTGGCTCGTGCCACACTGATGAGACTGGTCCAGCTCGCGCGAACCTCACGGCAGGTCGACTTGTCCAGAAGTCCCGGATCGCCATCCCGGCGAAGTCCGGCTCCGGTGCGCAGCAGCTCGCCCACCGCTCCGCCGAGCTCCGCGCCCAGGTTTTGTAGTTCGTGGGCCAGAGGATCGTCCGCCTCGAGCACGAAAGGCAGCATCACCAACACGGCGACCAGCGAATATGCCACACCACGGGTCGTGATGGAGACGTCCAGATAGTGGGCGCACAGGCTCGCCGAGAGAGCGCCACCGATCAGAGCCAAGACCAAATGCAAGCCTTGCTCGCGCCGGCCACGCACCCGATAGGTACGCTCAGCGTAGATCAAGCCGAGCAGCAGAGCCCCGCTAAGGGCTGGCGCGGCGCTGAAGAGCATGCCACCGACGAGGGCCGCGATACTGCCCGCCATCACCGATAGCGTCTGTATCGACGCGCTCGCCGCCATCGCCGTGAGCACGCACAGGGCCAGAAGGACGGCGGAAGCGAGCAAGGGTTCGATACGGCTGAGCCAAGGGAGAAGGGCCAAGACGCTCACGGCGGCCACCGCGAAGATGGCGCGGCTCAACCTCTTGCTCGTGGTCGCGGCGATCAAAACGTCACCCCGCCGAGATTGGAGGCGTCACTCTGGACAGCCGACTTGGCGGCGGCACGACCGGCTTCACTGCCCGGCTTGGCCGCACCAAAGGACCGCTTGGTCGAGCGATAACGACGCTTCTGCTTCGACAGACCGTCTTTTATGTCCGCCGGCGCGTCCGCCTCCGCCTCGTTGAGGGCCGCGAGGTTGCGCTCGATGAGACGCTCGGCCTCAGCTCGATCGCCGCGCCGGTAGGCTTCGGCGGCCTGCAGTTGATCCTTGGAAGCAAAGGCGCTCACGGCGCTAGCGAATACCGCTGCGTCACGAGAGTCGAGCATCGCGCTAGGATCCGTCGTCGTCTCGAACAACACGCCGCCGACGTTTTGCTCGACCAAGCCCCCTTCGCGCGTCAGCCAGGTCAGGCGGCTCGCGATGCTCGAGCGCGCGGCAGCTCGAGCCGAGTCGACAGCCAGCCTCAGCACGATGCGACGCTCGGCGCCGGGCCGTAGCGAACCCACGCGCAAGCGGATCTCGCCACGACTGCCCTCGACATGGGCGCCCACCACGCTTTGAACACGAACGCCGGCGGGCAATTGCAATCGAGCGACGACTTCGCGCACCGTCGTCGCGGCCGTTTCCTCCAGCTCGCGGCTCAAGAATGCAGCGAGGCTCGAGGGATCCTGTACGAAACCGAAGTTACCGTGGCCGGCTTGCGCCACCGCCGCCAGATAGGCTTCGTCAAAGTCCAGACCGATCCCCAAAGCAGAAACGGCGCACCCCGACTCGGCGCCACCATTCGCTGCTGCCACGGTCTGAGAACGGGTCGAGTCGAGGCCATCGCTCACCAACACGACCCGGCGGGCGCTCGTCTCGGGCGCAAAGGACAAAGTCTGCAACCCTCGCTGTAAGCCAGCGTGGATGTTGGTACCACCGCGGGCCACCATCGCCTGCACGCGAGCTCGGAGCGCGTCGCGCACGATGCCGACCCTCGCCAGAGGTTGGAGCACTTGGCTGTCGCCGCTGTAGCGTACCAAAGCGATTTGATCATCGGGCTGCATGGTGTCGATCAGTTGCAGCACGCTGCGTTTCGCTTCGACGAGTTTCGCTCCGCTCATCGAGCCCGAAGTGTCCACGACCACCGCCATGGCGAGCGGCGCGCGCGTGTACGGGCCCTCCAGCGATGAGGCGACCAAGCGCAACTCGGCAAACAGGGACGGACGGTCCGCCGTGACGTCGATCTTGCCGTGGCTCAGCGAAAATCGCCCGTGCACGCCCGGCCCAGAAAAGCGGGCACTACTCGCCCCCCCATGACCAGCTGCCTTGGCCCGCGGCCCGGAACGATGAAGGACCAAGCCCCCGAAACAAAATACGATGAGCGCCGCGGCAACAGCGCGACGAGTAGGCTCCGATCGGAAGATCTTGGCTGCGGCGTGAGTGGAATCGGACATGTAAAACTCCTAATGGGCTGACAATGAGTGAAGGGGCGAGGGACGCGCGCCGTCCCCTGTGCATGTAATAGACGTCACCAGCGCCAGGTCCGGGACCACCGTTGCGTCATCATGGTCTGCGTTTTGTGGAGGTTTTGTCACGATGCCTGAAAGACACCTTGGCCGAGCCTCCCAAACCTCGGGCACGGCCATTGGCCCTCGCCATCCTGGAGCGCAAGCCCTTACCGTCCGAGTCGAAAACGGGGTAGATACCTCGTTCGGAGCCGCCGTCATGACCCCCAAGTCCCTCGCCCCTCGACTCTACTTGACAGACTCTCGCCTCAGCCGCTTCCAGGCCATCGTCGTGGCGCACGAATCGTTCGACGGACGGCCGAGCGTCATTCTCGACCAAAGCGCCTTCTATCCAGAGTCAGGCGGCCAACTCGCCGATCTCGGCCACCTGGGCGACGTCGAGGTGCTGGATGTCCAGATCGACACGGAGGGACGCGTCCACCATCTCATCGGTGGCTCGGCTCCGCCGCTCGGCAGCGAGGTCGATGGGCGCATCGACGAGAGGCGACGACGCGAACACATGGCGCTTCATACCGGCCAGCATATTTTGTCGCGCGCCTTGAGCGAAGTCACGGGCGCGGCGACGATTTCCGCCCGGCTGGGCGAAACCGCCTGCACCATCGACATCGATCGGGAAACGCTATCGGACGGCGAGCTGGGGCGCGTCGCCGATCTGGCCACCGCGGCCGTGGACGATGCGCTCCCGATCCGCGCGTTTTTTCCAAGTGATCAAGATCTCAACGATCTGAAGCTGCGACGCACCGCGAAAGTCCAAACCGATATTCGCGTGGTCACGATCGGTGACTTCGACGCGACCCCCTGCGGCGGAACCCATTGTGACAACAGCGCAGAGGTCGGTCTCTTGCACATCACCCATACGGAACGACACCGGCGGGCGATGCGCATCCATTTCACCGCCGGCGCTCGCAGTCGCCAAACACTCGGTACGGCATACGCCGACCTGCGCGCTATGAGTCAGTCCTTCAGCTGTGGACTCGATCGCGTGGGGGTCGCGGTCAACTCGAGCCTCGACAAGCTTCGTGACGAGTTGAAGTCGAGTCAAGAAGCCCTGGGCCATGCGCGCGCCAAACTCGCGCACACCATCGCGCAAGCGCTGCTCACGAAACATCGTGATGAGGGCCGGGTCATCGCCGAACTCGAGCTGGACTCACTCGACATATTGCGCGCGGTCGCTCGGGCGATCTGCAAGGATCACGGCACAGTGGCCTTGCTCGCCATGCCACAAAACGAGGGCATGCACATCATCGCCAGTCGACACGAAGCGGGCGATTTCGACTGTGGCGCCTTTCTTCGGACCGTCAGCGCCGATGGACGGGGGCGTGGAGGGGGCCGCGCGCATCACGCGGAAGGCCGTCTGAGCGAACGTCACGACTGGCCTGCGCTCCTCGATGGTCTAAATCTGGCGGATTGAGCCTCGGCCATCACGCGCGGTGACAATCCGCCACAATTCGCATATGAGGATCGCCATGAAACAGATCCAACGAATCACGGGTGGCCTCCTCGTCGCCGCGGCTCTGTTGCTGTGGTCTGCGAGCGCGACCGCCCAGTGCAACAACAATGACGACTGTAAGGGTGACCGCGTGTGCAACGCGGGCGCCTGCGGTCCAGCCTCCTGCACCAAAGACACCGACTGCCCCGGCGAACTCGTTTGCCAAGCGGGTGGCACCTGCGCTGCTGCCGGTGGCCTCGGTCTACGCGGCAGCGCGGCGCCCCCTCGCGCGGCTCCCCCGTCCCCCGCGACGCGGACGGAGAAAAAGCGCAACAAGGGACTGCTCATCGCCGGCCCGATCATTCTCGGTGTCGCCTGGCTCTCGACGATCGGAATCACCGC
Organism: Polyangiaceae bacterium; assembly: GCA_029941785.1. GTDB lineage: Bacteria > Myxococcota_A > Polyangia > Polyangiales > Polyangiaceae > JAPYTK01. Next base: position 21,354 of record JAPYTK010000036.1, on the reverse strand, counting down.
CGGTGTGTCACTCGGAACCGACTCCAGCCGCGTGGGCACGAACATCGCCTACGCCGCGATCCCCGTGATTGGCCCGATCGTCTTGATTGCCGATGGCGACCGGGACACCGACGAATTCGCCGCACCACTCGTGCTGGCAAGCCTGATCCAAGCCGGCGGCCTCACCATGACGATCCTCGGCATCACCCTCACACGCGAAGTCGAAGTACCAGCCGCCGCGCTCGGGGAAGGCACCCCCATGCGCCATCGCCTCAGCCTAAGCCCTGCGGCCATCGGAACGTCGGGCGCTGGACTGAGCCTGCAGATGGGCCGTTTCTAAGGAGCTACGCCATCGAGCGCACCACAAAGGGTGGTGCAACAGCCGCATTGAAATAGGCCGTGATGGCGAGCGCGCGTTTGATACGGGTCGTGGGACCGAGTTTGTCCAGCGCGTACAGTGATCCCAATGCATACTCGCGACCACTGCCCACGGCGTCCATTCCATCGGCGACGTGACCGACCTGAAAATCACGATGAACCGTGTAGAGTTGGCCCTGGTAGCCAACCAAGAACTGCCCGCCCGTCTCGGAGTTGGACTCAACCTTCGTGAAGCCCTTGTCCTTGAGGAGCTTTCGCGCCGACTCGATAAAGCCGGTCACCATGTACGCCATGTCGTCTTGGCCAGCGGCTTGTTTGGGAACGTCCAGATGGTGCTCGAGAAGCTGACCCATACGAAAACTCGACGTGTACCCAATCAAGAAAGGGCCACGTCGAAAAACCTTCTTGAGAGCGGTTTGCCGGCGTGTCCACCCTTGCACGGCAGCCGAATCGCCCCCCATGTAGACGCGCCCACGATGCGTCAGACCAACGATACAAGTCATTGCGGCTCTTCCTCACCTTTCGACAACTCATCCGCCGCCGCCTCAGGCTCCACCGCCGAGACCTCTGGCGCCGAGGCTTCTTTGAGCAACACGCGGTTGCGCCCGCCCGACTTGGCGGCGTAGAGCGCCGAGTCGGCCGCGGCCACAAAGTCTCGCACGACTTTGTGGTGTGGTTCATACGCCGCGACCCCAATGCTCATCGTCACGGCGATCTCCACTTCCCCTGAACGGAAACTCGCCGACTCGGTCGCGACACGAAGGCGCTCCGCGAGAATACCGGCATGGTCGATGGCGATCCCTCGCGTGATAATCGCAAACTCCTCACCGCCCCAACGCGAAAATACATCTTCTGAGCGCAGCATCGACTGGACAAGGGAAGCCAACTGGACGAGCACGTCATCACCGACAAGGTGGCCATTCTGATCGTTGATCTTCTTGAAGTGGTCGAGATCGAGAAACAACAAACACAGCGGCGTCCCGTGTCGCTCCGCGTAGGCCATCTCCTTGTCAAGTTGATCTTCGCAGTAGCGCTTATTGAAGGCCTTGGTGAGCCCATCCCGCAAAGCGGCATTGTACATATGTCGCTGGAAGTTCTCTTCGAGTTCATCGTGGAAGGTGAACTTGAGGATCGTCGTATCGCCGATGCGGATCTTGTCCCCATCCTGCAACACCAGCTTGCTGACCCGCATGCCGTTGACATAAGTGCCGTTGGCGCTTCCTAGGTCTTCGATCTCAACGATGTCGTGCCGACGCGTCACGCGGCAGTGCTGCCGCGAAATGCTGTCGTCGTCGAGAGAGACGGCCACCCCCCGTGAGCGACCAATGGTGGCCTCCCCTGACTCGATTTTGAAGATCTGACCGATATCACCACCAGCGAGCGAGATCAGGTAGGCGTGGTGCCGCACCGGGTCGCCGCCCGTTTCAGCCTCGAGTTCAGACAACAACGTGATTTTTGTCTCGTCGTCGTAGCTGTTGTTCGATCCCTCGCCCATCACTGCCCCTACACGGTTTCGCATGGACGGCGCGTCGATGCGAGCGGGATCCACACCGTCGAGCGTGTGGGGCGGCGCCTTGGTCGAGTCGAAAGCCTACGCAGCAGCAGCATCGGCTGCGGCAACAGCCGCCGCAGCAGCCAAGACCTCGGTCATCGCAACAAAGCTCGCCGCGCTCATGTAGCGGCACATGACGCGGCCGAAGCGTAGTTCGTCTCCGTCTCGCAAGACGACCGACTCCTGTGGGGTGAGCCGCACACCATTGACATGCGTTCCGTTGAGCGAGCCGAGGTCGGTGACGGTCATCGAATAACCCTCGAAGCCAAAAGCACAGTGCTTCGTCGAGACCGTGTATTCGGTCACGACCACGTCAGCCTCCATCGACTGACCCAGCGTAATGGACCCTAATTCCGTTCCGGCAGCTTTGCGGATCGGCCACACGCGATCGAGAACGCTACGGAACCGCTCGAGGGCCGCCATCTCCTCTGCACCGAGCGTCCGCCGACTCCACGATGGGGGGCGATCCGACACCCTTCCGCGCATGCCTGTGCCCAACAAAACCGCCGCGCGATGCTTCACACAGAACGCAGCTACTCCGAGTTCACCCAGTTCGTCCGCATACTGCCGCAAGTATTTCAATTGCTTAGCACTCATGTTTCTATCTGATCCCCCCGGGAACCAGCCTCTACTTCATGAAACGGTCAGTTTCAGAATGTCTTGAGCGGATTGGGTGCCGAGAAACCGTTTCCCGCGATGAGGACTCCTTGCTCCAGCCCAAGAAAGACCCCAACCAAACCCCTTTGCACGCCGCGAGAATGATGCGAGCACCTGATCCTAACCTCCCACAGGTGAAGAGCTCAGCCTCGGTTCACCCACGCACGGACAGCTGACCCATGACTCATCAACTCATCCTCGTCCGCCACGGCCAGAGCGAGTGGAACAAGGCCAATCTCTTCACGGGCTTCTACGACGTCCCCCTGTCGGATCAGGGACGTGAGGAGGCCGCCGAAGCGGGCCGACTGCTGCGGGCCGAAGGCCTCGTGCCGAACGTCGTCCACACCTCGCTGCTCAAACGAGCCATCACCACCGCCAATCTCGCCCTTGAGCAGATGGATCTCGAATGGCTGCCAGTGAAACGTCATTGGCGGCTGAACGAACGGCACTACGGAACGCTTCAAGGTCTCGACAAGAAAGCCACCGCAGAAAAGCACGGCAAGGAGCAGGTCTTTCAGTGGCGACGCAGTTACGATGTTCCGCCGCCCCCGCTCGACGCCGACGACGAGCGACACCCTCGCCACGATTCTCGCTATCGCCACCTCCCCCCAGAGATTCTGCCAGCCAGCGAATGCCTCGCAGACGTGGTCGCGCGCGCGCTGCCCTATTGGCACGATGCCATCGCCCCGGACCTGTACGCGGGTCATTGCGTGCTGGTCGCAGCCCACGGCAACAGCCTACGGGCCTTGGTCAAACACCTCGATGGGATCAGCGACGAAGCGATCTCGGATCTGAATATTCCGACGGGGATCCCTCTCTTGTACGAGCTCGACGAAGCCCTGCGTCCGATCAGCAAACGCTACCTCGGTGACGCCGAAGCCGCGAAGAAGGCAGCCGAAGCCGTGGCCCAGCAAGCTGGCTAGACGCGCCGCCACACCGTCACCGCCGCCACACCGTCA
>JAPYTK010000036.1:0-17729 GCA_029941785.1 Polyangiaceae bacterium | reverse complement strand
GGCCCAGCAAGCTGGCTAGACGCGCCGCCACACCGTCACCGCCGCCACACCGTCACCGCCGCCACACCGTCACCGCCGCAAGCGTGGCATCGACGCGACGAGCTTGCTCAAGCTATCCGTAAATAAGAACCGGAACTTCAGTCGACCGAGGACCAGGGTCGACTTATCCTTCAACCTCGTCCGCTCGCCAGGAACGAGAGTTTCGCCATTGAGCACGCTCCCGTTGCGGGACTCATAGTCGACGACTTCGCAGTATTGCGCGTCATAGCTGAAACCGCAGTGCTTCGCCGACAAACTGTATTCTGCGATGATAATGTCGTTCTCAGGCCCGCGACCCAAGGTTACGTCCACCCCCCGCACTCCGCTGGCAGACTTGGCCAAAGGAAACACGCGAAACTGGATGCTCGTCGGCTTGCGCAGGTCGCCGTCCTGATCGGTCTGCATCGTGCTGCGCAAATCACCCGCCTCGCGATCCTGCACGGCACCTAGCAAGCCGATCCCCACGAGCACAGGCCGAGGATAGGTACTTCGAAAGCGTTCCGCTCCCAGACGATCCAGTTCGTCGGCGTATTCCGCCAAGAAGCGGGGCTCTTTGTCCATGCGCTCCCCTCATATCTGCTCGCGCAGCCCCTGGCAACTCGGCCTCCCGCTGACTTCCGCTCCGACGTACCTCCGATTTGGCTGCCACGACGCCAGCTCAATCTCAGCCCCTTGACCGGCATTTTGTTTGCGGACAATCGCCTCCCGCAGCAGGCTCTACGGCGCATGCGGCATTTCTTGACGACAATGGACTGGTCGCGCGGCGAACTGCAGGCGCTGCTCGACGACGCGAAGCGACTCAAGGCAGGCGCCGTAGCAGACGATTTGCAAGGTCGAGCCGTCGCGCTGCTGTTCTTCAACAGCTCGCTACGAACGCGCACTTCCTTCGATATCGGAGTCCGACAACTCGGCGGGCACGCTGTCATCCTCGAACCGGGCAAGGGGGCCTGGCCGATCGGCTTCGAGCCGGCGATGGTGATGGACGGCGAAGAAGAAGAGCACATCGCAGAGGTCGCGCGAGTGCTCTCTCGCTATGCCGATCTCATCGGGGTTCGAGCCTTTCCCCAGTTCGTCGATTGGCAGAAGGACCGCAAGGACCACGTCATCCGATCCGTCGCCGAGTACGCGAGTGTGCCCGTCATCAACATGGAGACGATCACCCACCCCTGCCAAGAGCTCGCCCTGATGCTCGCGATGCAGGAACACATGGGCCCCGTAGACGGCAAACGCTTCGTGCTGACCTGGACCTATCACCCGAAGCCGCTCAACACCGCGGTAGCCAACTCGGCCCTGCTCATCGCGTCGAAGTTCGGAATGGACGTCACGCTCCTCTGCCCCAACGAGCAGTACCTACTGGACGAACGGTACATGGCCGCGGCTCGCGAGGCGACGACCGAGGCGGGGCGCTCCTTCGAGGTGGTGCACGACATCGAGAGCGCCTACCGCGGAGCGGACATGGTCTACGCGAAGAGCTGGGGAGCCATCCCCTACTTTGGTCGCTGGGACGAAGAGAAGCCGATGCGCGATGCACACAAGCACTTCATGGTCGACGAAACGAAGATGAAGCTCACGCCGAGCGCTCGCTTTTCGCACTGCCTACCGGTAAGGCGTAACGTCAAGGTGAGCGACGGCGTCCTCGACTCCGAAGCCTGCATCGCCATCGACGAGGCAGAGAACCGCTTGCACGTTCAAAAAGCCATCATGCGGCGGCTCATCGCCCAAGCCGGGAGCTGAGATCACGATGCCCAGCGGCGCGACACGAAACATCATCGGCGAGCTCCTCCGCCACATCGGCGGACGGAAGGAGGTCAACGAATACCTTCGCCACTACAGCACCGTCGACTCGCAAAAATTCGCCGTGATCAAGATCGGCGGGGGGATCGTGCGCGATCAGCTCGCAACCGTCGCGACCTCCCTCACCTTTCTGCACCGGGTCGGCCTCTATCCGATCGTCGTGCATGGCGCCGGCCCTCAGATCGACGAGGCGCTCGAGGAAGCCAACATCAAGACCGACCGGATCGACGGCTTGCGTGTGACCACGACGGAATCGCTCGAGGTCATTCGTCGCGTGTGCCAAGGGGTCAACCTGCAGTTGGTCGAGGCACTCGGCGAGCACGGTTGCGCAGCACGACCTATTCCGAGCGGCGTTTTTCAAGCGGAGGCGATCGACGAAGCGCGTTACGGTCTGGTCGGGGACGTCAGCCAAGTCGACACCGCCTCCATTGCGTCGAGCATTCGCTCCGGGCAGTTGCCCATCGTCACGAACTTGGGCGAGAGCGCGGGCGGGCAGATCCTCAACGTCAACGCTGACGCTGCGGCGCGAGCGCTGGCACGCGTCTTCGAGCCTCACAAGATCATCTTCCTGACGCCCACCGGCGGTTTGCTCGACGATGACGAACAGATCATCAGCGCGATCAACCTCACCGAGGATTATGAGCGCCTGATGCAGCAACCGTGGCTAACCGGGGGCATGCGGCTGAAGATCGAACAAATCCACGATCTACTCGGTGAACTGCCGGTCACCTCCTCCGTGTCGATTACCTCGCCTCGCCATCTCGAGCGCGAACTGTTCACCCACCGAGGAGCGGGAACCCTCCTGAGGCGCGGCGAAGGCGTCCGGTGTCACGACAGCTTCGACGAGGTCGATCACGAGCGTCTACGGGCCTTGCTCGAGTCGTGCTTCGAGCGCCAACTGAGCGATACCTACTTCGCAGACAAGCGATGTTACCGCGTCTACCTAACAGAGAGTTTTCGAGCCACGGCCATCCTCACCCAAGAGGGGGGGATCCCGTACCTCGACAAGTTCGCCGTGACCCGCAAAGCCCAAGGTGAAGGCTTAGGGAGCTCGGTCTGGGAGCGCATGCGACACGACAATCAGAAGCTGTTCTGGCGAGCACAAACGAACAACCCCATCAACCCTTGGTACTTTCAACAGGCAGACGGCACGCATCGCACCGACAAGTGGACCGTCTTCTGGTACGGGATGGATGGCTTCGACGAGGTCAAGCGATGTGTCGACGCCGCGTTGGCGCAACCGGCAACCCTACGCGATCACGGGATCAAGGAAGATGGCTGAGCCAACCCACCACGTAGGCCTCATCGGAGCGCGGGGCCATGTGGGCGCGGAGTTGCTCCGCCTCGTGTTGGGTCACCCTCAACTCGACCTCGCCTTCGCCAGCTCTCGGCAGCTCGCGAAACAACCGCTGCGACAGCTGGCCGACGACTTGCCGCTCGATCGAAGCTTTGAGCTGCTCGACGCACAGGCCGTGGCCAAACGAGCCGCGGCCGGAGTCTCGGCGATCTTCCTCGCCTTGCCGAACGACCTATCCGCGGCCTACGTCGAGGCCATCGATGCGGCTGCACCGGGCTGCGCCATCATCGATCTCAGCGCCGACCATCGATTCGATGCGAACTGGGCCTACGGACTTCCGGAGCACCATCGCGCTGTGCTCAAGGGCGCAAAACGCATCGCCAATCCGGGCTGCTACGCCACCGCCGCGCAGATCGCGCTCGCACCGCTCGTGGACCAGCTCAGCGGCGCGCCGCAGATCTTCGGCGTATCGGGCTACAGCGGAGCGGGCACCACGCCCTCGCCAAAGAACGATCCGGAGCAACTTCGCGACAACCTCATGCCCTACAAACTCGCGGGCCACATCCACGAGCGCGAGATCGCCCGGCATCTCGGCCACGAGGTGCATTTCATGCCCCACGTCGCCTCGTTCTTTCGAGGGATCAGCCTCACCATTCACGCGCCGCTCACGCGCGATCACGATCCAGCCTCCCTCCTCGCCCTGTACGAGGAGCGCTACGCCCACGAGCCGCTCATTCACGTGCAAGCGGACATTCCATTCGTGCGCGACGCCACCCACAAGCACCTGGTGACGGTCGGGGCCATGACCACCGGCGAGCGCTACGCCGTCGTGGTGGCCACGATCGACAACCTGCTCAAGGGTGCCGCGACGCAGGCCGTACAGAATATGAATTTGGCGCTCGGACTCGACGAACTCAGCGGGCTACCGATTTAGCAGCTCAACTTTTTCATTCACTGGGTGAGGGTGAATCCGTCAAAGTAGGCGAAGCCGTCAGACGTGTTGTACGCGTGAATTCGGCTAATGTCGTTTGTCCCCTGGTGCCAGAAGGGCAAGTCGAAAGCCTCGTGGATCTTGGTGTTGTTAGGATTTCGGATGACCAGGTCGAGCGTCTTCTTGTTCCAGTTGATGTTGTTGTACTCGAACCGGACCCACGTATTAGGCGTGATCGGGATGACCACGCTACCGTTCTTCGAAGTCACGTAGGCGTCTTCGTCTCCCAATCGCGTCTGAAGGATGCCGTCATTGCCGGTCAAGTTGCTGTCCCCCATCATGACCCAACCGACAAAACCAAAATTGGTGGGCACAGCTCGCACACGAAAGGTGATGGTCGTTGGCTGAACAGCCGCGAAGCTGGTGGAAAAGCCGGTATAGGTGCCCGAATTACCCGACAGATCGAGCGCCTGCTCACCCTGTTGACCATTGCCCCCACTCATGACTCCGTAGGGGATGTTCAGATTGGCTATCGTCCATCCGTCGAAGTTGCCATCTTCGAAGCTGTCGTAAAACAGGGTCGGAAGAAAGGGCCCGATCGCCCAGTCGGACTTCAAGAAGGTGGGCGAACTGCCCATCGTCGCCGCCCGTTGGTAGCTGAGGTGGTTGTCATCGATCCCGGTAACGATCCCCTGCAAGCCTTCGGGCGAAAACGCGGTGCCGCCAGGCAGCGTAGGGTGAGCCATCCCCTCGCTTGAGGCCACCACGTCGATCACGTCTTCGGCCTGCGCGCAGCCCCCGCGACACAGGGCGGCGTAATTGCCCTTGCTCGTGTCAAAGATGACGTTGACGCCGGTGTAGAAGTCGCCATCGCCATCCATATCGCTCACGACGAGTTGATCCCCGGGGGCCAGCACGCCAGTAAGCGCCGTATCGACGGGCGTCCCTCCGGTCCACCCCATTTGCACGGAGAGGCCATCGAGATCGACCGAGCAGCCCGCACCGGGAGCGTTGTTCATGAACGAAGCCCTATCCGGCAAGCCAATCCGCATTTCGGAGAGGCCGAGGAGACTCGTCGGACAGTCGGCCCGAACTCTGAGATCGAAACCTCCGGCGTCGCGCGCGCCCTGGCCATCGACGACAACGAAATACGAACCGGCGGCCAAATCCCGATACTCGAGAACGTCGCCCGTCGAGCAGCCATCCGTCCCACCGAGGGCGACGACCTCCGAAGCGGTATCGCACACCTGGGACATGACCCGCACGAGCCCCGAAAAGCCCAGACTCAGGGTCACCGTCACGTCCCGCGTGTCGGTTGTCGTGAACGTATAAACGCGGTCGGACCCCGCCCCAAGCGGACCGCCATCACATGCGGCCAGCCCGACTTGGCTTTCGCCCCCGGTGGTCGAACTGATGGCCCACTCGATCCGCGATGCCGTGTCCGTGGTCTGCATCAAGCCGATCGGCTCGCTGCAACTGCCCTCGATGGTGCAATTCGCAGCGCAACCGTCGCCATCCATCAGGTTGCCGTCGTCGCACGCTTCGCCCGGCTCGAAGTTCCCATCGCCGCACTCAGGCTGCATCATCCCGGCCCCGGCGCCTGCTTGCCCGGCTCCGCTGCCTGCCGCGCCATTTGCGCTCGTGCCTCCTGCGCCACCGACATCGCCAGCTCCTTGGCCGCCGAGCACGAAGTCATCGCCGAGAATGCTCGTGCAAGCGCCCAAGCAAAGGCCGACCATCAAGCCGAGCAGAGAAACCCGTATCGCAGAGCCGTGGCGCATGTCGATCAGGCTAGCACGGCGTCCTCAGGCATGCTGCGTAGCCGCTCGAACAAACCGCACAACTCGTCGTGGTAGAGCTTCGCGTCGGCATGTCCCAAGTCGACGAGCTGTGCGGCGAAGTCCCCGTCGAGCAAGAGATAGGACAACAGATCAGCCTCACGGGTCGCGTCCGTGTCTGCCAACCGCTTCATCACCCTACCCAGCACGCCGCCAAGCGCGAAGCTCGGGGCGCGCACATAATCGGCGCACAGGTTGCCAATGTTCTGGGAGGGCCGAATATGAACCACATCGATGCGCCGTAGTCCGGCCTGGGGTTCACGATGCATTTCCTCACGCAAACCGGCTGTGAAGTCGTCGCCATAACGCCGGCACCCGGCGTCGAGCAAGTCGTTGACCTTTTCGAGACGATCGAGATCGTTGTCGATACGATCCAGCATGAGGGCATTCAGTGTCTTTCCGAGCAAGGTCAGCGGCGAGGGTTGTTGTTCCTGACCGCGGGGGGTGTGCGAGGCCGCCGGAAGGGGCGGCGCAACATATCGAGGATTGATCACGATCAACCCAGCCGCGCCAAGTCGCCTGGCCGGAGACAGCGGCACATTTTGTCGGAGACCGCCATCGCAGTAGTACCGGCCCTCAATTTGCACGGGCGGAAACAACAGGGGCACCGCGGCCGATGCCAAGACGTGAACGGGCCGTAGACGAACCGCGCGCGGCAGGATGTTCGCCGTCGCATTCCAAGGTGGAGGTTGGGCCCGCCGTCGCTGCACGAAAACCGTGGTCCGGCCGCTGGCGATATGCGTCGAGGAGACCGTCACCGCCGAGAGCCTGCCCTCCCGCAAGTTCGTGTCGATGCGCTCGAAGGGGATCGAGCTTCGAATGAGATGCTCGAGATAAGTAGCCTCGAACAATGCTCCTCCCTCAAACACCGACGGCCCTCGCCCGAGCAACCCCCGCAACAGATCGGTGACACCACGAGTCCGCGGGCGCAATAATTTCTCGATGCGAAGCCCCGTCCACACCGCTTTCAAGCGAGCGACTCGCGCGCGAGGCTCTTCGGCAAAAGCCGCCAAGGTGCAGCAATTGATGGCGCCAACCGAAGTCCCGGACAGGATGTCCAGCGGCACGTCGTAGCCAAGGGTCTGCGCGACCTCCTCGACGATGTATTCGAGCACGCCGACCTCATAGGCGCCACGGGCGGCGCCCCCGCCCAAGACCAGGCCCATTTTGGCCCGCGGCTTCGACTCGGTGTTGGAGTGACTCTTGCTCATACAGTTGGGATAGATCAAATATAGCGCGCGATGCGCTCAGCGCCGCATTCTCCGCTATGAATGCAGTCAGGGATCCCCACCCCACGGTACGCGTTTCCGGCAAGCGCCAGGCCTCGATGCGTCTCGACGCGCTTTTCGATGGCCGTAACCCGCTCGAGATGGCCCAGGTGATACTGGGGCATGGCTCGATGATAGCGCATGATCCGCATGAAGTCGGGCGGGCCTCGGACGCCCAGAAGCGCCCGCAATTCGTCCGTCACGAGCTGTTCGACCGCAGCATCGTCGAGCTCGCACAGCTGTGGCTGCAGCGCCCCACCAACAAAAGACCGCAACAATACCCGGCCCTCCGGGGCTCGGCCCGGGAATTTGCGACTCGAAAAGGAGACCGCCAATACGCCTCGTTTCTCCACGATCGGCACCACCATGCCGAACGCTTGCAGTGGATGCTCGATATCCTCGAGGCGGTGGCCGCTCGCCACGACGATCGATGACGCATACTCGATAGCGCCGAGCTGCGAGCTGAGCTGAGGGGTCAGCTCACCGAGGAGTGCGGCCGCTGCATAGGTCGGCACAGCCAGGATCAGCGCATCGAAGCGCTCTTCGACCTCCTCTCCTTCATCCTCAGCCCGGTAATGCAGACACCAGTCTTCCTCCGCGCCGCGCGACAGCCGCAGCACATCGGTGGCCGTCTTCACCCGTGCTCCCTCTCGGAGCTTGTGCTCGAGCGCGTTCATCAGCTCGGCCATTCCATCCTCGAAGCTGACGAACATGCCGTAGCGAGCCCCACTATCGCTCTGCGCAGTCGCCGGTTGCCTCGCGGCCGTCCTCGCCCGCGCGCGCGCTCCCAGATACAGGCTCCGGTGCTCCGCCTCCATCTCGAGAAAGCGTGGCAAGGTGGCCCGCAAGCTCAACTTCTCTGGATCAGCGGTATAGATCCCACCGACGAGCGGTTGCACGAGACGGTCGAGCACCTGGCGCCCAAACCGACGCGTGACGAAGTCAGCTACGGTTTCGTCGTCCGCCGAGCCTCGGGGCAAGACCAGATCCAGGCCCATCCTGAGTTTGCCTCCCCAGCTCAGGATGGGTGTCCGTAGCATCGATCCTATGCGCGCCGGAGCCATGAGCATGAACCCCGGGGGAACGGATGTCGGACGACCCTCATGCACCACCAGCGAGCGCCGGTAACGGGCCTCAGTGCCGATGATCCGAGAACCAAGCTCGAGTCGCTCGGCCAGCTCCACCGCCCATGGCTTGTCGGTCACGAACATGTCGCCACCTCGCTCCAACAGATAACCCTCGACGCGCTCCGTCCCGACCATTCCTCCAAGGCGCTGCTGCCGTTCGAAGAGGGTCACCTCGATGGGGCGCGCCGTCTCTTCGCCTAGCTCGAGCAGACGGTGGGCAGCGCTCAGACCACTGATCCCACCACCAACGACCCCGACCCGGAAGGCCGAGCCTGACTCCGACGATGGGCTCATTCCGCTGGCCGCGTCCCGCGCCACGCGCCCCCGTGAGCAATCAAGTACTCTTGAGTGTTGAGGCGCTCTGCACCGTTGCTCATGCCAACAGGATGGTAAGAACCGTCGGCGTGCAATTCTTGGGCGAGCGCCTCATCGCGCACATGCAACATCAACACATCGTTGATCAGCGCATCCCGAAGCTGCGGATCGTCGATGGGAAAAAGCACCTCGACCCGCCGGCTCAGATTGCGGAACATCAGGTCCGCGCTGCCTACGAACAGCTCTTGCTCGCCACCGTTGTAGAAAAAGTACATTCGAGTGTGCTCGAGGAAACGACCCACCATCGAGGTCACCCGTATGTTCTCGCTCAATCCAGCCACGCCGGGCCGCAAGCAGCACATGCTCCGAACCTGAAGCTCGACCCTCACGCCGGCCTGCGACGCGCGGTACAGTTCCTCGATGACCCGACGGTCGGTCAGCGCGTTGAGCTTGAACACAATCAGGCCCTGACCTGATTTCTCGTGCGCCATGATCTCCCGATCGATGCGAGCCACGAGTTGATCCCTCAAAGCCACCGGCGCGACGAGCAGCTTTCGGTAGCCTTCCTTGCGGCTGATCCCAGTCAGTGCATTGAACAGGTCAGACACATCGGCCGCGATGTCCGGAGCCGAAGTCAAGAGCCCCACATCCGTGTAGATCCGAGCCGTCACCGGATTGTAGTTACCCGTGCTCAGATGCACATAACGACAGATGCCATCCCCTTCGCGGCGGACGACGAGCGACACCTTGCAGTGCGTCTTCAGGCCGACGACGCCATAGACAACATGGACACCTACCCGTTCGAGCTGCTGCGCCCAAGAGATGTTGTTCGCCTCGTCGAACCGGGCCTTGAGCTCGACCAAGGCCGAGACCTGCTTATCGTTCTCCCGGGCCTTCATGAGCGCCTCGACGATGGGTGAGTTGGGACCCACCCGGTACAAGGTCTGTTTGATGGCCAGAACATCGGGGTCTTCAGCAGCACGCTGAATGAACTCGACCACTGGCTTGAAGCTGTCGTAGGGATGATAAAGAACCACGTCCCGGCGCCGAAGCAAGGACCACACGTTCTCCTCCCTCGCCAAGGGAGCTGGAACAACAGGACGGTAGGGCGCAAACTTGAGGTCGGGTCGGTCCAGCTTGCTGAGTCCCATGAGATCAGCGAGACCAATCCGACCCGGGCTGCTGTACATTTGATAGGGCTTCAAACCGAGGTTCTGGAGAAGGATCTCGCGAACTTTCGGGGGCATGTGTTCATCCACTTCGAGTCGGACCGCCGAGCCAAACTGACGCTGCTCGATGTACTCCGACATCGCCATCAACAAGTCGGACGCTTCGTCTTGCTCGATTTCCTGATCGGCATCGCGGGTCACCCGAAAGGGATGGGCCTCGTCCACGTCAACACCGGGAAAGAGGAGGTCGAGGTTGGCGACGATGACGTCTTCCAGCCAAACGAAGTTCGGCGCGGCCACCTCCTCCAAGCCTAACTTGTCGTAGCGCTCAGCCAGCTCTTCGTCCGGTATACGAATCAGACGAGGAAAGGTCTGCGGGACCTTGATCCGAGCAAAGCGCTCGCCCAGTTCGGGATGGTCCACCACGACGGCAAGATTGATGCTCAGGTTGGAGATGTGGGGAAAGGGATGGCCAGGGTCGGAGGCCAGAGGCGTGAGCACCGGGAAGATCGCCGACTTGAAGTAGCGGCGCAGCAATTTGCGTTGCTTTCGTTTCAAGCCGTCGTAGCTGAGGATGTGGATCCCCTCGTCTCGCAACTTCGGGAGCACGTCCTGATGCCAGCAGGCGTAAAAGGAAGTCAACGCCGGGACCAAGGCTTCCCGAATCGCGGCCAATTGCTCGGCCGGGGACATGCCATCCGGCGGGGCTTCGACCGAGGCGGCAGCCATCTGCCTGCGAAGACCCGACACGCGAATCTGAAAGAACTCGTCGAGATTGCTTGCGAAAATCGACAAGAACTTCACGCGCTCCAACAGCGGCGTGTTTCTGTCAACGGCGGCTTGAAGCACGCGGACGTTGAAGCTGATCCAGCTAAGTTCACGATTGAAATACTTCGCCGGCTCGCTCGCGTGTGGCGGCACCGAGGGGCGTAGCTCCGAAGTTTCCATCGTGGTGATATGAAGCGTGACACAACCATCGGTGAACATGAAACTGCACAAGTGTTTAGCCCAATCGTGGTGCACGCCCCCGTTCACGGGGAGCATGGGCTAGACTCTGCACCGCGATGCGTTACCTTTTCCTCTTTTTCGTGGCCGCTCCGGCCTTGATGACCACGGGCTGCGAGTCAAGAGTCTCGCTGGTGAACACGACGGCGGGCGCAGGCGGCGCCACACCGATCGTCTGCGAGCCACACACGTGGGGCCGCACCGGCGAACAGCCTCCGGACGGCCCTTCGGCCGAACGTCTGCCCGACGGTCGAGGCTTGACCTTGGCGATCAGCGAGCTGGACTTCGGCGTAGACAGCGGCTGGCAAGCGCTCGGATTCAACCTCGACGACCACGTCACTGACAGCGGCGAGGGCCCTTGCGCGCCTCTCAGTGGCTCCACAGGACAGCAGGACGGGCAGAACGGCATCGACAACGCCTTTGGCCACCACGTGGTGCCCATGCTCGAGACCATGCTCGACGGCTTTCAGGAGCGGGTCAATCTGGAGATCGAGGCCGGTCGCTTCAGCTACCTCTTCGCGATCGAGGCCCTCGGAGAGGAGTCACGCTATTACCCGGTCGTGACGCGGCTGTACCAGGGCGCCGATCTCGGGGAGGCCCCGGACTTTGACGGGAAAGATAACTGGCCGATCCGCGGAGATTCGCTCCTCAACCCGAGCGACATCGAGAGCGCCAAGAACACCCTACATTGTAGCTACCTCAGCGACGACGTGTGGGTATCGGAGCCCATGCCAGCGCTCGACATCGAGCTGCGGATTGACGAAACGAACGCCTTGGCGCTGCATCTTCGAGAGGTCGTGGTGAGCATGGACATCGACGCCAACCGAAAGAGCGCGAGCGGCGGTCGCCTTGGCGGGATGATTACCGTCGACGATTTGGCCGATGCCATCGTCCCGATCATGGACGCGCTGGGCGAGGACATCTGCGACGCGAAGATCTACGAGGACTTTCTGGATGAACTGCGCCAAGCGGCGGATGTACGAATCGGCGCCAAGTCCGGGGGCAGCTGCAACGCTCTGTCCGTCGGCCTGGGTTTCAACGCCAAGTCGGCTCGCCTCGGTAGCGTGGCCCTCGCGCCGCCTCCGAAGCCCAACCCTTGTACAGAAGGGGCGACCGGCTCGCCTAGTGGCCCGTAGGCGCAACCGTCAAAGCGGTGTAAGAAGGAGCTGCGTTCGAGGGGGATCAGGAAGGCACGATGTACAGCCCCTTCACATATGGAAAAGACGACGATCCGCCATTCGAGATCGTCGAAACGGAGATCTCGCCGGATGCCACCTTACCGGTCGGCCTTCGTGATCGCATCTTGGTTCATACCGTCCATGATGGCGATGTCATCCCCGATCGCTTCCGCGTCGATGCCTCCGGCTCACCTCTGGTCGATCCCGAAAACCTCGAACGACGCTACGTCCAGGAGCGCGACTGGGGGGCCAATCTGGTTGCCCGAGAACTCGCCTCGCAACTAGGAACCGTCGGCTACGGGCGCTGCAAGATCGCCCGCGTGTTGCTCGATTTCAATCGCTTTCCCGGCTCGACTCCGCCCTCGATCACCGAGCCCCTCAAGCGTTTGGCGATCAATGCGCCCTTCGCGACGGCATTGGATCATCAGCAGAAGATGAGCCTGCTGAAGGACTACTATGACCACATCTCGGACTTGATCGAAGAGCGATCCCTCGTCGGTAAGCTCATCATCATCGGCGTTCACACCTACGACGAACACAACGCGAGCCTCACGCAAAGGCCCGACATCAGCGTCATGTACCAAGCAGCGGGTTACCAGCGTGAAAGCCGAATGCCCTACGGCGTATTCGATCCGATGTGCCCCGACGTGCTCGGCGAATCGACATGCAGCCCGATCCTGCGTGATCGCATATCACTCAACCTCGAGCGAACGGGCTTTCGGGTGAGCCACAACCACCCCTACCCGCTGCCAGAAGGGAGCATCGAGGTCCGGGCGCAGGTCTGGTACTTTTTCTTCTTTTTGAAGCAGTGCTTCGAAGACGAATTCCCTGAGACCAAAGAGGACGAAGCCTACCGCATGGTGTGGACCATGCTGCTGAACACGAACTTGAGGCTAGCCGAAGGTGAAGCCTTGCGGAGTTATCTGCACCGCTACCGAAGGATGCCCTTCGGCAAGGTCGAGTCGTACCGGGCTGCCGAGACGGCGTACGCGCGCGTGTCTGCTTATCTCGACAACAGTACGGTCGTGGAGGCCTATCAACGCTCGCCCGACAGACCCAGTTCGCTCGCCATCGAAGTGCGAAAGGATCTCGTCTGTGAGTTTCATCCCGACACCGGTCGGCCGCTTCCCATGTCGCAGGTCTTCGCCGATCGGGCGCAGCTCATTGCGAAGGTGATCGCAGGTGCGGTCGCAACCTACTTCGAGACGGATCGACAGTTCCTTTGAGCGTGCGCCGCGGCGCGGCGAATACGCTGGCGATCCTATTTGGGCGCTTCGGGCTGACAGATCCCGTCGAGGCATAGGGCGGTAGGATCGCAACAGTCCGATGCGCCGTTGCACAGTTCGCCGATCTCCGCGCACTCTTGCGGACCGCCGCAAAGGCCATCGATGCAGGGATTGCCGTCACAGCACTCGCCGTCCTCGTTGCACATATTGCCCTGCTGGACGCAGGGATCGAGCGCCCAGTAGCCTCGCATGTTGAGCGTGCTTGGATCCTGCCCCGACACCCAGAATGCCGGATGACTCGGATCCTTGTCGGCCTCAGGCTGAAGATCCACGGCCATCATCCACAGCTGTTTGACTTGCGTCGAGCCGCCCGTGGCCCGGTTGCCGTAGGTGCGCCGGCTGGTGAACACGACCCACATGTAGCCACCGGTCGTATCGGGGGCGAAGGTCGGCTCGTAGTTGAACGCACGGTCGCGATCGCCCGCAGCGAAGGGATAGCCATCGCCGTTTGCCGCAGCGAGACGCCACTCCACGCCAGCCTGCGTCGCGCTCGCCATGTACAGATCGCCAGGCCCAAAGCGGGTATCTTTGGAGCCGGGGTACTTTCCGCGATGGTAAACGGTATAAATGCCATCGCCCTGTTTGCTCGAGATGGTGGGCGACACGTTCGGGAAGAAGATTCCATCCCGATCCATTTCCGTCCCCGCATCGATGAGCTTCGTGTTCGAGCTCGCGACGGCGGTCATCATGTCGAAGTTGTAAACAAACAGGTCCCGCTTGTCGTGCTCGACGTAGACGAGCTTCGTTCCCTCGACTCCGAAAGCCGGGTAATCGAGCATGGTTCCCTCGAGTCCGGTGTTCGGGAGCTTCTGGCCTGTCACCGCATCGAATACGCCGTCCGAGCCGCCGGGGGGGCCCGGTAGATCCGCATTGTTCTCGACGATGTACTTGCCGTCGGGGGAGACGGCCGGCATCGCCCAGTTGCGCACCGCTTTACCTACCGATCCCAAGGCGAGCACCGGTTGGTCGTTCACCAGATCATAGGTGTTCGTCGCGATGTCGCCGCCGAGGACGAGCGTTCGGCCATCCGCGGAAACAGTATGACATGCGCTGCAGCCGTTTTGACCGGCCGCCGCGAGAAAGTCGTCAGGCTCGGTGGCTCCGGGCTGAATGCGAACCACGCGACCAAGATTGTTCGCCCAGTAGTACACCGTCCCGCGCAAACGTCCGCGCGCGATCGTCCAGTCGTGATCAGCGATGACGGTGGCCTCCTTGGCCTTCTCCACGAGGCGCGTCACTTTGATGTCCGTCGGTCCGCCCATGCTCGACTCACTCACCGCGAGCCAACCCTCGGTCGCCAGCATGAAGCGAGAAGGTGGGGTGGCCTTAAAGAAAATCCCGTAGTCGAGAAAGTCGCTCTTGAAGTGCGCGAAGTAAACGTCGCCCACCGTGCTGCCGTTCCACATCATCTCCGGTGCGGCGAGGCCCTTGGGGAAGGTCGTGCCGTCATAGGGATAGGTCCACATCGTATCGACGTCGACGGTGGTCGCGCCTTCGAGAAGTTTCTTCGTCGCGTCGTCGATCCCCGCCGTGTCGATGCGCTGTTCGAAACGGATCTTCACGATCGCGCTCGCCTCAGCCTTGTCGTGCTCGGCGTAGACCTTGAGCACGCCGCCCATCTTGCCGGTGGGCGTGAGCTTGCCCTCGACATCCACGGCTGCGAGCTGGCCGTAATCGACCCACCACTTGCCGGGGAAGACTTGCTCTCCACCACGGAGCGCCTTGAACTGAACGGGAGTCACTACGCCGTCCACGACACTAATGTCGATGGTCGCCGGCTCGAGAGTGAGCTCGTTCGCGCTGCTGCCGGTCGTGAGCACGACGCCCTCGCCGCCCTCGCCGCCGC
The DNA here is from genome assembly GCA_029941785.1 of Polyangiaceae bacterium. Taxonomy (GTDB): domain Bacteria; phylum Myxococcota_A; class Polyangia; order Polyangiales; family Polyangiaceae; genus JAPYTK01. The sequence continues at coordinate 2,636 of JAPYTK010000036.1, read as the reverse complement.
TGCCCGTTGTGGCGGCCGCGGTGAACATGTTGCTTTCGCCTGATGCGCTGCAGCCCCATGGCCCGATTAAGGCGATGAACAACGCCGGGACAAACCAGAACCGAATCCACTTCTCCATATCGAATCCTCGCAAGCGCGTTTCGCGCCATCACAGAGTATAGGCAAAAGTCATTCCTATTGATGGAATCCTGTCCCGCTGGTGATTTCAGACACTTACACCTTCTTTCCATGGATCAGAAAAGGCCCATGGCGCGCGCATTCAACACGCCAGGTGATCCACTTGGATGGCCGCGAACGAGTGTCCGCCTGCGCACTGTCGACGGGGCCGGGTGCCGCTGAGCTTGAGCGGGGAGCAGTCGCAGGTAGCCTCGCAACGCTTCGCGTGACGCGCCTTGACGGCACCGCGGGCTGCGGGCACAGCTTGTCCCGAAAGCCCTCGTAGCTCAGAGGATAGAGCAGCGGTTTCCTAAACCGTTGGTCGCAGGTTCGACTCCTGCCGGGGGCGCTGCTTTTTCACGCACTTAGGCGTGAGCGGCCGTCCTTGCCAACCTTGCGGGGCCATATTGTGGCCACCGGGCTTAGGGGCCTCATCGATCGCTCCCGCGTAACCGGGAGCCGGTTTGGTTACACGGGCGCGTCGCCTTGCTCATCGATACCCCTCGGGGTGGGACGGGCAAAAAATGGCAAGACCGGTCAGGCACCGAAAAAAATGGCGCGTTCGTTGGATCGACGGAACGGGCCGCCGCCGCAGCGAAGTCCACGAGACCTTCAACGCCGCGCAGCGAGCGCTTCGCCTTCACGAGGCGGAGGCGATCGAAATGAAGCGGGGCCTGCGCCCGGCGGAGCCAGAATCGGTACATTTCCACCAACTTTGTGATCACTGGCTGAGCCACCGCGCGCCGCAAAAACGCAGCGGGCGGGATGACAAGTACATCATCGAGTCTAACCTCCGTCCCGCCTTCGGACCGCTCTTGCTCGACGAGATCACCGCGGACGAGATCGATCGTTACGCGATCGACCGAAGCCACTTGGCCCCGCAGACCGTGCGAAACCATCTGACCCTGCTCGGAACGATGCTAAGGCTTGCCGCTGATCGCGCGGTTCCGTGGCTGCGGCGAATGCCCAAGATCCGAAAACCGAAAGCGCATCGCTGCTCGACGGAGTATCGTTGGCTGCGGACTTTTGAGGAGCTACGCCGCTTTCTCGACGCCGCCAAATGCGAAAGCGACCTCGTGCACGCGCTGTTCGCGACCGCTTGCTATTCCGGCGCGCGCGCGGGAGAGCTGGCCACGCTTTTGTGGAGCGACATCGATTTCGACGGCCGGCTCATAACGATTTCCAAAGGGCGGCTTGGCCCGACCAAGAGCGGGCGCGTCCGCTACGTCCCGATCTTGGATCCGCTGCTGCCGATCCTCCGGCGCTGGCGGCTCAAATGCCGCACCGATCTGGTTTTTCCGAACCGCGCCGGGCACGTCCACGGCCCATCGGCGCGGATCTTTCACGAGACGCTCCGTCGCGTGCTCGATCGGGCGGACTTTCCGCGCGTGATGATCGGGAAAAAACTGCGCCCGTACGTCAATTTTCACGGACTGCGGCACTCCTTCGCGAGCCTTTGGGTTTTGGGCGAAGGCGACATTTTTCGGCTGCAGAAAATCCTCGGCCATTCCGACATTTCATTGACGACCGAGCGTTACAGCCATTTAGCGCCCAGCGCGTTCAGAACCGATTACGAGCGGCTCGGCGGCGGCCCAAGCGAAGCGGCCAACGTCGTGCAGCTGTTCGGCGAAAGTTCCTGAAGGCGATTGCCCGTGTAACAACCCGCGCCGTTGGTGACACCGGACCTTTCGGGACTGGTCCGGCAAGGTTCGGCTTCACAGACACGGAGAAGCCCCATGGACATTGCTGAAATCCCGAACGAGATCCGAGCGAAATTGCTCACCTACAAAGAGCTGTCGAGACTGCTCGCGGTCCCAACCGGCACGCTTTATTCGCTCGTGCATCGCGAAAAAATCCCGCACATTCGCCTCGGCCGGCGCACGGTGCGCTTCGACGCCGAAGAGATCTCCGCCTGGCTGGACCAACAACGCTGCGCCCCCAAAAACGGTACCGAGCCGGAGGCGGGGCGATGACCGCCTCGCACCTCGATGCCAACGAAATTCGGCGAGCGCTCGCATCGACCGGGGTTCAGCGCCTCGCGGCTGCGCTCGGCGTGAACAACTATCGACTTGAGCGCGGAGGCGCAGCATTGCGCGGGCCCTGCCCGATCCATCGCGGAACCAATCCGGCCGCATTCGTTATGTCGGAAGGCGTCGCTGGACCGGTCTGGTATTGCTTCTCGGGCTGCGGCACCGGCGGGGATGCTCTCAGTTTGATCGCTGCCATTCGCGGGCTTGACGTTCGTCACGACTTTCCCGAGGTCCTCAAAGAAGCCGCAGAGATCGTTGGCGGAGGTGAGTCCTTGCCCCGAGGTTCCTCGGCACCCGTCAATCGCGCCGCGCAGCGCAAGCCACGAAACCGTCGCTATCCTGACAATGTCGAGGTGGCCGCCACGTGGGAAAGCTGCGATCCGGTGGTAGATGATTTAGTCGTCGCAGATTACCTTCGTGGCCGTGCGATCGATCCCTTCCGAGTAGAGG
>JAPYTK010000035.1:31115-35350 GCA_029941785.1 Polyangiaceae bacterium | reverse complement strand
CTCGTGAATGTCGGAGAGGGCCTCGAAAAGTCGCGCATGCTCGGCCTCCGAAATCGCACCGGCCACCTCTCCGAGCGCAGGCTCCACAATCAAGAAACGACCGTCGTCACTCGTGCCCCAAACTGCGGGCAGGGCCGGGTGGCTGGCACGAGCAAGACGCGCCGCGCGTGCGAGATGCTCGTCGGTTGCAGGTAGCAACAAGACCTCCCGAGCCAAAACTCGATCGTGCTTCAAATAGGGGGCCTCGCCGGGCCGGTTCGCCGGCGAGGTCGCGACACCGTAGCGTCCCGTCTCTTCAGCGGTCGGTGCCTTGGTACCGCCCGGAGACGACTCGACCGCTCGTTCTTCCCGCTCGACGCTACGTTTCGACCATGTGAGAAGAGCGATCGCGCGCTGGGCTTCGGCAACGCTGGCGTAGCGATCGGAGGCTTCGTGGCGCAGCATCTTCCGGATCACCGCATCATGAGCCTCGGTCAAATCAGGGTGGCTTCCGCTCGGTGTCGTCCGGCCATCGGGCGGGCTGCCGGTGAGCATTTCGTGGAGAATGACGCCCACAGCGTAGACATCGCTCGCGGCGCTCGCCGCTTCACCGCGACGCTGCTCCGGCGCCATGTACGCCAATGTACCGATCACCCCCTCGGTAACCGTCGCTTGTGACGCGCTCCAATGGGCCGCACCGAAGTCGGCGAGATGAACCGCCCCCAGACCATCGAACAAGAGGTTCGCCGGCTTCACATCGCGATGAAGGATCCCCATGCGGTGCGCCACGCCCAGTGCCGCAAGGACGGAGGAGGCAACCTGCGCGGCGCGCGCCGGCGCAAAGGTCTGTCGAACGAGGAGGTCGTCCAGCCCGCCGCCCGACATCCACTCAAGCACCATCGCCGGACCGCGTTCAATGTAGTCACGCAGGTCGACGATCGCTGGGTGTCGTAGCGCTGCGAGTGCCTGCGCCTCGCGTACAAACCGCGCGAGCGCATCTCGGCCGCGCGAGCTGCCGGTAGCGGCGAGCCACTTCACGGCAACCTCCTCACCGCTAAGCTCGTCGATCGCGTGGAGCAATCGGGCATGTGGCGTCACGGCCACTTCACGAAGCACGCGATAGCGTCCAAAAATCGTCACCGCCACAGAGCCCGCCTTCGCCTGCGAATCGGTGAAGCCCAAGGCCGCGCCATGCGCTCCACCCGATTCATGCCCACCCAGCGACTTCCACTCCGCTTCGAGAGCCGCGATGCCATCCCGCAAGCCCAGCGCATCGAGCGACGAGCACAACAACTCAAGCGCCCGAGGGCGTTCGGGCGCGTCGCCAGGCACCGCCTGCAAGTGATTTGCTGCCGCCTCGTGCTTGCCATGTACAGCGTAAAGTTCGCCCAACGCGACACGGTAGCTGTTGCCCCCGACATCGCCCGCCGCTTGTATCGCGCACTCCAAGAGACGCGCCGCTTTCGCGATCTGCCCGGCGCGCGCATGAGCGTGTGCCGCAGCCAGCGGCAGCTCAGCCCGCTCATAAGCTGAAGCTGCTTCCGCCATGTCCTCGATACGATCAAACACCCACGCGGCGTAACGGTGTTGACCTCGAATGGTCAGCGCCACTCCCTCCTTTCGAGCTTCGTCGGAGCTCTCACTCACGAGCTTGTCGAGGGCACGAACAACCAGTGCATCATCGGCCGCGAGCGCCGCCAGACGAGCCGCTCCGCGCCAGTCCCCCGCGCGGGTGGCCGCGTCGCTAGCCTCGGCAAAAGCACATGCTTGTTCGAACAACGCGCTCGCCCGCCGCGCATTGCCGAGTTCGAGACAATGTTCGGCCGCCTGATTCAAATGACCGGCGGCCAAGAACGTCCGCAGCGCCTCATCCGGTGGCGTTGCTGGACTCACCTCGAGAGCTCAATCGACCAGGGTCACTCGAACGCGCACCGCGTCGTCGAAATCGACGACGATCCGTTCGAACACCGAAGCAACATGTTGTTGTCGTCGCTGCCGCGTCACCATGACGTTCAGCTCATGACCAGCTTGGTGCTGAAAAAAATAGCCAGGGATCACTGCCGTGCCGTGGTCTGCAAACGCACACAATACATAGGAGGCCTGATCGGCGCTGCTCTCAAAACGAACGGTGACGCGATCACCGGCCACGTCCGCTCGCCAGCTCAACGACAGTCGTCGCCCACGCACGAGCGCGATCTCGTCGCGCGATGGATCGAGATCGCCCAGCCTCAGCTCAGCGAGCGCAGACGGTGCATCCACAAGAAAACGGAAGGCGGGGGTATCTGCGGAGCCCGTCGCCACGAAAGCGAAGGGCTCGCTCTGTGGGAAACGCCAACTGTCATCGCGCGAGGTGTACACCATACCGGACACCAGCGCAGCTACCGTCGGGAAAGCACGCGGCGACAACGGGTGCCGCTCGTCACCGGACACGAGCCCGACGTCGCCAACGTCGAGTAGTTCGATGGCAAGATCGCCAACGGTCCGCAATCGTTCGGCGTCCTGCTGTAGTTCATGAAGAAGCGAAGGCGCATGCGGCGGCAACAGTTGCCGTTCGTGGCAGCCCAGCTCGACCTCACGTTGACGTTCCTCGGAGCTGCTGACCAAGCGCGCGATCACCGACGGGTCGGCGCCGGGCGTAGCGCGAAGAAAACGGGCCGTCACTCGCTGAGATGCATACACCTCTGTGTTGCCCATGGTGCGCTGCCGCTCGAGGAGCACACGGCCCTGCCCATGAGCACCGCTCGACACGTTGCCGGGCCCCCACGTGGCTCGATCCACTTCGTCTCCGACCTCGGCCGAACACGCGGTCGCCGTCAAGAGACACACGAAGAGCAAGCTGCGAAACACCACAACGGTCAGTGTAGGTCGAGATGTCGGTCAGGACAAGGCGCCGCCCGCACACCACGGCCATTGACTATTTCACTTGGCTCGCCACTGAGATACCGTCAGGGCCATGAGCGAAAAGTCAGACGATGCCCCGCAGACCAACAAAAAACTTGGAACCGAAGTCTTCTTGGCGCTGGCCGCAGTAGGCTGGGCGGACGGTCATCTCGACGAGAGCGAGGCAGACGCCATCGTCCGCACAGCGCTTGAGGAGGGCCTGGAGATCGAGGAGATCTCCAGGATCGAAGACGCGGTCAAAGAGCCGCTCGAACTCGGGAGCCTCGACCTGAGCCAAATGGCGAAGGAAGACCGTCTGTTCGTCTACGCCGTTGCGTCATGGATCACGGCGGTGGACGGCACCATCGACGAGGCCGAAACCGCCGCGTTGGGCCAATTGGGCGACGCCCTTCGGATCCCCAAAAAACCCCGTGAAATTGCAGGAGAAATAGCCAAAGCCATCGGTGAGATCGACGGAGGCCAAGAAGCCGTCTTCTTCAATCTTCCAAAACTACGTCGGACCATCAAGAAGCGACTCGGGCAAGCCCAAGCGATGCGAGCGAAACAGGATTCCGCCGCCGAAAGCGGCGACTGAGGACATTCATTGACATCGCGTTCTCAGCGTGCATAATCCCGGCCCCCGCTCGATCCACGTCGTGGCTGCCGAGCACCCGAGGGATGAATTATGCAAAGCGTCAGCCTTCTTCAAGAGCTTGAAAACAGCCAACTCCGCTCCGTCCACCCCAGTTTTCGCTGTGGTGACACGGTACGCGTCCACTATCGCGTCGTGGAGGGTGAAAAGACTCGTGTCCAGGTCTTTCAAGGTCTTGTGATCAAACGGCACCGCGCCGGTGCCCGTTCGACCTTTACCGTGCGCAAAGTGAGCTTCGGCCAAGGCGTCGAGCGCATCTTCCCGCTCCACAGCCCTCGCATCGAGAAAATCGAGATCAGCTCCCAAGGCGTGGTTCGACGATCGCGTCTTTACTACCTGCGCGACCGTACCGGCAAAGCCGCTCGAGTTCGGGATATCAAGGACCGTTAAGTCCAGTCCGGTTTTTCCCACCTTCCGCGACGAGTAGGTCGGCAGGCGATGACAGTGCTCACGCCTCTGCCAAGGCGAACGTGCGACCTAATTTCTTGATCCATCCGCGCGGATTGGAGGGTATGCTTCTGTCCGCTTTCCCCGATGGGTGAAGAATAAGGACATGTCATGAGCCAACAGCCTCCTGGCCCCCCTGGTGGCCCACCTCCTCCCGGTTATCCCCAACCCGTTGCCCCGCCCGCACCCATGCCTCAGGCTCCCGGGTTCGCGCCGCCTCCTGCCGCCCCCGCTGCAGCGCCGCCAGGGTACGCCCCGCCTCCTGCCGCCCCCGCTG
>JAPYTK010000035.1:0-30888 GCA_029941785.1 Polyangiaceae bacterium | reverse complement strand
GTACGCCCCGCCTCCTGCCGCCCCCGCTCCAGGGTACGCCCCGCCTCCTGCCGCCCCCGCTCCAGGGTACGCCCCGCCTCCTGCCGCCGACGCGGGTCCACCTTCTGGCATCCAACCACCGAGCGGAGGCCCCCCCCCTGCATTCGCAGGGGCTGTTGCCCCACCGGGTTTCGGGCCGCCACCCAACACGGCTGGCGGGTACCCCCCGCCACCGAATCCCGGCTACCCAGCGCCGCCGCAACCACAGCTACCCCAAGGCGCCGTGGGACAACCGCCGCCAGGTGCACAAGCAGCCTATCCGCCCGCGCCACACGTTGCCTCGCCGGGTTATCCTCCCGCACCACCGCAGGCCGCAGCTCAACACGCGCCTCCTGCCTATCCTGCCCCGCCCCAGCCCATCGCGCCCCAAGCGATCGCTCCTCCACCCAACAACCCCAATCCGGTCGCCATGCAAGCAACCGAAGTCGCCTCCGGCGCCGACACCCAGCGGGTCCTCGCCGGCTTCTTGGTGAGCTTCCAAGAGCAGCCAAACGGTCAACATTGGGTGCTCCACGAAGGAGACAATCTCATTGGTCGAGCGGACACCAAGATCGACTGCGCGGTGCCCGTCGCGCATGGCACGACATCCACCCGGCACGCCATGCTGCGCTCCCAGGACGGGCAAATGACCCTCGCCGATCTCGGAAGTACGAACGGCACCTACCGAAACAACACCAGGCTGTCCCCCGAGTCAGCCATCGCACTCAATGACGGGGACGAGGTCCGCTTTGGCGGCTTCACCGTCCGCTTGATGATGGCGAAACGTTGATCGAAGTCGCATTCGGTGAGGCGACCGACCCGGGCCTCGACCCCAGCAAGCGAGTTAACGAAGACGCGTGTCGGCACGTCGATACCGCGCTGGGCCCGCTGTTTATCGTATGCGATGGAATGGGTGGTCACGCGGGTGGTAAACAAGCCAGCGATATCGCCGTCAATTCCATCGCCGAAAGTTTCTCCTCCCTAACGGCAACGAGCGCACCTCGCGACTCGCTCAAGAGCGCAATCGAAACCGCAGCGCACAAGGTCTACGACTTCGGTGGCTCAAAGGACCAAGCTCATCGACCCGGGTGTACCTGTGTTGCGATGTTGCTCCACCGCGGCCGCGCGGTCGTCGCACACGTCGGAGATAGTCGCTGTTACGGCATTCGCGGCGACCAGATCTATCACCTTACGCGGGATCATTCGGTCGTGCAGCAAATGCTGGACAATGGCCTGATCAGCCGTCAACAAGCCGTGGGTCACCCCGACGCCAACAAGATCACTCGCGCCCTGGGGATGACGCGCGATGTCGCAGTCGAACTGCGTGAGGAGCCGGTCGAATTGTTCGTCGGTGACGTCTTTGTGCTCTGTACCGACGGCTTGACGGACATGGCCCGCGATGTCGACATCATGCTCACGACCAACCAGTACATGGGCAGTGACGGCCCTCAACGCGCATCGGACGAATTGGTCGCACTCGCCAACCGCCGCGGAGGAAACGACAATATCACCGTTCAACTTGTGAAGATCCTCTCCGCCGGCCCAAAGGACCACATCCAGACGCTTGCCCAATCGCCAGCCTCCAACCCGCTCCACGCAGGTTCACCGGTGCCAACAACCGTCAACCGTGCGCCGGCCATGGCTCCCATCTCCGTCTCGCCTGCCTCCGTCTCGCCTGCCTCCGTCTCGCCTGCCTCCGCCGCCCCCTCGGCCGTTTCCCCCACCATCGCCGAAGCTCCGGCCCAGCCATCGGCGCCCATGGCGAACGCCGCGCCATCGTCCGTCCGAGACGCCCAAACCGCTCCGTCGACCCCGCCCATGCCAGCCATGAGCCGCCACCGACGCCCTCCCCCGATTCCGACCCAGCCCACCAGCGACAAGACGGCTCGAACCATCAGTTTGCTCATAAAGATTGTGCTGGTCTTGGTAGCGACGACCGGATTTCTCGTTGCTGCCCTCTTGTGGGCGTTGCTCTACCGGTAGAAGCTTCATCGCATCGCCGATTCGTACTGAAAGTGAATAAAAAGAAATGATTCCCGGTTTCGGAAAGCAGAACCTCACGATCGGAAGTGATCCGAACTGCGACATCGTTCTTCAAGAACACGGCGTCGCGGCTCACCACGCCAACCTCGTTCACAACGGTGACGGCACCTTTGAGTTCACGGCGATTGACGGCAGCCCCTCTTTTGCTGGCGAACGACAACTTGGTGCGAACGAGACGGCGACCTTCGACTTTCGAACCACCTTCCGCCTCGGCGAGGTCGAGTTGCCGTTCGGACATCGAGCGATCGCTCTCAGCATGATGATCCGCGGCACCGCCCAATCGCCAGCGGGTCGCTTGGTCCTCGGACGGGATCCCGTACAAGTGGACATCGTGCTCGCGCACCGCAGCGTGTCGAGCTTGCACTGCACCGTCGCCCTCGATCGGCACATGCTGACCGATCACGGCTCCACCAGCGGCAGCTACATCGCCGGGCAGCGCATCGCGGAGGACACGCCGGCGCCTCTACCGCAAGAGGGGAACATCCACGTCGGCCCAGTCCCCATCCCGATCAGCGTTTTTCATGAACTCGCCCAAGCGGCCGGCGGCGGGGCCGTACGAAACATGGCAGCCAGCGCGCCGCCCCCCTTGGCCGAATCAGCCCCCCCAGCCTCTCCCGCCCCGGTCGCAGGATCGGGCATGCGCAAGCACAAGACCGTCTTTGGCCAACTCGACTTCAGCACGACCGGCGGGGTTCAGCGCGTCGGCCGCACACCCGACAACAACGACATTGTCGTTCCGCACGCTCAAGTTTCCTCACAGCACGCACAAGTCGAGCAAGTCGGAAGCCAGCTTTACGTCACCGACCTCGGCAGCGCCAACGGTACCTACGTTCGCGGGCACCGCATCCCAACGGGCCAGAAGATCGAGATCACCAGTGGTGAGAAGATCTACGTTGGACCCATGCCACTTCAACTCGTCGCTGGCAGCGGCGGGTCGGTCGAAGTGGTCCACGAAGCATATGCCCAAGAGCGTTGGGCGGGACGCCCGCTTTACGAAATCGAATCGTGGAGCCTGTTCCTTCAGGTACCCGATCGAGACGACAAGTCGAAGGACAAGGTCCTGCTCGACAACATCTCTTTCAAGGCGCTTCCCGGCGACATGATTGCGCTCATGGGCCCTTCGGGCGCCGGCAAGACGACGCTTCTGCTCACGCTCAACGGTTACCTACCGCCTAGTGCGGGGATGGTCCGCATCAACGGCGAGGACCTGTACAGCATCTTCGATACGCTACGCGGTTCCATCGGCTACGTGCCCCAAGACGACTTGGTCCATCCCGAGCTCACGGTATGGGAGGCCATCCGATACAGCGCTAAGTTCCGGCTGCCGCCCGACTACAGCGACGAGGAAATCGACCAACGCGTACAGCAGACTTTGCGCGATCTCGGCCTCGAGAGCGTGGCGCATCTGCAAATCGGCAAGCCGGAGAAGAAGATCCTGAGTGGTGGACAGCGGAAGCGCGTCAATATCGCCCTGGAGCTCGTCACCGACCCGGTCATCATCTATCTCGACGAACCCACATCCGGTCTCGCCGCAGACGACGCGGCCGGCTTGATTCAACTGCTCAGCGAGCTCACCCACGCCACCGGCAAGACGATCATCATGACGATCCATCAGCCGGCAAAGGAGGAATACGAGAAATTCTCTCACGCCCTCGTCCTCGGCTACGGGGGCGTGCCGATGTTCTTTGGATCCACAACACCGGACAGCTACGAATTCTTCGGCTCCTTCAATCCCGCTGCAGGCGGGAAACAGGTCGACAACCCGCGGGACATGTTCGCCAAGATCACCGAGCGGGAAGATCCGATTTACGAACGACTGTTGGCCGAACATCCCGGCACGCCTCGCGCCGTCGCCCGACAGCACGGAGCGGTGTTGTGGCGCCAGGAGTATTTCGCCGAAGACAACCCCATCTACAAGAAGATGTACTCCGGGAGGCGCTCTATCGGCACAGGGGAAGGCCAGCGAGGCGTGCCGGAAGGCCGACCCAGGACGCGGGGACAATTTCGCTTGCTGCTGTCCCGCTACTTCAAAACCAAGGTCCGTGATGTCGGCGGGACGGTGATCATGTTGGCCCAAGCGCCGATCATCGGCGCCCTGCTCGCCCTCGTGTTCGGCGGCCAAGAGGAAGCCACACCAGCGTGGTGCCTGGGCGCTCTTCAGGAGATGATGGCAGGAAACAGCGAGTCACAAGCCAACGGTGCCGATTTCTTCGCGAACCTCGAGAAAACGCAAGACCATACCGGAGCGGTGTTCTTTCTCGTCGTCAGCGCGGTTTGGTTTGGAACCTCAAACGCAGCACGCGAAATCGTCCGCGAGCGTTCCATCTATCTACGCGAGCGAATGATCAACCTGTCGCTCGCCAACTACGTCATGAGCAAGTTCTTCCTGCTCAGCGTGTTCTGCGTCCTTCAGTGCACGATGTTGCTCAGCATCGTGTTCTTCACGCTTGGCTTTCACGGGGGCATCGAGGCGTTCTTGCAGCAGCTTGGCGCGCTCGTGATGACATCGATTTGCTCCGTGTCGATCGGCCTGCTGTTATCGACCATGGTCGCCTCGTCCGAAGCGGCCATGGCATTGACGCCAATCGCGCTCATTCCGCAGGTCGTGCTCGGTGGCCTGATGGTACCTGCGACAACCATTCCTCACATCGATTGGTTGATGTACGCCATTCCTGCGCGATGGGGCTTCGAAGCGAGCGTCCTTCCAGAGCGCCTCGCCATCGCGAAAGAAAAAGCTTGGCTCATCGATCTCAAGCAAGGGGCTACCGGTGAGTTCATTACCGACGGCCGCTTCGAATGCGCCAAGGCTCAGCTCGCAAGCGACGAATTGAACGGCGCGTGGGCCTTCGTCAACTACGAGACCGTGTGGCTGCCTTACGCGGTGCTCGGCGGGCTCACGCTCTCTCTCCTCATTATCATGTGTGTCGTCTTACGACGACGCGATCCGGTGTGAGCAACCGGCACCGCGCCGGGCTCATGGATCGGCGTACATGACCCGGTGAACGGCGACCGGGGCGCCATTGGACTTGCGACTGAGCACCGTCGTGAAGGGCTGCTGAGGATCGACCGTGACATCGAAACTCACCGTGACCGGTTTGGCGAGGAAGGGGGCGAGCACCGACAATCCGACGGCATGACCCGGCGCGTTGTTGGCCACCTGTTCCCCCGTCATCGCGCTGATACTGTTTACGGTCAACAGCTCGCTGCTCAGCAACCACTTCCCCATCTCCGCCGTACCCGCGGTACTGGCGAGCACCACGACCGCGCCGCCTGCCGCGCTGAATTGGTGGATGGCATCCTTCATGGCGGCCCCCCAAGGTTGCAGAGCGCCCACACCTGCGGTCGATTGATCGTAGATCAGCAGCACATGTTGAGGAGTGGACAGCAACTTGTCCGCAAGCTCGCTCTGGTTGTAGCTCGACCGCTTCATGGTACGCCCGCGTAACACAGCCTGCTCGGCCAACACGACGTCGATGTTGGCAACCGCTGCCCCGTCGGCATGCTCGTACCACTCGATGATGCGCACAGGGTTCTGCGGCACGAGAAACACAGCGTTGCCGAGCAGCGTCCGCATCGGCTGGCTCACCTGAGCGTAGTTCATCCCGATGGCGACGACGTGCCCTACGGTCTGTCCTACGCACGTGCCCGCTACGCAAATTTCGGAGAGACAATAGTTGTCGCACTCGCCGCAGTTGCCGATGTCAGTCAGCAGGTCGACGCAGCCATCGGGACACGCTGTCATCGGCGGTTGACAATTCGAGCCGCCCACGCCCATCATCGCGCCGCCACCGTTGGTCGCCGCACCACCGGCTCCCTGCCCCCCGTATCCGCCCTTGCCTCCAACCGCCTTGCCGCCGGCGCCCGCTCCGGCCGTACCGCCCGTCGCGTCGACGACGCACAGTCCCTCTTGAGCGACCAAACCGTCCCGGCATTGGCCGCCGACGAGTGCATCGCAGCCCGAGACCACGCCACCGAACACCACGAAGCTCCATATCAAGCACTGGAAAGCGTAACGTGAGTATGCGCTATTCACCGTAGGCCTCCTCGCTCTTCGCACGATCGGCGGATGTCGCATCATCCTGTGGTGGATCGGACTTGGCGTCTCCACCATCCGGGGACGTCTTCTCTTCGGTGGCCGGCGGCGTCACGGCCGGCGACTTCTTCTTCATTTCGCCGCTTGGAGCCTTGGCCTCTGGGAGGAGCTTCGCCCGCTGGATGATCCGAAACTCGACCCGGCGGTTCTTGCGCCAGGCATACTCGGTCGCGCCAGCGCGTATCGGCCGGCTGTCGCCAAAGCCCTCAACCACGAGCCGCTCGGCAGCCACGCCAAATTCAGTGAGCATTTTGCGCACCGCCTGGCCCCGGCGCAAACTCAGCTGTTGGTTGAAGGCCGGGTCGCCGCGCTTGTCCGCGTGGCCCTGGATCCGTACCCGCTCATATTGTCGGTTCGCCTTGAGGAGCTTCGCGACGGTCTTGAGCAACGGCCAGCTGCGAACCTGGATCTGGTCCATGTTGATCCGAAAATAGACCCGGTCATCGAGCAAGATTTCATCGCCCCGCACGCGCACCCGTTTCTCGTCGGGGCAGCCATCGTCATCGGCGTAATTGTTCACGGTCTCGGGCTCGTCGGGACACTTATCGACGTTGTCCGGAAAGCCATCCTGATCATTGTCGAGGTCTGGACATCCATCCTCGTCCTCGAAGCCATCACGATCTTCGGCAATGTTGGGGCACTTGTCCTTCGTATCGAGCAAGCCATCCTCGTCGTTGTCGAGTTCCGGGCAGCCGTCGAGATCATCGTAGCCATCGAGGTCTTCGGGCTCGTCCGGGCAACTATCAACCTTGTCGAGCACGCCATCCCGGTCATTGTCGATGTCGGGACAACCGTCCTCGTCCTCGAAGCCATCGCGATCCTCAGGGGTATCCGGGCACTTGTCCCGATCATCGGGGATACCATCCCGATCGCGGTCCGGCACTACCTGCTCGACCGGCTTCTCCAGCGCCAAGTGAACGCCAACCAAGACGAGCCGCGCGTCCTCCGGTGACACTTCACTCGAGCTCTCGATGATTTGCACGAAAGCCGCGCTCGGCCCAACGCGAAAGCGCGGAGAGACAAACAAGTCATATCCGAGCCGCGCAGCGAGCACCGGCCGAAGCAAGTTTCCGGTGTAGGCAACGCCTCCGCCCCCCGACACCCACACACCGGCCGCCGCAAAGACGCCGCTCGGGGGCCTTCCGCCAAACGGCCGGACGCGCAGCGAAGGTATGGCCACGGCCGCATACCCGGACCCGGTCTCCTGAAGGCCGAGAGCCGTCTCGCCTCCGGCCCCATTTGTAAGTCCAACCGCACCGATCGGCAGCTCGAAGCCAAGCCGCTCGCTGAGCCTTAGCTCCGGCGACACCCATCCGCCGCCGCCCCAGCCAAACTGGTCCGCCTTCGGCTCTCCGACCATGCGCGCAGCGAAACCCTCCGCATGCAAAGCGAAGCCAGGCTCCGCCGCCGCGGCGGCCGGCATCAGCGTGGCCCATGCCACGGCCAGGCAGCCTTGACACCACGCTCGTCGTCTCGAAGCCATGAAGATTATCATGGTGCCGGGAAGGATGCGGCGCAAGGTGTTCGACCGCGTTCTGAGGCGCAAACTACCGTCATCATCCCATAATATCGAACGGATACGACCCAAGCTCATAGCTGCGCACGGCCGCACCTTTTCTCACTTCGTCATCGTTCGCCTCGAAACCGACCACGTTGCACTCCAAACGACGTCGCGCCTCCACAGCAAATATGCGCGTGTAGTCGATTTCCTCTCGCGCCGCCTCCTCACCCCGTGACTCGATGGTCGCGGTGGTTCGAGAAACACAAGCTGAGAGCGCGAACAGGTCGATGGCGACATCCGCGACGCGACGCTGGGCAAACTGCATCAAGGCGATGTCCCTGCCATGCTTGCGCAGGAGGTTCCCCACATGACCTGCCAGGTGGGCCGTGTACTCCTCGATGAGCACCGTCTCTCGGCTCAAGACCGGATGAGCGCGTGTCAATCGACCGGGCGCGATGCGATTCCGAGCAAATTTGACGGCGTAGTCTACGAGCAAACCAAAGCCCTTGATCGGCTCGCGCATCGCCCGACTCACTTCCGAGAGTTCTCGGCCCGGTCCGGCGAGTCCCGACAAGGCGATGAAACACCGCAGGATCTCGTTCGTCCCCTCGAAAATCAGGTTGATGCGCGAGTCGCGGAGAATGCGTTCGTAGGGGTACTCCTCCATATAGCCGGTCCCAGCCGCGATCTGGAGCGTTTCGTTGACGACCCACCACGCGGTCTCCGAACCGTAGACCTTGCAAATCGCGCTCTCGAGCGAATAGTCCGGTACCCCCGCATCGAGCAAACCGGTGGTGAGGTAGGTCATCGACTCGAGCGCGTAGGTCCGCGCCAACATGCCAGCGATCTTGTCCTTGATGAGGCCAAACTCACCGAGGTACTTGCCGAAAGCTCGGCGCTCCCCAACACGGTCGAGCGCCATCTTAATGAGCGTCTTGTTCACCCCAACGCAACCCGCCGCCAAGCCGAGACGACCGCTATTGAGCACGCCCATCGCGACCTTGAACCCGCGCCCGACTTCGCCGATCACGTTCTCGGCCGGAACCCGAACGTCATCGAAAAACACCTCGGTGGTCGAACTGCCACGAATGCCAAGCTTGGCCTCGTTGGACCCTGTCGTGAGCCCTTCACCTCGCTCGACGATAAAGGCCGTCAACCGCGGCTTGGTGCCCTCTTCAAAGTCCGAGGTACGGGCGAACACGGTGAAGACGTCGGCAATGGCTCCGTTGGTGATCCAAATCTTCGAACCATTGAGGACCCAATAGGTCCCGTCCTCCGAGAGTTTGGCGTGCGTCTTGATCCCCGCCGCGTCCGATCCCGCGCTCGGCTCGGTCAAGGCGAAGGCCGCCACCTTTTCGCCCGTGGCCAGCGTCGGAAAAAAGCGCTCTTTTTGCTCGTCGGTGCCAAACAACAGGAGCGCTTTCAATCCGATCGACTGGTGCGCTCCGAGGGTGACCGCGAGCGAGGCGTCATGGCCACCGACTTGTTGCATGATTCGACTGTAGGCCGTCGTGCTGAGACCAATGCCGCCATGATCCATAGGTATTTGGAGCCCAAAGAGGCCGAGCGCCTTGGCTTCTTCGATGACCGACTCCGGGATGCTGTGTTCCCGATCGATGGCCGCGCTGTCGACTTTCTCGTCGAGAAACCGGGACACGCTATCCAGGATCATCGACAGGTTCTCCCCCTCTTCCTTGGCCACCTGAGGAAAGGGGAAGATGAGGTCTTCGGCCAGGTCGCCGTGGAAAACGCCTTTCATGAAACTCTGATCACCCATCCGCTGCTCGCTCATGATTCGTTTTCCTCGTCTTTCTCCTCCGTGGTCGCCTCGCTACGATCGCCTTGCACGGTGTCCTTCTGCGTGTCGGCCTCGACCTGCGGCCCACTCGCGCTCGACTCTGGATCGACTGCAGTCGCATCCGCGGCCTCCTCGGAGGTCACCTTCGCTTCCGCCTTGGCCTCCGCTTCCTCACGCCGCTGCCATGGGTACTTGATGCGGCCGTGATACATGTTGACCAAGGTCGATGCCATCCGTGTCGTCATCGTCCGCAAATCGGAAACGGTGAGCCCCGAATCATCGAGTTGCCCTGACCCCAGCTTGGTGAACACGACCCGGCGAATCATCTCTTCGAACTTCTCTTGGCTCGCCGGCGACACGGTTCGTGACGCGGCCTCGATCGAATCGACGAGCATGAGAATGGCCGTCTCCTTGCTCATGGGCTTCATGCCCGGATAGGAAAAGTGACTCCGCTGTAAAACGACCTCATCCTCGTCGTGTTCTTCCTGTTGGTACTTTTCCCAGAAGAACTCAACCACCTGCGTCCCGTGATGGGTGTACGCAAATTCGACGACCGGTTCGGGAACGCCGCCCTGACGTAGAATTTTCGTGCCGAGTACGACGTGAGCCATGATGGCATCCGCAGACACCGCCGCGCTCAACTCGCCATGCGGCGACGCCTCTCCAGCGGTCAAATTCTCGATAAAATACTTCGGCTGAACGGTCTTTCCGAGGTCGTGATAGTAGGCACCAACCCGAGTGAGTAGCGAGTCCGCCGAGATCGAAGCCGCCGCAGCCTCGGCGAGATTCGCCATGGCGCGCGAATGCTCCCAGCTGCCAGGAGCCTCGGTCGCCATCTTGCGAAGCAGGGGAGCCTCAATGTCGGTCAAGTCGAGCAGGCGAGTCCGAGACACGTGGCCCATCACGAATTGTGCGGGTTCGCGAAGGAGGGTGCCTAGCACGCCGGCGACCAGCCCTCCCGCGACGCACGCGATGAGATGACTGCTCATGCCCCGGCCCAAATCCGCGACGATGAACACCGCGTCGCCGCGAAGCAAGACCATCAAGGCGCAATAAGCCACCGCGCTCGCCAAGCCCGCGAACACGCCAGCCGGAATCATGTGGCGCGACCTTTTTTCGCTAAACAAGAACAAGGTCGCGCCGAGCCCCCGCACGACAAAAACGGCGAGCAACACCACATCGAAACGCAACAAGGAGCTCAGGACGAAGCAGGTGAACATGTCCACCAACAGCCCCGTCCGGCGGTCGAAACTCACCGCAACCCACAAGGAGAGCGCCGCGAGCGGGATCCAAAAGGCGGACAGTCCGCTCATCAGGAGCAGGGCTCGGGCCGCCAAGACGGTCAGCAGGACCAAGGTAAGCATGCCGATCTGGGACCGCAGCAGCCGGGTGCGACTATGGCCAAACCGTTGAAAATACGTCGTAATAACGAGGCAACCGAACAGATAGAGCACGAAGGTGCTCAACAGGTGCAAGGGGCCAGCCTTTCGGCGGAGCTGGTCCTGCTGCACGGCCGCTCGGTGGTCTTCTTTGCTCGGCAACAACGTCGTGCCTCGGGGGATGATGATCCGCCGATACGTGTAGCTGAGGCTTTGCAGTTGGCCGTCACGATGCACGATCCGACCGCCAAACGGCACCCGGAGGGTAACCGGTGCCGGCCGCCCATATTCAGCGGCAAACGAAGGGCTGAATAGCTCGAAGATCCCAACGCCTGTCAAAAGAGCGGCAAAGACGCTGCTCAGGATCAGAGCCGTCAGCGGGGCAACGCGCAGGCGAGTCCGAAGCATGAGAACCAGCTCCGAACGCTAGCAGAGCTGGCTAGGAACGTCGTCGAAAACCTCGTTGTCGATCGAATCGTGAATTCGATGGTCGAAATTCACCGAGAGCGGCTCAAAAACAGCGCGCGCGAATTGCTCAAAGCCTTCAATATTGCTACAAGAATTATGGGAGTGATGAATTTTATCGCAGGCCCCACAAACCATCTAGCTTCAAACCGTCACCAAGGGGGGTGACCCGTTTGCGTGCGCTCAAGCAACATACAAAGCGCGTGCAAATCATGGGCATCGTCAACCGGACACCCGACTCGTTCTTCGATGGCGGTTGCTATCTGGACGACCACGGAGCTCATGCACGCATCAAACAACTGTTTCGCGAAGGCGCGGACATCATCGATGTCGGCGCCGAATCGACGCGGCCGGGCGCAGCCGCGATCGATGCGCCAGCGCAGATCGAGCGAATTGGAGGAGCAGTCCGCCAAATCGTAGATGAAGGAATGATCGCGTCCGTCGACACGACGCTGCCGGCCGTCGCCGCTTACGCCCTGGATGAGGGCGCAACCATGGTGAACAGCGTGTCGCTCGACACGGCGGGACCGCTCGGGGCACTGGCCGCGAGGTACGACGCCGACTTGGTGCTCACCCACTGCCGAGGCCCAATGAGCGACATGGCAGGCTTCAGCCAATACGCCGACGATGCTTATGAGGCGCTGCTCGACGAGGTTGTGGAAGAGTGGCAGCAAGCGGCCGACGAGGCCGTCAACGGGGGGCTCCAACCCTCCAAGCTGATTTTCGATCCGGGCCTGGGCTTCACGAAGAATACGCACCAATCACTGACCCTGTGCGTCGCGCTGAGCGAGCTGAAACAGCGCTTGGGCGTGCGCGTGCTGGTCGGCCCTAGCCGCAAGAGCTACATCGCGATGGCCATCGCTCAGCACGAGGGCGCCGAGATTGCAGCAGCGAGTGAGCGACTGGGCGGGAGCATCGCTGCAGCGCTGGACTTGGCGAGACAAGGCGCCGACATACTGCGCGTCCACGACGTCGCGGAAGTACAGCAAGCGCTCCGTTTCGCTGCGATCCTGGAAGAACACCATCGCGAGCGGCGTTCGAAGCCGGACGGCCTGACCCAATCCAAGCTGGTCGGCCCGGAGGCACCCCGTGTTTGAAGGTCTGAGTCAGCTCGTATCGCTCAACCGTTCGTGGACGACCATCGGCCGCGATATGGCGGACATCGCGATTGTAGCTTTCATCATCTACAGGACGCTCCTGGTCCTAAAAGGAACGCGCGCCATGCAAATGGGCATGGGCTTCGCGCTGTTCGGACTTCTTTACCTGCTCGCGAAATACGCAGCGCTGGCCACCCTGATGAGTGTTTTGTCCTGGTTGGCTTCCTCGATCATCTTGATCGTCATCGTGGTGTTTCAAAACGACATCCGACGCGCGCTGATCCGAGTCGGCGCCAAGGCGTGGCTGTCGCGTGGTTATGATGCGCAGACCCGAGTCGTCGAAGAAGTCGTCGCAGCCACCACCGAACTCGCCCGTCACCGCATGGGAGCGCTCATCGTCATCGAACGCGACGCGAACATCGTCGAATTTGTGAAGAGCGACGGCATCATGACCGACTCTATCGTCACCCGCGAGTTGCTCGTGTCGCTCTTCATTCCGGAGTCGGTCAACAAGACCCACGACGGCGCGGTGCTCATCCGCGATCTACGCATCGCTCGTGCGGGTCTGTTCTTGCCCATGCCCGAGGGCACACGCATCGTCGATCCCACGCTCGGCTCGCGACACCGCGCTGCCGTTGGCATCACCGAAGAGACCGATGCGGTGGTCGTCGTGGTGAGCGAAGAACGAGGCACCGTGACCTTGTGTTTTCCGAACGGCATGGTCCAGAATCTCGACGCCCCCTCCCTTCGCCAAGCTCTCCTCGGGCTCATGGGCAGTCCGGCCGCCTCCCGCTCGCTCTCACTCGGGTCCCGCATTATGGCAAGCCTGCGCGGCGGCGCTGGGCCCGATGATGCACAAGAAGATGGGGCAGCCCATGCGGAGGAGCCGGCCGACGCCACCGCTGACTCTTCCAGCGGGGCGACCGGCAACAAGCAGCCAAATCCCGATAGCAGTAGCTCGACGACCCAGGCAGCAACGAAAACCAAGGCAAGACTCAGCACCGTGCCGCCTGCGAAAGTCACGGCCGACTCGAGCCCCCCGGAGTCCAGCTCGACCAAAACCAGCGCGGTCACCAAGACGAACGCACCGCCGAGTCCAGGTGATGAAACATCTCGGCCCCCACCAAGCGTCTCACAACCTTCCTTTCTCGTGGTCTCCGAGGAACCTTCTCCGACACCGTCGGGCGAAAAACTGGACGACGTTTCGGTGCCGATGCGCTCCTCGAAAGACCGCGAACAGGTTGAACCCGCCGCGCGCGTCTCGTTGACCGTCGAGGTCAGCAAGCCGATGGAGCGTGCAGAACTTCCGGCCACCACGATGCTCGAAGGAGAAGAGCCGTGAGCAAACGAAGCCGCGCGCGCAGTATCGTAGGCCAGCTCGTCCTCAACAACTTCTGGCTGAAGGCGATCAGCGTGTTTTGCGCACTGGCGTTCTACAACTTCATTCACAGTGCGCAACATGCGCAGCGCACGCTGAAAGTTTCGCTGGTCGCTGAGATGCCATCGCCTGATGCCGCTCGATCCCTCGTGACCAAGCTGCCCGCAACAGTCGACGTCACCATCGCCGGCCCGCGCCAACAGATCGCCGAGCTACGAGGTGTCGACCTCGAACTCGAACCTGTCGACTTGACGAAGAGTCTCGACTTCGCGCGTCTCGCTCTCACCCCCGCGATGATCACGGGCCTCGCCCCCGCCGTTCGCGTTCTCAAGATCGTTCCCCCGATGATCGAGACCCGTTTCGAGGACAAAATCCCCCGTCAGGTCGCGATTCACACGAAATCGACCGGATCCCCAGCCAAGGGCATGCAACTCAAGGGCAGCATCAAACTCGAACCGCTCCGGGTCATCGCTACCGGGCCACGCTCGGCGGTCGAGGTGCTGCAAGTCGTGGTCGCGGACAACTTCGATATCACCGGACTCGGCGGCGGCACCCATACCCGACGACTGGCTCTGACTCCACCGCCCACAGGAGTTGATTACGATCCAATGAGCGTCCTCGCCTCCCTCGAAATCCACGAGGAGCGCGCTCACGTTGCGTTCCCAGACGTGACCGTCGAGGTCCTCGGATTGAAGCGGGCGAGGGTCAAACCGCCCCGAGTCGAGGTGCTCATCGACGGGCCGCCAAAACTCACGCTGGCGCTGAAGAAGAAGCTGCTCGTCGCGTACGTCGATCCCAAGATAGAAGGCGAAGAGCTTCCCACGACGGGAAAAGCACTCTTCGACGTCAAGCTCGTCGTCGAGGGCGTGAACGTGCAGATCAAGCCGAAGCAGGTGCTCGTCACGTGGTGAGCCCGCGGTCCACGGAGGCCTCGACGAGGCGAACCGAGACACGCCCTCCGGACCACGACCAAGCGACTATCGACGAGGAATGGATATTTCGCCCCGCGCAATCCTTCCGCGAAGTCGCTCGACCTCTCGTTTGACCGGATCGGGGACGAGCGCGCCGTGCGGGCCTTCATGCACGTAATCAACGCCCGACTCCGCCACACCAAAAGACCGCATTCCCGATTTGAACTTCCCGTAGCCCACCGCCGCTATCGTATCGAACACCGCGACATCGACGCGCTTGATCATGCTCGTCACGACGGTGCCCGGCATTTCGTCGTATTGGTCGGAGTCGACGCCGATGGCCTTGATCCCCATGTCCCGGGCAGCCTCGAAGACGCCGTGTCCCGTGGTACCGGACGCATGATAAATGATGTCAGCTCCGGCTGCGATTTGGCTGATGGCCACCGCCTTGCCCTTGGCCGGATCGCGAAACGCCTCAGGCGTCGTTCCTGCGTACGCAACGTGGAGTTCACACTCGGCGCAGACCATCTTCAGGCCCGCGCGATACCCCGCTTCGAAGCGATGGATCAGCGGAATGTCCATTCCGCCGACGAAACCCAGATGTTTCGTCTTCGTCATCAGCCCCGCCACCGCGCCCACCAAAAAAGAACCCTCTTCCTCACGAAACCCCAAGCCCACAACATTGCCCGGTATGGTCGCGCCGGGCGTGGGTGCGTAGTCGACACAAGCGAACTTCGTCGCGGGAAAGTCTCGCGCGACGACATTGATGTCGGTCGAGAAGATGAACCCGACACCGATCACCAAATCGAACCCGCGCGCCGAAAACAGGCGGAGCGATGCTTCCCGATCTTCTGCGCCGCTTGGTTCGAGCAATTCGATCCTCACGCCGAGTCTGTCCTGCGCGCGGGACACGCCCGCATAGGCAGCGTCGTTGAAGCTCTTGTCGCCACGACCGCCCACATCGAACACCAGACCCACTCGAAGCGATTGAAGCGGTCCCGACGGTCGCTCCGTTTCGCCTGCTCCCGGCAAGGCGAGAGAGAGCAAGGCGACAACCACCGTGAACTTCACCACGCGCGCGAAGTTCACGGCCGTCGACTCCCAACGGAAGATCGCACTGTGCGGTCGCCCGTATTGGCTGAGCCGGGTCGCTTTTTCGCCGCGGGCACGCCACCCCGCCAAGCCATCACCGCACATGCTGTTCGCGCGCGAACATACCCATCCGGATCTGCCAAGGCACGAGCCGCCTTCACGACCTGCCCAAGCGCCACGAGATCTTCGGCGGCTTGACTGCGATCGAACCAACTCGTCGCATCGAGATCCTTCTCGATGAGCTTCACGACCCGAGCGTCGCCAGCCGTCGCCAAAACATGACGAGCGTCGAACGCACCGAGTCCCTGCCCTTCTGCCATGCTCAACAACCGAGATCGCGCCACCGCGCGATCGCTCTTCTCAAACGCGATCATGCGCGCGAGCGCTGCGACGACGACCCGCACGTCGTGGGCCTCACTCGCATCGCGGATCGCCTCCGCCACGTCCGGCCATAGCCCGTTGGCCTCTCGGATCGCGGCGATCTTGGTACGAGTCGCGCCTTCGCGAATGGACCGCACGAGCAGCGCGGCAGCCCTCCGCCGCGTCGCCTCCGCCGTCGGCGCCTCTGCCCCCAGAAGCGCAGCGGCGGCGAGCACCGTCGGCGTACCGTGATTCCGCTCGACGACCCGCAGAAGCCTCAAGCGCGCTTCGGAACGGCCGGGCTCGTCGTCCATGTCCGCCACCCGGGCCCATGCCCGCACGATCGCCTCGCGCGTCACGACATCGGCGTTCGCCCAAAGATCGCTCAGTCCCGACCACACCGGTCGGCCACCGCGCGCAGCGAGCGCGGCGATCGCCCCATGACGAACGCTTGGCTCAGGGTCGAGCCGCGCCGCCTCGAGCAAGCTCTCTTGGTCATCCGGATCGCGCGCATCTTCTGCCGCGTGGACGGCGGCCAAACGGACCACGCTTGAGGGATCGACCAACAGGCGACGTCGCCACACGCCGGCGTTGTCAGCGTCAGCGCGTTGATTCACCCTCCCCTGCGGCGCCTCCCCACTCACGATCAGCGACCGCGCAGCGGCAGCTCGCCACTGCGGCTGAGAGTCCTGGACCCGACTCGCATATTCGAGCGGTGGAGAGAAGCCACTATCGACTCGCAGCTTTGCCACGAGGGCAGCGAGGCTGTCTCTGGCTACGGCACGGTACGCCAAGTCACTGCGAAAATAATGCAGACACGGCTCGAGCCCCTGTAGCTGGCGTTCGCCCGGCGCCCCGGCCGCAGACTTCAGTTCAGCGCGCATCATCCTGTAGGCAACTCGCTGTGCGATAGCCGGCGTCAACTTCGCCTCGGCCAAAGCCACGCGCAAGCCGTCCACGTCCCCGGCGTAAGCCGCCTCGTGGAGTGGGTTGGCCGCACAGGCCGACAAGACCAGACTCAACAAGAGCACGCCGCAACCGCGCCAAGTCACGCGGCGCTCTACGATCTGCAAAGGGCACCGATTCATGAGCTGCCCTGACCCTACTACGCCTCTGAGCCTCAGGCTATCCGCGCGCCGCCGCGTTGCGACAGTCGACGCACGGCGCTAAGAGAGCCAGCGAGACAGAGAGTCATGACCCCCCACTTCATCGTCAACATGCAGGCGCGGCAGCTTCGGCGCAACGCCTCGCTCCTGCGAGCGTTTCGGCGGGTTGCTGAGGGCCGGTGCGTGATGCACGAGACCAACAGCTTGCAGCAGCTTGCCGACTGCTCGGACATCATTGCAAGAGAACGGCCTGATCTCGTCCTCATCGCCGGAGGAGATGGAAGTTTGACAGCCGGCTTAAGCGCCCTGTCCGAGCGACTCGGCGACGACGGCTTGCCCGCCATCGCGCCGATCCCGGCGGGCACCGCAGGCACGGTAGGACGGAACTGGGGCATCGTCGGCCGCCCCATCGCCCGAGTCCAGCGGCTGCTATCCGGTCCCCCCGAAATCGCACTCA
This sequence comes from Polyangiaceae bacterium, assembly GCA_029941785.1. Lineage (GTDB taxonomy): Bacteria > Myxococcota_A > Polyangia > Polyangiales > Polyangiaceae > JAPYTK01. Next base: position 13,190 of record JAPYTK010000035.1, on the reverse strand, counting down.
AACCCACTCTCGCGATCGAGTCGTTCAACGCGCAAGAAGATGTGACGGAGCGTCGACTGGGATTCATCGTCGGTACGGGCCTCATAGCCCGCTTTTTTCGCCTCTACTATGCCGCCGGTGCGCCTGGCTATTCCGGCTCCGCGAAAGTCGCGGCGCACATCTTCCTCAGTTCCTTGGTCAAGGGTGCGAAGGCCCGCGAAGTGCTCACACCCATGCCCTGCCGCCTCACCGTCGACGGGGTCGAGCAGAAGGCGCAAGCCTGGTCCCTCATCTGCGCTTCGGTCGTCAAAAACCTAGGCCTCCACATGATGCTCACCTACCGCGCTGGCGAGGCACCCTCAATGCCCCACCTGGTGGCGTCCTGTCTCCCTCCAGGCCAGCTCGGACCTCGCGCACCCCTCGTGCTCGCGGGACGGCCGCTAGGCGGCAAAGGACACGTGGACACTTTGGTGACCGATTCGACGATCCGCTTCGCCAAACGGGACGCCTTCGTGCTCGACGGTGATCTCATCGAGGCGCACGGTTTTCACGTGCGGGCAGGCCCCATGATTCAGCTCGCCCGCTAACCGCGAGCCTTCAAGTTGGTGCTTGACGATCAGCGCGGAGGGTACCCGCCCGGGCCCGGAGGACCAGCCTGCGGCATATGAGGAGGAGGAGGCCCCCCGCGCCGGCCACGACGACCACCGCCGCCGCGAAACACTTGGATCAGGAGCAAAATCAAGATGACGCCGCCGAAGGTCAGTCCACCGATGAGAAAGTAGTTGAGCGGCTTCTTTTGAGCCCTCAGGGTGAGGATCTTATCGGCGGTAATGGCGCTCGAACGATACGCGCGCGAATCGACCACCACCAAACGACCACTCAGTTTGTCGCCCTTGCCAGAGAGCCATTTCGTCTTCTCGGGCACTTCAAACTCGACGAACGAGTCTCCCGAGTTGAGCGACTTTCCGACCATGCCGGCCTCGATGAGTTTCTTCTGCGCCTTGCGCGCATTCTCCACGGACTGCCCTTTGAGGGAGGCAGGAGCGGGTTGCTTCTTGGGGATCATGTACAGCTGAGCGCGCTTGTGGTCGGAGCCCCAGCAGAAATCCCCGAAGATTTTGACCTCGCCGCCCGGGTAGATGGCCGACTTTTTCGCCGCCCGCTTGGTCGCCTCGACATCGATATCCAGCGGCCAACTGCTCGGATCGATTCCGACGGGAACATTGATGAAGTTGTCCCCAGCAATCGCTGGCTTCGTGCTCTTGAAGACCAACTTGAAGGTCTGCCCGATCGTCGGCGCGATGCATGCCACCCGCCACTTGATGATGTGCATCTGATCGAAACGACGCCGCACGGCGGTCACGATGCGTTTCGCGCGATACCCCTGACCCGAGCGAACGATGCTGTAAAAACCACCGATCTCGTTGTTGGCGAGGTTCTCCATGAACTGACGCGCGTTCTGAAACACCTCTTCCATCTTTCGCGTCGGAAACCACACGCTCACGATAGGCACCGGTGACTTCGGAAGCGTCTTGTTGTCTTCCGGGAAACGACCCTTCGTCATGTACTGCTTGAGCAGTAAGGCCGATTGAGCGGGTGAGCCAATGTCCGATCCGGAAACTCCGTTGGACAAGACGACCATCGCTTGATGCATCGGCACGCTGATCCGGCTACCCGCATTGCCCAGTTCACGAAAGCCGTCCGTGGCCGCTTGTTTGATGATCTGAAACAGCTGCCGAGTGCGCCCCTGCGCGGGAAAGGTCCCGCCCACACTGTCGACGAAAGCCAGCGCCGAGCTCTTCTTCGCCAGCCATTTGCTGTCGCGAACGATCGCGCGGTCATTGAAGAACATGACGTTGACGATGTCATTCGGTCCCATCGATTGGACGAACTCGCGCGCCACACTACGCGCCGCCTTGAAACGGCGTCCCATGCTCTGGGCCGCATCGACCACCAGCAACCATGCCGTCCCCACGCCATCCTGGTCGTAGCTCGCCCCCCATCGCGTCTTGGAGATGAATGTTGCTGGGCGGTCGGTGCCATCGACAGTGACCGTGAAGAAGGCGTTCTCTTCGGGAAAAGGAAAGACGTCGTAGAGAGCCTTGGGCTTTTCGAGCGCGTTGGCCTGACAATCGAGATTGGCGTTCCCGGTCTCGAAGGCACAGCGCGAAGTGATCTCGCTCATCCGTTTGTTCTGGACAAGCTCGATGACCGTGGTCAGCACCGGCTCGCCCTCCACAAGACTCGCTCGCGGATCGATTCGCAGAATGTGGGCTTCAGGGGCCGCGGCCACAGGCGAAGCCATCAGCGCGGCCATCAGCAACACGCCCAAGATGACCAGCGACCGCAGGTGACGACGCGAGGGACGCTCGTCGATAACACGACGAACTTCGTTGTGGCTCACGGTCGTGAGCGGCTGGCGCGAAGTGGGCAGTTGACGGCAATGTAAGACGTGCGCGTAATCCATAGGCTGTGCCCGCCTGTATACCGCAGAGTCGCCGAGCAGAATAGAAACATGGTTCGCCCAAGCCGGGGCCCGCGCCCTACGAAGCGTTGAGCAAATTCAAGGCGTACGACGGGACGATGTTCGCCTGCGCCAGCACCGAAGCCCCCGCCTGCACGAGAATCTGATAACGGGCTAAGGAGGCGGTCTCCGCGGCGATGTCCGCGTCGCGGATGGCGCTGTTGGCAGCCTCGAGATTGAAGCGAATATCTTCCGAGTGATTGACGGCGAACGTCAGCCGATTCGTTGCCGCGCCGAATCCCGCCCGTGTCTGGGACACGGAAGTCAGGGCCGAGTCGAGCGCGGTGATGGCCAGGTTGGCCTTGGTCGCGTCGGGACCGTCGACGCGACTCTTCTCAATGCCGAGCGTCGTGAGCCCCACTCCGCCGAAGCCGACCGAAATCAAATCGTAGCTGTCCAAGCTGATCCCTACCTGAAAACTGATCGTCGACGCGGTGCCGGCGAGCAACTCCCGCCCATTGAATTCCGTCGCTTCGGCGAGGCGCTCGACTTCTTGTTTCAACTCCTGGAATTCCGTGTTGAGCAGCGCTCGGTCCGTCGTGGTCAGCGACCCGTTGGACGATTGAACCGCGAGCTCTCGCATGCGAATGATCACCTGCGAGATACTGTCCGCGCCGCTCTCCGCCGTCTGCGACATGCTGATCGCCACGTTGGTGTTGCGCTCGGCCTGAGCATAACTGCGGATATGGGCCCGCAAGTTCTCGCTAATGCCGAGCCCGGCCGCATCGTCGGCTGCCGAATTGATGCGGAAGCCACTCGAAAGACGGGTGAGCGCTTGGGTGAACTTCTGCTGATTGATACCAAGCTGACGCTGGGTGATCAGCGAATTGACGTTCGTCTGGATGCGAAACGACATGGACGACTCCCTTGCGGGCTTTGGCGTCGCCTACCGTCGTCTTGACGGAGCGTGATAGCGCACGCGCCGACTGCCGTAATCGCAGCCGAGACCGATACAATAATTCGTAGGTTGTGGTGGCACTCGCTTGCGCCCCTACAAACGGGCTCAAACGGGTTCCGAGAGACCCGCGCAATGCGGGTCAACCTGTAGAACGGACAAAAGGTTGAGAACTTTAGCTCGGAATGTCAGTTTTTTCGTATGCCCTTCGACTGGCGATCGAGGGGGGCTCTGTTACCATCAACACAAGATGTCCACTCGGAGGACCCTCGTCGCCGTGCTCGTAGCGTGGTTGTGTTTCCTCGTCGCACCTTCGGCCCATGCTCAGTGCCGCGACGATCGCGAGTGCCGGGGCGTGCGGGCCTGCGTCCAAGGACGCTGCGTCTCGTTGGCCTGCGAAGACGATCGAGACTGCCCACCGGATGCGATGTGTGGGCCCGGGCACTGCGTGGCAGCTCCGCCGCCGGCTCCGGTCGTCGATGTTCCCGCCGCACCCGATCCCTATCGTTTGCCACCTGCCCCTCCGGTTCGGTACGAGCGCCGCAGTACGGCGATGATGGTCGTGGGTATCGTGTGCCTCGGTGTAGGGGGCGCCAGCCTACTGGCGGGACTCAGCACGGTGGCCCTCGCTCCAAGGGAGACACGGTGCAGCGGCTTCGATTGCCCGCCGGGAGCAGGGAATTCCGATGTCGCCCGCGGAGGCGCCATGATCGGCATTGGCGCAGCCGCGGTGCTCGCCGGCGCGATCCTGACCCCGCTCGGTGCGCGAAAGATCCGCGTGGATGACCGGGAGATCATGACGCTACAGCCCTTCGTCGGTCCGACCGAAGCTGGGCTGCGCCTGCGGTTTTAAGCCTCGCTGGACCCGCCGCGAAGGGAAGGTCGCGACTCGGCCATAACATGAACTTGACGTCAGGTTCATATTTCATTAGACGCTCGATGTGCTCGAACGGACCGAAGGAACTCGCCAACCGTCGCAGGCTCGCGCCGTGCGCACGCGCAAGCGCGTCTTGCAGGCCGCCGTCCAGCAGTTCTCCCGTCGCGGCTATGCAGCCACGACCACCAAGAACGTGGCCGAGCAGGCCGGCGTCGCAACCGGAACCGTCTACCAGTACTTCGGCGACAAGGACGCTCTGCTCCACGAGATCGCGCGCTCGCGCGTGCGCGAAGTGCCTCGGGCCATCGTTGAAGTCATCGCCCAGACAGCAGGCGACACCACCACCCAGATGGAGGCAAGAGACCAACTCGAACGGATCGTCAGCTTCGTGATCGATCAGCACAGGCACGAGCCCGGACTGCACGCCGTATTGACCGAGCGCCGACATGCTGACAGCACGCTGGATGCGATGGTCACGCGATCGGAAACCGAGCTGGTCGAAGCGATAGCGGGCCTGCTCGCCGCTTGGCATCACCCTGGCGACCACCTCGCGACCGCCTTCGTGTTGTTTGGCATGGTCGAAGGTGCCGTGCATGCGCACGTCCTCGGACACGCGGTTGTCGACGACGAACGCTTGAGGGGCGCTCTCGTCCGCGCGCTCACCGCCGTCGCCTGGCCGGCGCGCGACAAAGCGCCGACCGATTCTCCTTCTCAACACCCACAGTGACTCCCCTCGTTCGACCTCACGGCGAACGAGCCAACCCCCAAAAAGACTGCACCATGGCTCTGATGACACTGAATCACGAATGGACCGAACTGCTCGACGCCTACCGCGCCGACCATCAACACCCCACGAACATCAAGTTTCACAACATCGGCATCCCGCTCATCGCCGGCTCCCTGCCCGTCGCATCCACCGTGGTCGGCCTCCCGGTCGCCGCGTTGATGTTCACCGTGGGCTGGGGATTTCAGTTCGCCGGTCATGCCTATGAAGGAAAAAAGCCCAGCTTCATGGGAGACAAGCGCGCTTTGCTCGTCGGCCTCGTTTGGTGGCTACAAAAGATGGGCGCCTCGATCGAGGAGTCGAAACGCAACGACATCATGCCATAATGGGCCATGCTTTTCGCGCCACCCCGCCTCGCCACTCTTTTGCACCTCCTCGCCTTGCTCACCGCGCTCTCTGCGTGTGCTCTCGACGAAGTCAACACGGTCCCCGCCGGCACGGGGGGCACAGGAGGAGGCGTAGCGACCGGCGGCGCGAGTGACATCCCGAAGCTACCGCCCGGTCTCGAGGAAGGCTGGAACGAGATCATACCGGGGGGCGAGACGCTCTGCTCACGTGGGACGGATTTTGCGTTTTACGTGCGCAAGGGCACCGTGAACAAGGTCGTGATCGACTTCATCGGCGGCGGGGCGTGTTGGAACGAATTCACATGCAGCGTGGCAGACGCTATTTTTCAACCGGACATCGAGCAGGTCAAAGCCGTCGTCCAAGCGAATGTCGCCGTCGGCTATTACGACACAGCCAACGAGGCAAACCCCTTCCGCGACTGGTACCACGTGGTCATTCCGTATTGCACGGGAGACATTCACTGGGGGGACAACGTCGCGACGTACGGACGAGGCGACAGCGAGATCACGATTCATCACAAGGGTGCCGTCAACGCCCGGGCCGTGCTCGACTGGGTGTACGGGAATTTCCGTGAGCCTGACCAGATCTTCATGACAGGCTGTAGCGCGGGATCCTACGGATCGGCGATGTGGGCCCCGCACGTCATCCAGCACTATCCGCTATCGACGGTGGTGCAATTTGGCGACTCTGGAGCTGGCGTCATCACCAAGGACTTTTTCGAGGAGAGCTTTCCCTCGTGGAAAGCCGACAGCGCCTTTCCCACTTGGATCGACAGCCTCGACCCGACCAAGGTCAACCTACTCGATCTGGAGCTGGCCGATTTGTACATCGGGATGGCCAATCACTACCCAGACAACAACTTCTCACAATACAACACCTCCTTTGACGAAAATCAGGTGTTTTACTTTCAGGCGATGGGCGGCGGGGACAAGACCGAGTGGTCCAAGCAGATGCACGCGTCGATCGAGCGTATCGAGGCGAACACCGACAACTTCGGGGCGTTCATTGCCGCCGGGGAACAGCACTGCATCTTGCACTTTCCGAACTTCTACACGGTCAATGCAGGTGGCAAGAAGCTGGTCGACTGGCTGAGCGACATGCTCGAATCGGCCCCGACTTCGAGCAACAAGTGTGAGTCTTGCGACGGCAAGACGCCTTGAACTGCACACGCGGGACGGCAACCGCTCTCGCGCTCGCGGCAACGCTCGCCACCGGCTGCCCCAGCAAGGTCTCAGAACGCAGTGGCGCCGCTTTATCCGCGCGCCCCTCGGACTCGAGCACCGCGGACCACCCCGTCGCAACGAGACCGTCGCTCGACATGGCGCCGGGACGTTTCCATCTTGCCGGTTCACTCGCCGTCGCGAGAAACGGATTTTCGCTCACCGCCCTCGCAGACGGCGGAGCCCTTCTGGTCGGCGGCGAAGACATGAAACGAGGAACGACGGCGAAGGTTGATCGCTTCGATGCCAAAACCCGAAGTTGGCAACCGGCAGCTCCCCTGGCTGTCGCTCGCCACCAGCACGCCGCGATCCTCAGTTCCGAAAACACGCTCCTGATCAGCGGCGGCATCGACGTCCAACACCGCAGGCTGGCGAGCGCAGCGCTATGGTCGACCACAACCAAGACCTGGCGAGCGCTGGCGGACATGACCCACGCGCGCTCCAATCACGGCAGTCTCCGACTCGAAGATGGTCGCGTGCTGGTCGTGGGCGGGCGCGGCTCGGACGACCGCTGCACGGCTGCGTGCGAGATGTACAATCCTCGCAGCGGCGTGTGGGAGGCCGCGGCGCCCTTGCCGAGTGTCGCCTGCGACGTCGTGCTCCTAAGCCTCGGTAAGAACCGTGTTCACGCCTTCGGCGGACAAGCAAAAGGCGCCTTACGGGGACTGAGTATCTACGACGTCGCCGCCAATTCGTGGAAGCAGGGCGTCGCGCCACCGGTGCGGCGTATCGCGCACGGTGTGACCGCTTTGGACCGTCACAGGGTCATGCTGACCGGCGGCGACAGCCAACGCGGGCCGCTCGCGAGCAACGAGCTTTACGACGACCGGAGGCAAGCCTACCGCCCGCTATCCGCGATGCCCGAGCCGCGAAACAGCCACTGCTCCACTCGGCTGGCCAACGGCGAGATCCTCATCACCGGTGGCAGCAGCCCGACGCAGTCCCAACTACCAAGCGCCCTTGTGTTCTCCCCGAACTCCAACGTGTGGCACAATTTGCCCCCCATGCCCGAGGCGCGCGCCGGCCACCGAGCGGTATTGCTCCGCAGCGGACACGTCCTGATCGCGGGCGGCTGGAAAACAGGTGCCGGAGGCCAACCCTTGGGAACGACGCTACTCTTCGCAAGTCCTTGAGGCCATGGTATCGTAACGACACGGAGTTGCGCGAGCGGAACAATGGTATGAAGGACTACGGAGTCGACGCAGGGCTCGTTTTGGCGGAGAAGTACCGCCTGACGGAGCTACTCGGAGTAGGCGGAATGGGCTCGGTTTGGGTGGCCGAGCACCTCACGCTAGGCTCTCACGTTGCCGTGAAGGTGCTAAAACCGCATGTCGCGTCGGACGACAACTCCCGCATGCGCTTCCTGCGCGAAGCCAAGGCCGCGGCGGCCATACGAAGTCCCCACGTCGTACAAATCCTCGATCACGGAACCCACGAGGACACCGTCTTCATCGTGATGGAGAAGATGATCGGAGAAGAACTCGGCGACCGACTCAAGCGCGAGAAACGACTGCCGCCCAACGTGGTCTACAAGATCATGAACCACATCGCGCGAGCCCTCACCCTCGCGCACGAGATGAAAATCGTCCATCGCGATCTCAAACCGGCAAACATCTTCTTGATCCAAAACGACGACGAGTTCGTCGCCAAGGTCCTCGATTTCGGCATCGCTAAATCCGCCATGTCACTCGACTCGACCGACAGCCCCCAAACGAAAACGGGCGTGCTCCTTGGAACGCCCTATTACGTCAGCCCTGAACAGGCGCAAGGCACCGCGAGCGTCGACCACCGCGCGGATTTGTGGGCCATGGGCGTCATCGCCTTCGAGTGCCTTTGTGGCCGGCGCCCCTTCATTGCCGACTCGCTCGTCAAGCTGCTCTTCGAGATTTGCGGATCCGCACCGCCTGTCCCCTCCCAGGTAGCCCAAGTCCCCATCGGCTTCGACGCATGGTTCGCCAAAGCGTTGGCCCGACACCCGGACCACCGCTTCCAATCCGCCAAGGAGCTCATTGCCTCGCTCAAGACGGTGTTGGTCCCCGCTGGGATCTCGAGCGCGACAGACATGATGACGCCACTCCCTGGCCAATTCCACGCGCAACAAGTGGCCGCGGGGCATCTTGCACATCAGTCGGGGGGCTTCGCTCAAAGCGGCGCGGCCTTGCTGCAATCGAACCCGCAGAGCGCCGACACGGGCATGCAGATGTTGGCCGGCTCCAGCCCCGGCACCTTCGACGCCATGGTCCGAAACACCGAGCGCTCGCGACGACGAGTCTGGGGCGTGGTCGGAACCGCCGCCGTCCTCGCCTCGGCCGCCGTCGGCGTAGGCGTATGGACCATGCAGACCTCCGAGGGGCCAGCGGATCGGTCAGCCGCCTCTGGCAACCCACGTCTCGAAAAGCCCATCGCGATCCCAACGCCGACGGCTTCAGCTTCCAGCGAAGCGACCAGCGAAGCGACCAGCGACCCGAGCACCGAGCCCCCGACACCGAGCAGCGCCACGGCCGAAGTCCCGAAGGTCGCGCCGCGCGCGCCCGCTCCAAGGCGGCCTCCACCGGTCCGGCAACCGGCCACCAACCGACGGACCCCGACTCGACCCGCCAAACCAGAACTCGATCCCTTTGGGATCTGACGCGTCTCAATCGCCCTCGGCTCGGCGAGACGAAATTGGGGGTTCGGCTTTGTTCCTTTGCCCCCAGCGCGCTCTCCAAGCATGATGCGCGCATGATCCGTCTATTCATTGCGAGCCTGCTGGCCTGCACGATGCTGCTCAGTTCGTCAGCCATGGCACAGGGCAGTGAGAAAGCTGCGGCTCGTTCTATGGCCCTCGAGGGACTCGAACGTTTCAAGGCCAAGGAATTCGCTAAAGCGCTGGATTTATTCAGCCGGGCGCACAGCTTGGTCGGAGCGCCGACGACGGGTCTGTGGAAGGCCCGAAGTCTCGAAAAGGTCGGCCGCTGGGTCGAAGCGACGGAGCTGTACCTCGACGTCGTCGAAACAGACCTCGATGACGACGCCGATCCACGCTGGCTCAAGGCTGTCGACCAGGCGCGCACAGAACGCGCGGCTCTCTTGCCTCGCGTACCGAAGATCAGGATCGAGATCAGCGGCGACGGAGCCTCCGTCGCCAAGGTCAGCATCGATGGCCGTACCGTACCATCCGCCCTCCTCGGCGTGAGCCAACCCATCGACCCGGGCACGCATCTGGTCGTGGCCAAACACGCCAGTGCTCGCGTCGAGAAACGGGTGACGCTCAGACCCGGCGAACGAACCGATGCCGAGCTGAGCATCGCGGCCCTCGAACCAGGTGCCGCCGCCCCAGCCGAGACCGACCCCACCGACACTGACCCAGCCGAGACAACCACAGCCACGGAAGAGCCGACGCCCAGCGCTCCGCCGGCCGTCGCGCCGGAAAAAAGCGGAAGCTCCAAGGTCGGCGCGTGGATCGCCTTCAGCGTGGCCGGTGCCGCCGCGATCGGAACCGGGGTCCTCGGCGGCCTTACCTACGCCGAAGAGGACCGACTGAGTAAAATTTGCCCCAACGACAAGTGCCCCAGCGCGGCGGACTTTGGCACCTACGACACCCTTCGTATAACAACCTTCAGTCTCGCAGGAGTGACGGGCGCAGCTGCAATCACGGGCGTGGTGTTGCTCGTGGCGGCGGGCGGCAGCGACGACGAAAACTCGACCGCATGGCACAGGTCCGTGCAGCCGCTCATCTCGCCGAACTTCGTTGGCCTCCACGGCCGGTTTTAGGTCGCCAGGCCTTCATCCGTCACCACCTCCAGCCATGCCCGACAAGCCCCGTTCGACGAGTCCCGAAACGACGACCCAGGCACGGGGAAGCGTCAACGGCCCCGCTCGGCTCATCGTCCTTACCGGAAACAAGATCGGGACGCGATACACGATAGAAAGTGCCGCCACGGTCGGTCGCGGGAGCGAAGCGGACATCGTCTTGGACGACGCGGAAGTGTCACGCCGCCACGCGCGCATTCACCGAGCAGCGATCGGCTTTCTTCTCGAAGATCTCGGCAGCCACAACGGCACCATGGTCAACGGCGTTCCCATCGAGCACGCTTGCCTGCTCAATTTCGGTGACAAGGTCGAAATCGGGACCCAAGTTCTGCTTTTCACGCATTATGACCGCATCGAACAGCAGATGCTCGAACGCCAGCGCCTTGAGACGCTTGGACGCCTGGGTGCAGGCATCGCCCACGATTTCAACAATCTCCTGTCCGTGGTGATCTCCAACCTGGACTACCTCAGCAGCGTGCCCGGCGACCGGAGGCTCGACGAAGGCGACGTCATCGAGACGCTGGATGACATTCGCATGGCGGCCCAACAAGCGGCGGAGCTCACTCCACGGCTGATCGCCATCGCGCGCCGAGAAAAATACGGTCAAGAGGTCATCAACATTTCACAAGTTTGCCAAGATATCCTGCAGTTGGCGCGACGCACCTTCGATCGCCGCATCGTGTTCAAACACGAAGTCGATCCACGGCTCTTCGTACGAGGCGACAGCGTCGAGCTCAACCAGGTCTTCATGAACCTGTGTCTCAATGCGAGAGATGCCATGCCCGACGGAGGAACGCTCACGCTCACGACGCGGCTTCTCAGCGCGATGGATTCGGGTCGACTGAGTCTTCCGTCGCCGGGACAGCATGTGGCGGTGATGGTGAGCGACACCGGCGAAGGCATCGATGAAGAAACCTGTGCGCGGATCTTCGAGCCCTTCTTCTCGACCAAGGAAAAGGGCTCGGGCTACGGGCTCGGGCTCGCCATGGTGCAAGAGATCGCGACCGTGCACGGTGGTCGGGTTGGGGTGAAGAGCCGGGTCGGTAAGGGGTCCAGGTTCGCCGTCTATCTGCCAGCCGTGCCCGCGCCCGAGCCACGCAAGCAACCCAGTTTGCGCCCCAAGCCCATCGTGCCGAAAGTGCCGACAGGCGCCGCGATGCCTGTGATCATGCTCATCGACGACGAACAGGCTGTGCGGCGAAGCCTGCGTAGAGTCCTGGGCCACGCAGGCTTCCAGATCGTCGAGGCGGGCGACGGCAACGAAGCCTTGCAGATTTACCCCCGCCACCAGCCTACGCCCCAGCTCGTCATCGTCGATCTCGACATGCCGAACCTCAGCGGCGAAGAGACCCAACGCCTGCTGCGAGAGCTGAACCCCGATGTGCGCGTGCTCGTGTTGTCCGGCCATCAGGACCCCGAGCGGGAACAAACGATGCGTGATGAGGGTGCGCTTGGCTTCATCGAGAAGCCATGCCAAACCAATGATCTCATCGAGGCCGTGCACATGGCGCTCAATGCGCCTACGGAGCAGGAAGGTGCTGACAGCGACGCGCCCCGGCGGATGGCGTCAACCGCTTCGTCCGTGCCGCCAGAGGCATAAACCGGCACGGCGCAGCCCGCGAAGGCCCGATGCTACATGCGGACGATCATCGAGCCCCACGTGATGCCTGCGCCCAGCGCACACATCAACACGTTTTGATGCTCGGCGATTCGTCCGTCGCGCACCGCCTCGTCCAAAGCGATCGGAATCGACGCGCTTCCGGTGTTGCCGAACTCGGCGACGTCGAGCACGAACCGCTCGAGGGGAAAGCCAAGTCGCTCCGAAATCGTGCGTACGATGGACATGTTGGCCTGCTGCGGAACCACCCAGTCGAGATCTGCGCTGGTCAAGTGAGCCGCCTTCAGCGCATGCATCGAATACGTCGTCAGGTACTTCACCGTGAGGTCACGCAGAGGCGGCCCGTTGAGCCGCAAATACTGACGGCCGGTTTCGATGCCCTCCACACTGAGCGGCTCCGCTGATCCTCCAGCCTGAAGCTTCATCAACTCATGTTGCGTGCCATCGGCATGAAGCCGAGTCGACAACACACCGCGACCATCGCCCAGCGCAGGGGTCATCACGACCGCGCCCGCCCCGTCCCCGAACAGAATGCCCGTGGTCCGATCGTTCGGATCGACCACCCGGGACATGGCGTCGGCTCCGACGACCAACACCGTCTTGTAGGTCCCAGACCCAATAAACTGGTCCGCCACGGACACCGCATACAGAAAGCCAGTGGACGAGGCGTTGAGGTCAAACGACGGAATGAGGTCCGCGCCGAGCTTCTGTTGCAGGTGCGCCGCACTCGCGGGCAGCGGAGAATCGGATGTCGAGGTCGCCAGAATGATGAGGTCGAGATCTGCGACGGTCAGCCCAGCCGCCTCGATAGCCTGCCGAGCCGCCGCAGCGGCCATGTCGCTCGTCGCTTCGCCGGGCCCTGCGACTCGCCGACGTTCAATTCCAGTGTGGTCGTAAATCCAAGCTTCGGTCGTTTCGAGGCGTTCGGCCAACTGGGCGTTGGACAAAATGGTCTCGGGCACGTAATGGCCCGTCCCCGAAATACGACTCTGAGGGCTGCGATGCTGAAACATGTCCCGCGCCCATACCGCCACCGCTGTTCAGAATAAAGAGCAGATGATGTCCGCGAGACCTTCCCACTCGCGGCCTGCTTGCGCTACATTCCCGTCGCTAATTAGCGACGAAATTAAAAAGGCACAAACGGACAGCGAAA
>JAPYTK010000034.1:33852-36276 GCA_029941785.1 Polyangiaceae bacterium | reverse complement strand
CGATGGTGCCGACGTTGACGTGGGGCTTGTTGCGGACGAATTTCTGTTTGGCCATGCTTCGCGTGCCTCTCGAGTACGGGGTAATGAACCAGTGTTTCTTGTTTCGAATTTTTGCAGCGTTTGCTGCAGAGCCCACCATCGGATTTGAACCGACGACCCCGTCCTTACCAAGGACGTGCTCTACCTACTGAGCTAGATGGGCGATTTTTCCGCGCGTAAAAACTAGTAATGGATCGATGCGCGAGAGCGGGAGACGAGATTCGAACTCGCGACATTCAGCTTGGAAGGCTGAAGCTCTACCAACTGAGCTACTCCCGCGAAGCCTCGACCGAGGGAACCTTGGCCGCGACTTGTCCGAGTAGCATGAGTGCTTCCCGAACGAAGTGGAGGATGTTGGATTCGAACCAACGTAGGCATAAGCCGGCAGATTTACAGTCTGCTCCCTTTGGCCGCTCGGGCAATCCTCCAATTGTAAGCCATTGTTATTATTGTACTTTTTTTGAACGTGGCCCAGCCTCCTCAACGGAGCTGGCAAGGGGACTTGAACCCCTAACCCCCTGATTACAAATCAGGTGCTCTACCAATTGAGCTACGCCAGCGAAACCTCTCGAAATCCTAGGAGAACCGCGTTGCGGCCCATGCACAAGATATGCCTATCCCCTGAAGGGGAGGGCTAGTTATCGCTAAACCCCTAACCTGTCAAGGCTTCTCAAGGTCCAAACAGAATGACAAAATCGGTGAACGATTGGTGAAACACTTGTTTCATCGACGGTTCACATCGCGCCATTCGCCCAAGGCTTCGGTGCTTGCGGTCGCCAGCTCACCTTGCCATGCTGCCGCCCACCTAGGGGAGCGCACACACGGTGACAAGAACAGCCTTATCAGGAGACCGAGACAGGTGAGCAGCAATTGTCCGGCGTGTCATAAGGAGAACGTCGAGAACGCGCGATTTTGTGCCGGCTGCGGTGCTCTGATGCCCGTCTCGCACTCCGATGAGTCCGATCCACTGATCGGGAGCGTGCTCGGTGGGCGTTTTCGTGTCATCGGGCTCCTGGGCGAAGGGGGCATGGGCCGGGTCTACACGGCCGAGCAGCAGATGGGGAGCAACGTGCGCAAAGTCGCCGTGAAGACCCTGCTGGAAGAATTCTCGAAGGATCCGGAGATCGAAGAGCGCTTCATGCGCGAGTGCGGGACGGTCAGCGAACTGGAGCACCCGAACACCATCAAGTTCTTCGATTTTGGTCGGACCCCCACCGGCGATCTGTACATCGCGATGGAAATGGTCGACGGAGCGCCCCTCTCGGACGTGATCGAAAATGATGGCGCGTTGTCTCACGAGCGCGTGCTCAAGGTCATGCGGCAAGTGTGCGGATCGCTGCAGGAAGCCCACGACAAGGGGATCGTTCACCGCGACCTCAAGCCGGACAACATCATCTTGACGACGCGAGCGGGCAACACGGATTTTGCCAAAGTGCTCGATTTCGGCATCGCCAAACGCAGCGACGCCAACAACGCCGCCGAAGAAAAGAAGCTCACCCAGCAGGGAATGGTCCTCGGGACACCGCCCTACATGAGCCCGGAACAGTTCACCGGCAAAGAGCTCGACGGGCGAAGTGACATCTACTCGCTAGGTGTGATCGCCTACGAGATGCTCACCGGCAAGCTGCCATTCAAGGGCAACACGCCGTGGGAGTGGGCGACGCAACACATGACGGCGCAGCCCTCGCCTTTCGAGCAAACGGCACCGATGGCTGCGGTCATCCCGCATGGCATGCAGCAAGCCATCATGCGGGCCTTGAAGAAAGACCCGGACAAGCGACAATCGACGAGCCTTCAGTTCTGTGATGAATTGGCCGGTACCGCCACAACTCCTGCGGCGATGCCGACCGCCCCCCCCGCGGGCTCCGCGGGCGTCGCCGCGACCCAAGCTTTTCCCAGCGCCGAGATCCCCGCGGTGGCGGGTGCCGGCGGATCCCGCCCTGGTGGAACGCAAATCGGTGAACCCTTCGTCCCCCCCACGGGGGCAACCACAGGGCCCCAAGTCACCCCTGGCGGCATGGTTGCGACGCCCATTCCGCCGAGCAGTGGGCCCCCGATGCCGGCGCCTCCAGGCTACGGCCACAGCGCCGGCGGAGGCGGAGGCGGGAAGGTCGGTCTCATTCTCGGTGCCGCCGCGCTCGCCGCCGTATTGGTCGTCGGTGTCGTCTTCGCCGTGAGCAGCGGTAGCGGAGACGATGACGAGACCGATCCCGACATCATCGATGTGACGCCAACGACCGCAACTTCAGTCACGAGCAGCGGTGATGCCCCCGAAGACGACACGACCAGTACCGGCGCTGCCGGGGGCGATGAAGTCCCAGACGCGCCGAGAACGGCCGAGCCGGATGGCCCGGATACACCTCCACCTCCACCTCCGCCTCCACC
>JAPYTK010000034.1:0-33752 GCA_029941785.1 Polyangiaceae bacterium | reverse complement strand
GAACGGCCGAGCCGGATGGCCCGGATACACCTCCACCTCCACCTCCGCCTCCACCACCGCCGCCGCCTCCACCGCCGCCCCCGACGCAAAGCGGGGCGAGCGCGTGCAATACGGCGATCGCCGCCGCCTTGGCTGGGCGTTGCGCTCAAGCGCGAGCCGCCTACCGCAAGTGCACCGGAAGTCGGAAGGGCATCGCGGGGTCCAATGTTCGGCGCTGCAAGAAGAAATGAGCCTCACGGCCAGCGAATCGAGCAACGACGCGAATCTCCCACGCCTCTGCGGCTCCTTGTCGCTCTACCCGGTGGCCCTCGGCGCAGCGATGCACAACGCCGGCTATCGCGCGCTCGGCCTTCCTTGGCACTACGTTCCGTTCGCCGTCGATGAGCTCGAAGGTCCGCTCGGGGCGATGCGTTCACTCGCGATCCGCGGCTTGGGGATCTCGATGCCCTTCAAGCTGTCGATCCTTCCCTTGCTCGACGAGCTCGACGAGCTCGCCGTACAGATCGGCGCCGTGAACACCGTTGTCAACGACGAGGGCGTGTTGAAGGGACACAACACCGATTGGGTAGGCGCGAGCCGAGCCATCGAAGAGGCGCGGCCGCTGCGTGACGCGCGGGTGCTGCTCCTCGGTGCCGGTGGCGCTGCGCGGGCCGTGGCCCACGGCATGATCAGCCGGGGGGCGAAGCTCACGATCTGCAATCGTGATGATGCGCGAGCGGGCGCGTTGGCGGCCGCGACAGCTGCGGAGACTGTGCCTTATGAAAGTCGTCACGCGCTCGACGAATTCGACGTGCTCATCAACGCGAGCAGCCGGGGCATGAGCGACGTCGATGCCACGAGCCCCGTCAACGAAGACGCTCTGCACGGAGACTTGGTGGTGCTCGACGCCGTCTACAAGCCGCTCGACACCGCGCTGGTGCGTGCTGCCCGCGCGCGCGGCTCACGGACCATCGACGGAAGCCGCATGCTGCTCCATCAGGCGGCGGCGCAATTCGAGCTCTACACCCTCCAAGCGGCTCCGCTCGCTGAGATGGACGCCGCCTTGCGAGCGCAGCTCGCCTGAACGCCAAGTCTCCACGACGACCGGCAGGGCCCGCCTTCGAACTCAGGGTCCGTACTTCATCTCGATCCGGCTGTAGGAACCACCCGCTTCTGTCGACAAGGCGCCCGCCTGGGTGTTGTGAACGTTGGCCTGGTACACCAAACGCTGCAGCGCGATGGGGTAATTGAACAGCGTCGTGTTGTAGGGATTACCGTTGCCGTAGGAGTTCTTCATCGTCGTCGTCCCGCGCGCGCCCAGGATCCCGATGACGTCGCCGTTGTTCACCGAGATGTTCACCACGATGTAGTTCGTTCCGGGCACCGCCTTATGATAGGCAAGCGTCTGATGATTGGTCGTCGCGCCCGGATAATTGGGCGGAACACCGCCATTGAAGCGAACCACCTGGATGTTCTGCGGGTCGGTCCCCACATCCGTCGGAACACGCAATTCCTTGATGGTGAAACTGGTCGGCGCCGTGAACCAGTAGCCGCGCGTCGCAGCCGAACTCGAATAGGTGCTGCCAAACGGACCGATGTCCAGATCGGCAATCCCGCAGTCGACGTCGTTGTTTTCGTCGCAACCCATGGGACAGCAGGAGTCTCCGTCCATGCACATCGTCACCGCAGCCCCGCCGGCGCACATGCCCATCTGACAAATCTCGCCGTTCGTGCATGGGTTCAGATCATCGCACAGCTCACCATCGAGAACCGGCATCGCTTGGCAGTTGCCGTTCTGCGGATCACACAGCCCCGTGACGCAACCTTGGGTCAGCGCGGAGCAGTCCTTCGCCTGACCGCCGACGCACGCGCCCCCCGCGCAGCTCTTGTCGACCGTGCACCAATCGCTCTTGTCGTCGCAGGCCTGACCGTCATTGCCGGGCACAGGCTCGCACAAGCCGTTTTGCGGATTGCACTCCGAAATGTGGCAATCGTCGGGCTTCGGCGAAAAGAAACAGTCCTTCACCGTCCCCACGCAAAGGCCGCTCTTGCATGAGGAGTTGATCTGGCACAGGTCGGTCGGCGCGCACGATGCGCCGTCCATCGCAGGCGCCATCGAACAGGTCTGCGTCGACTCCTGACAGATGACATCAGTGCAAGGTGGAACCTCGATATCGCAGTCGTTCTGCGAACCCCCGGCGCACATCCCGGCCTGACAGCTTTCGCCTACGGTGCAAAACTTCCCGTCATCACAAGCCGTGCCATCGAGCGTGTCTTCGATGCTGCACTGCTTGGACTGCAGATTGCACACCGCTTCGCGGCATGGATCCGTCGCGATGGTGCTGCAGTCAATCCCGCATGGCCACGTCGTAGCGTCGCCGCCGGCGCCGCCATCTCCTGCAGACGCCCCGCCCACCGCAGCGGCTCCCCCACTTGCGGCTTGCCCGCCGACACTTGTGCCTGAGCCGCCATCGTCGTCCTCCGTCGAGGTGAACCTGCTGCCCGATGCGGCACAGCCCCCGATGACCGAGACCAAAAAGACGGACAGAAACAAAGCTCGCAAGACCATGATGTTGCTCGTCATCTTATGATTCCTGCCGGTAATTGTCTCGCTGAAGTTCGGGCGTTTGGTGCTTTCTTACTTCGATTCACCCGTCTACACACCATGTCGCGCAGACTCCGAGGCTTCGCGAGAGCCCATGCTAGACCATCGATCACGACTTAGGACCTCCTTTATTGGGCCGTTTTCACCCCCGGGGATCGAAAATGTGTCACATAAGGACCCCGCGGTGACGACTTGCGACACGTTGGCGGACGAAGGAACGAGTGGATGACGTCGAATCGAATTGTTTGGCTTATGGGTGGCGCTATCTGGCTTGCGGCGTGCGCACGAGCGGCCGTTTTTGACGGGGGCACGTCAGACGACGACTCGAGTTTGGGCGGCTCCACCGCGGTAGCAAACGGCGGAGCCGGCGGAAGCGGAGGATCGGGCGGCGCGACCGCCGGCATGCCGTGCGGCATCGACTGCAGCACCATCAAGACCGACGCCTGTCATGAGGCGACTTGCAACGCGGCGACCAAGAACTGCGAAATCCTCCCAACCGAAGGCGGGGCCCCCTGCGACGATGGGAAGTTCTGCACGACCGACGACATCTGCGATGCCAATGGCGAATGCGTCGGCGGGCCGATGAACGACTGCGGGATGAGCGCCCCGGATTGCCAGAGCGTGCTCTGCAACGAGGTCGGTCAATCGTGCGGACTCACCCCCGCCATGGACGGGGCGCCGTGCACGGCCGCCGATCTTTGTAAGATCAATGCCGTATGCCAGGGAGGCCTGTGCAGCGGAGGGTTGGAGAAGGACTGCTTTTTCGCCCCCAAGCCCGATGATTGTCACGTGTCGCAGTGCAATCCGCAAAACGGCTTGTGTGAACCGGTGGCGGGCAACGACGGCAAGTCGTGTGTCGACAAGAATGACCTGTGCACGGTCAACAAGCAGTGCAGTGAGGGCTCCTGCGTCGGTGGTGCCGCGAAAGACTGCTCGAGCCAAACCGTCGGATGCTTCGATGGCGTCTGCAATCCACAGTCGGGCGATTGCGTCAGCGTGCCCATCCCCGCCGGCGGCACCTGCGCCGAGGCGAGCGACCAATGCAACCAGGGCATTTGCGACAACATGGGCAACTGCAACCCGCAAGCCTCCAATGAGGGTCAAGGCTGCAACGACAACAGCTACTGTTCGAGTGGCGACTACTGCTCGTCGGGAAACTGCATCGGACTGAACAACATCACGATGTGTATGGGCGGCGACTTTTGCTGTCCCCAAGGCTGCACGATTCAGACCGACTCCGATTGCCAGCCGAACATGGTAACCAAGGACGCCATCGAGCGAGGTTGGTGGAGGAACACGGGCAACCACACGTCGAACAACAACAACACGCTGACGGGCCAGACCTCAGCCACGAACCAATACAACTCCTACTTCATCTTCGATTTGGCTGGCGTGAGTGGCACGGTCATCACCGCGGCCCTCAAGATGGAGATCGAGAATTACGGCGGCACCGACATCAGCGAGAGCATGTCCGTGTGGGATGTGAGCACGGCAGCAGCGACGCTCGAGGCCAACGGCAACAGCGTGCCCATCTATACCGATCTGATGTCGGGCAATACCTACGGGCCCTTTGTCGTCGCCTTGACCGACAAGGGGAAGGTGCTCGACATTCCGCTCAACGCTCAAGCGGTCACGGATATCAACGCCGCGCTCGGCGGTAAGTTCTCCGTCGGAATGCACGTCGATAGCCTCGGCGGAGCGGGTTCGGAGTGGGTCCGGTTCAGCGCGAGCAACGAGGTGCGTACCCACCAGCTGGTCATCGGCGTGCTCTGAGCATCGCCTCCCCCGATTACGTCGGGTCAGCAAAAGCCGGTGATCGGCGAGCAAGATTCGCGGCGACCGCTTCGAGCTGGTTTGCCGATCCGAGGATCTCGGTCTGCAGTTTGGCCTCGAGGCGAAGGGCCTCGTCGTGCTCGAGGCGAACGGAGGCGTTCAGGAGTTGTTTCCCGCGTCGAATGGCATCCGGTGACTTTGACGCAATGGACGTAGCGATCGCCATCGCCGTGGCGTGCGGATCTTCGCTCGTCTCCGTAGCCAGCCCCAGCGTCAGCGCTTCCTCGCCGGTGACGACACGTCCGGTAAAGGTCAACAGCTTCGCGACGTCCAATCCCACGAGATGACGCAAGGTCTGGGGGCCCGTCATGTCCGGAATGAGTCCCCACTTGATCTCCATCACGCTGAGCTTGGCGTGGGGATGAACGACTCGAATGTCTGCGCCGAGCGCAATCTGCAGGCCGCCGCCGTAAACCACTCCGTGAAGTGCGGCGATCACCGGCACGGGCAGGGACGTCCACGTATAGGCAACCTGCTGCGCAAAGTTGGCCGGGCTACCGGGCGAAGGCTCGAGCAGTTTGGCGATCGCTTCGTCAGCACCGCCGGTGAGAAAGCTCATGAAATCGAGTCCGGCGCAGAAGGCCTTGCCCTGGCCGGACAAGACGACCGCACGCAGCCCGCTCTGCTGGGCGAGATGATCGCCGGCTTCGATAAGCGCTGAAAACATGGCTTGGTCCAGCGCATTGAGTTTCTCGGGGCGCGCCAGTTTCACATCCGCGACCCCCTCGGTCATGGTGATGTCGATACGGTCTTTCATGGGGGCATGAGTATGTCATAAACATGGGCTCCTGCCGCCACCGGCGTATAAAGGACGCATGCGAGAGCCCCTCGTCGTCGGCCTGGTCGGAAGCTTGCTCTTCGGACTCCTTGGGTGCAGCGCAGAGGAGTCGTCTGTCTCGTCTGCTCCGGCGGCAAACTCGGCCGCCAACACGAACGCTGCACCGATCGTACCGACAGCCGAGGCGAGCGCCGCTCCACTCAACTCGGCCGAAAAGGACAAGTCGGTGCCAGTTCCTGAAGGCATGGCGTACATTCCCGCGGGGATCTTCCTGATGGGGGCGCCAAACCTCCGTGGAAACCCCGATGAAAAGCCAGCGCACGAGGCCATCGTCGCCAGCTTCTTTCTCGACAAGTACGAGGTCACGCACGGCGCCTTCATGAAGTGCGTGAAAGCCGGCTCGTGCAAGGTGCCGCGCTTGGACCACATGTACTGCAACGTCAAATTGCAACTCAAGGGCGCGACCGATCGGGACAAGTACCCCGCCAACTGCATCGACTTGATGCACGCCGACAGCTACTGCCGCTGGGCGGGCAAGCGGCTGCCCACCGAACGCGAATGGGAATACGCGGCGACCGGCGGCGATCGACGCACCTACTCTTGGGGCGAAGAGCTGCCGACCAAGACCAACTGTTGCTACGACAACCCCGGTAGTTGTGTCGGTGGCAGCTTTGAAGCGGGCGCCTTTGGCTTGTACGACATGACGGGTAACGTCTGGGAGTGGACCAGTTCGCAGTTTCATCCCTACCCCTCACCCCCTCGAGACGAGGCCCTCAGCCGCTACCGGCATTATGTTTACCGTGGCGGTAGCTGGAGCCGACGCTTCCCCAAGTGGATGCGCACGATGCTCCGAAATCGATACAAGCCCGACGAGTTCAGCGCCTCGATCGGCGTACGATGCGCGCAGACCGTCAGGCCGCTCGTGTGCCCAGCCAACAGCGAAGCGAAGGACGGGATCTGCGTCCGCGTGCGAGGAGATGTTCGGTGCGAGCCAGGATATTCTTTTCGGGACGGGGCCTGCCGTATCGATGGCGGGAATCGGACCGCCGCTTCGCCACCGAACACCTGGCGCCGCGCAAGACCGCCGACGGCGCCTCAGGGCTCGCCGCCACCAGAGGGTGCAGCCACGAGCGAAGCTCCCGTGAGTAGCCAACCCACCTTCACCCGTTCGAGAACCGCCCATCACGACCAGGATTGCAAACGCCATTGGCCCGCTACCCCGGCCTCGTACATCTTCCGGGGGGGCAAGACATATCCCTCGCGTAAGAGCACCGTCGCGGCCGCCGGCTGCGTGCCACGCGACATGGGGGCCACCTGGACGAGTGCCTGCTGTCGCCAATGACACGCCCACCCCCGGCGGCGAAGCCTTGCTCCTCGATGGTCCAGGGGGGAATGAAGTGATAGCTTGACGTGTTGATGAAGTGGAGGGTGATACGCAACGTGCCCACCCGCTTTCTCATGCCAAGGAGTTCCTTCGTGATACCGAGCTTTTCGCGCGTACGCTTCAATCAGCCCACCCTCGGCGCCGTCGCCCTCGCTCTTCCGCTTCTGCTCGGCGCATGCGGCTCGGGTCATACCCAGAGTTCTGCGTGCAACAACACCGCCAAGTGCGCAGCCGCGGCAACAGCCCGAGTCGGAAGCAGTGATGACATCCTGCCCGTACGGGCGGTCATCCCCAACGCGTCGTCCGTGGCCGATCTCGTCGCGCAGGTCGCCCCTGCGGTCGTGAACATCACGACGATCCACCGGCAAGCGCGTCACCGCTCCGCACCAAACCGCCCATTCTTCGACTTCTTTCAGCCGCGAGAGGGGATGCCCAAGCGCTTCGGTCCGCCACAACACGGGGCCGGCACGGGCTTCATCGTCGACCCAACGGGGTACGTCGTGACCAACGAACACGTCGTTCACAACGTCGATGAGGTGAAAGTGCGGCTCCGAGACAACCGTCGCTTCACCGCGCGAGTGGTGGGACGAGACGCGAAGCTCGACTTGGCCCTGTTGAAGCTCCAAACCAAAGGCAACGCGCGTTTTCCGGCCGTTCCACTGGGTAACAGCGAAGTCCTACGCGTCGGCGAACACGTCGTCGCCGTCGGAAACCCCTTCGGTCTGGGCCACACGGTCACGATGGGTATCGTGAGCGCCAAGGCGCGCAGTATCGGAGCCGGTCCGTACGATGACTTCATTCAGACCGATGCCTCCATCAACCCCGGCAACAGCGGGGGCCCCCTGTTCGATCTGCGGGGCCGCGTCGTCGGAATCAACACCGCGATCCGCGCTGGCGCCGACGGTATTGGCTTCGCCATCCCCGTTCGCACCCTCAAGGACGTCATGGCTCAGCTACGGAACAAGGGCTTCGTCGAGCGGGGAAAGCTGGGCCTTCTCTTTCAACCCGTCACCGAAGAGATCGCTCGCGCCATGGGGCTCGATCGCCCGAACGGCGCCTTGGTCAGCGAGATCGCACCGAACAGCGCCGCGGGACGTGCCGGACTACGCGCAGGTGACGTGATCGTTGGCGTTGGGGATGTCGCCATCGATCGCGCGACCCAGCTCCCGCGCAACGTCGCTCGTTACGCCCCCGGATCCACCATCGACGTCCACGTGCTTCGGAAAGGTAAACGCCTCACGCTTCGAGCCAAGTTGGACAAACTCGAGGAACGCGAGCGGAGCCCTCAGGGCACGCCCGCCGCGCGAAAACTCAAGAACGGCAAGATGCTGGGCCTACAGATCGCGGATCATCCCGATGGCGGCGTGCGGGTCATCGGTCTGAACAGGCCTCACAACGGTATCGAACGTGGCGACGTCATCGTCGAAATCGACGGAAAGAGCGTCACGAACGTGGCCGCACTCAAATCGGCGGTCGCTAAAGCAAAGAGCCGGGACACGGTCCTTCTCAAGGTCCGCCGCGGTAACCGACACCGCTACGTCGGCATCCCACTCAGGCATTGAGCGCCAAAGCGCGCCAGGACGGAGCGCCTACTGAGGGATGGCTCACTTGTCGCCGCCAACCGAAATGCTGATGGATCCCGAAGCCTTCGCGCCGCCCGAGCGACCGCTGGCTTTCGCTTTCGCGCGTGCTGCAGCGCGCAACTCGGCAGCCGTCGGACAGGCGAGCGTAAGTCCGAGACGACACGCGCGGTCGCTGTAGTAGACGTAGTTCTTGCGACTCTTCGGCGCGATTTCGCCCCGCTTGTACACGATCGCAAGCGCACGGCACGCAATCGCCATCTTGGCATCGCAAGCCTGCTTGTACAGCTTCACCGCCTGTTTCGCGTTCTTCGGTCGAGCTTGCCCCTGCTCGAAGAACCAACCGAGACGATAACAAGCCCTCGGCTCGCCACTGTCACAGCGGGACTTGCATTCCTTCAAGTTGCCACCATCACAGGTCTTCGCGACCTTCAATTGGGTTGTCCCAGGCCCACATGCACCAAGGCAGACCGCGACGAGTCCACCAAAAGCCCACTTCGCGAAACGGTTCATGGGCCTACGGTATCTGATCGAGCAGGCGAAGGCCAAACCAGAGCGCGCCACCCGGAGGCCAACCGATCACCCAGCGGTTGACCGTGTCGCTCCATTTGGTGCACGAGAGAGGACTTGAACCTCCACATGTCTCCATACCGGAACCTAAATCCGGCGCGTCTACCAGTTCCGCCACTCGTGCGCACCGGGGAGGCTAGCCGCAGACCTTCCAAATGGCAACGCGGTCTCATGGGCTGGGGCAGCCCGTCGCCAACTTTGCCGCTGGACGGCCGGGGCGGGGCGAAATCGTGCTCATGGACGCCATCACTTTGTCGCCGCAGCTGGCGCTTTTGCGACAACCGCTCTATGAGCCCTCCTCACGAGACCCCATGTCCGACCAAACCCCATTCTCACAATTCGAACTCGACGAACGTATTCTCAACGCGATCGACGAGTTGGGCTTCCAGTATGCCACCCCGATCCAGGCCCAAGCGATACCGGCTCTCGTCTCTGGCAAGGACGTGATTGGGCGGGCGCGCACAGGTTCGGGCAAGACGGCGGCCTTTGGATTGCCTCTGCTACAGCGGGTGCGAGATCGGGAAAAGGGCACGCGGGCGATCGTGCTGTGCCCCACGCGCGAGCTCGCGCTTCAGGTCAGCGAAGCGATACGGACCTACGCTCGCAAGCTTCCGGGCGTTCGAATCGCCACGATTTATGGTGGGTCGCCCTACCCTCCGCAGATCAAAGCCCTGCGCAGTGGATCGGCCATCGTGGTGGGAACACCGGGGCGGGTCATCGATCATATGGACCGGGGCACCCTCAAGCTCGACAAAATCGAGGCGGTGGTCCTCGACGAGGCTGACGAGATGCTTCGCATGGGCTTCATCGAGGACGTGCGCAAGGTGCTCGATGCCGTCCCGACGCCACGTCAGGTCATGCTCTTCTCTGCCACCATGCCACCGGTCATTCGGCGCGTGGCGAACGAGCACCTGCACGAGCCCATTAACGTCCAGGTCGAGCGGGAGGCACTTTCCGTTGATCACATCGAGCAGTTCGGCATCATCGTGCCCCAACACAGGAAGCTCGAAGCCCTGCGACGGGTGCTTCTGGGAACGGTCACCGGGCCAACGCTCGTGTTCGCCCGCACGCGGTTGGGCTGCGCCGAGACCGCCGACACCCTCGCAAGAGAAGGCCTGGCCGTCGACGCCTTGCACGGCAACCTGACACAATCAGCCCGTGAAC
This sequence comes from Polyangiaceae bacterium, assembly GCA_029941785.1. Taxonomy (GTDB): domain Bacteria; phylum Myxococcota_A; class Polyangia; order Polyangiales; family Polyangiaceae; genus JAPYTK01. The sequence goes on along the minus strand of JAPYTK010000034.1, from coordinate 23,859 downwards.
ACGTTCTCGGTCGATTTCGCGCGCGCGGCCTCGACATTGTCATCGCCACGGATGTTGCGGCCCGCGGGCTCGACGTCGATCACATCAGCCACGTGATCAACCTCGACCTCCCACACGATGTCGAAACCTATGTTCACCGCATCGGCCGAACGGGTCGTGCCGGACGCAAGGGCGCCGCCATTTCCTTCCTCACGCCTCGCGAGCGGCGCCAGTTTCGATTCTTCGAAAACAAACTGCGCGTCGAGATCCACCCGATGACCGTGCCCTCCGATGCGACGATCGCTCGGCATAAGCAGACCATGCTGATCGATGAGCTCCGTGAGGTCTTGAGCGGCGACCTGCAAGAGGCTCAGGGCTGGGTGCAGCAAGCCGCAAAGGAGTCGGGCCTTCAGGTTGAGGAAATCGCCGCCGCCGCGATGGCTCTGCTCGCCAAGAGCCGAGGCGCAACCCTCGAACTGATCAAAGAAGAAGCTCCTGCAGAGCGGCCAACCCACGACAAAGACAGCGAGCACTCGCGGACCAAGAAGCACCCCGCGGCCCGTCCACGTCGCGCGAAGCAGGGACACACGGGGGCCAGCCCTGGTACGAAGCGCCCAGGCAAGGGACCCAAGAAGCGCCCAGGAAAAGGACCCAAGAAGCGGACGAACAAGGGAGCCGCTAAAGGGGCCGCCGACAAGACCGCCGCTCCCAAACGGGCCAAGCGAAAAAAGCGCAGCCCCAAGAAACCCTGACCGCGCCGATGGGCTCGAACGGTAGCGGCTCCTGCAGCACCAAACGAGCTTCCGCCGAGGCGACCGCGACGCGATCGCAAAAAAAACCGCTTCATCGGTCGCAGAATGTCGGATAAGCAGAAGCGTCTGCCCATCGGAGAATGATCCATGACTGAACTTCGCGACGACGAACTCTTGCTCCAGCGCTTCTACGACCACTGCACGAGACGCCCTACAGCGGTCTACCTCACCCAACCGACGGGCTCCGGCGTGCTCGATTACACCTTCGCGGAAGTGCTCGACCAGGCCAAACGCATGGCGACCCACATCGCCGGTCTCAGTCTGCCCGCTGGCAGCAAGATCGCGATCATCAGCAAGAACTGCGCGCACTTCATCATGGCCGACCTCGCCATCTGGATGACCGGCCACGTGTCCGTTGCGCTGTACCCCACCCTGCAGTCTGAGACCGTGGCGTACATTCTCGAGCATAGCGACTCGGAATTGCTGTTCGTGGGCAAGCTCGACACCTGGGACGAGGCCAAGAAGGGCGTACCAGCCGATCTCGACTGCATCTCCTTCCCGTTGGCCCCCCAGACCGAGTATCCCACCTGGGATTCGATCACCGCCACATGCGAGCCGATCGAGGGGGAGCCGGTACGAGACGCCGACGACCACGCTTTGATCATCTACACCTCGGGGAGCACTGGCAAACCAAAAGGCGTGCTGCACTCCTTCCGTACGATCTCCGCGCCGACCAAGAGCCTCGTCGCCATTTTGGGTGTCGACGAGAACGACCGCGGGTTGTCCTACCTGCCGCTCGCGCACGGTATGGATCGATGGATTTCCGAATGTGTCTCTCTTTACGCGGGCGAACACATCTTCTTCGCGGAGAGTCTCGACACGTTCGTGGCGGATCTCAATCGCGCCCGCCCCACGCTCTTCGTGTCGGTTCCCCGCTTGTGGCTGAAGTTCCAGCTTGGCGTGTTCAAGAACATGACGCCCAAGAAGCTCGATTTCTTGCTCAAGATCCCGATCCTCTCAGGGATCGTAAAGAAGAAAATTCTGACGAAGCTCGGGCTCGACAACGTGCGTTTCGCCGGCAGTGGCTCGGCTCCCATCCCGGCTGAACTCATCACCTGGTACCGCAACCTCGGCCTCGAACTGCTCGAGGGCTACGGCATGAGCGAAAACTTCAATTTCTCCCATCTGACCATGCCGGGCAAAGGTCGCGCCGGTTACATCGGCCACCCCTACCCCTCCGTGCAGTGCAAGATCTCCGAGGCAGGCGAAATCCTCGTCAAGGGCCCGGGCAACATGCTCGGTTATTACAAGCAGCCCGAGCTCAGCACCGAAGCGTTCACCGAGGACGGCTTCCTCAAGACTGGCGATCGCGGTGACATCGATTCTGATGGGCGACTGCGGATCACCGGTCGGATCAAAGAGCTGTTCAAGACCAGCAAGGGAAAATACGTCGCCCCGGCACCGATTGAGAACATCCTCAACAACGATACCCACGTCGAGCTTTCATTGATCGCCGGATCGGGCCAAGCACTGACACACGGGGTCATCCAGCTCGCCGAAGATCTGGTGCCGAAAATGAGCGACCCCGACGAGAAAGCGCGGGTGCACACGGCGCTCGAGCGTTTGCTTGCGGAAGCCAACAGTCAGATCGAAGAGTTCGAAAAAATCGGTTTTCTGGTCGTGGTCAAGGACCGCTGGTCGATCGAGGCTGGCCACCTCACGCCAACCATGAAGCTCAAGCGCGGGGCCATCGAAGACCAATACGCCGCACAGTTGGACCGGTGGTACGCCGCCGGCGACAAGGTCGTCTGGGAAGACTGACACGCGCGACGCTGATTCATGCGAGCAGGGTCAGCGTGAGACCACGGCCCTACCCACGGCCGCTTCTACCCACGGCCGCTTCCGCCACGCCCTCGCCATCGAGGTCGAGAGGAGCCACCGGAGCGGTCCGCATTACGCCGCGAGGACTCGGTTCGCGATCGCGATGCACCCGACTGCGGCCGACCGGGAGGTCGACGGCTTCCACCCGCTCCGGAGTTCCTGCCTTGCCGAGGCACCGGGACCGCTTCAGGACAGTGCCATTCGTGGTCGAGATCCACGTCGAGAGATTTTCCTATGAGCTTCTGTATGTCGTGAAGATACTCCGACTCACTTTCGTCACAAAAAGCGATCGCAATGCCCTCGCGACCGGCTCGGCCGGTGCGACCAATGCGATGCACGTAGCTCTCCGAGATATTGGGCAAGTCGTAATTGAACACGTGACTCACCCCTTCCACGTCAATGCCGCGAGACGCGATGTCCGTCGCGACCAAGATCCGAACCTCCCCTGCTTTGAAACCCGCTAGCGCTCGCAAGCGTGCGCCTTGGCTCTTGTTGCCGTGAATCGCAGCAGCCTCGACTCCCGCCTTCTTTAGATCCTTGGTGACGCGATTGGCCCCGTGTTTCGTGCGCGTAAATACGATGGCGCTCTCGACGTCGGCATCGCCCAACAAGTGGCGAAGCAGGCGCTTCTTGTCGGCTCGGGCAACGAACATCACGCGTTGGATGATTTGCTCGACGGTCGTCGATTGACGATCGACCTCCACCCTCACCGGCTCGGTCAAGAACGCGCTCGCCAGCTTCACGATCGACTCTGGCATGGTCGCCGAGAACAAGAGGTTTTGCCGCTTTTGGGGAAGCATCTCCAATATTCGGCGGATATCTCGAATGAAGCCCATGTCGAGCATGCGGTCCGCTTCGTCGAGGACGAAGAAATCCACGTCGTCGAAGTGAATGAAGCCCTGACCGTGCAGATCGAGCAAACGGCCAGGCGTAGCCACCATCAGGTCGATGCCGCGCCGAAGTGCCGCCACCTGCGGACGCTGACTGACGCCCCCAAATACGACCAGATGCCGCAAGTCGAGAAACTGTCCGTAGGCCTCGAAGCTCTCGCCTATCTGGGCTGCCAGCTCGCGTGTCGGCGTCAGAATCAACGCTCGAATGAAGGGCTTGCCAACGATTTCTTCGTTTGCGAGATGGTGCAGAATGGGGAGCAGAAAGGCCGCCGTCTTACCGGTGCCGGTCTGAGCACAACCCAGTACGTCTCGCCTCTCGAGCAACGGCGGGATCGCCTGCGCCTGAATCGGAGTCAGGGTCTCGTAGTTCTCGGCGGAAACCGCTCGTTTTAGGGGCTCGATCAAGTCGAGCGAAGCAAAAGATTTCAAAAGAGCCTACCCATTCCCCGGTCCATCATCGCTCGGGGTCGCTCCAGTGCGACTCCAACCCCCCGACCTCGTTGGCGCAGGTATCGCCGTCCAATCCCGAAATCCACAAGCTAGGCCGACAACGGCCTCAGCTCAGCTTAGAAGGAGGCTTTAGCCCAGCGTCGCCCGCAGAGCCTCCCCGAAACGTCTCGAGCTTCCGCGAGCGACGGCCGTGCCGCAGCTTGGCCAAGGCCTTGGCCTCGATCTGGCGGATGCGTTCGCGGGTGACGTTGAAAACCTGCCCGACCTCTTCGAGGGTATGCTCGCTTTTTTCGCCGATGCCAAACCGCATACGCACAACCTTTTCCTCGCGGGCCGTGAGCGTCTTGAGCACGTTGCGGGTTTGCTCGGCCAAGTCAGCGTTGACCGCCGCTTCGGCTGGCGAAGGCATCGTCTTGTCCTCGATGAAGTCGCCCAAGTGAGAATCACCTTCTGCGCCGATCGGCGTCTCTAGAGAGATGGGCTCCTTGGCGATCTTGAGAACCTTGCGCACTTTTTCCAGCGGCAAATGCATCGCCACGGCGATTTCCTCGGGCGTGGGCTCGCGGCCGTGTTCATGCACCAAGTAACGCGAGGTCCGGACGACCTTGTTGATCGCCTCGATCATGTGTACCGGCACGCGGATGGTACGTGCTTGATCGGCAACCGCGCGGGTAATGGCCTGCCTGACCCACCACGTGGCGTAGGTGGAGAACTTGTAGCCGCGCTGGTACTCGAACTTGTCGACCGCTTTCATCAGCCCGAGGTTGCCCTCTTGGATGAGGTCGAGGAACTGCAAGCCGCGATTGGTGTACTTTTTCGCGATCGACACCACGAGCCGAAGATTGGCCTCCACCAGCCTGGCCTTCGCTTGCTCGGCCAAGCGGTTGCCTGCCACGACTTCCTTGTGCGTCACCCGCAGTGAGGGAATGTCACACCCAAACTCTTCTTCGAATTCGCCGAGCCTCTTGACGGCGCGTTTCGCGGCCGCCTCGACGTCGCTAAGCTCGCCGCGGCCAACCCCAAGCTTCTTTGCGAGCCTCGATTCCGCTTGGCGATTACCCTTGGCCACGGCAATGCGCTCGCTGATGCCGTCGAGATCGAAACCACTCGTTCGCTCGTAGGCGCGAGTTTTCCGCGTGATGTCGTCCGCTCGCCTCGTCGCCTGCCTGAGGGCAGCGACAAACGTGTCTTGCGTCTTCTTGTTGAGACGCAATCCTTCGATCATGCCCGCCATCTTCTTGGTGCGCGATTTCAAGTCGGCGGAGATCCCCTCGCGGCGCGCCTTGACCTTGGTCTCCTTGTACTCGGCGAGCAGCTTGATCTTCTTTTGCTCCGCTCGCTTGATGCGATCGATGCCACGAAGCATTTGGCGATCCGATTCGTCCTCGTCGAATTCCTGATCGTCGGTCTCATCGGCGCGCATCAGATCCTTGACCCGCACCTCGTGTTTACGAAGCTTTTCGCCAAGAGCGATGACCGCCCTCACGGCGATGGGCGACTTGGAGGCGGCTGCAGCGACGCGCATCTCGCCGGCCTCGATGCGCTTACATAGTTCAACTTCGCCTTCTCGAGTGAGCAAGGTCATGCTCCCCATCTTGCGAAGGTAGATGCGAACAGGATCCGTGGAGCGGGTATTGATTTCTCCTGCTTTGGCCACAGGGCGGGTCCCGCGGCTCGCAGGGGACTCGGGGCTACCGACCCCCTCTTCAGCGTCAATGCTCTTGCTGACAGCCGTGAAGCGCGTCTTCGAATCCGCGATGTGCACATCCTCGACGGTCAAATAGCCGGCCCCCTCGGCATCCCCCCGAATCGTTTCGGCGGCGTCCGTCCTCAGACCGTTATCAGGGAGATTAGAGCCAGTCGCACTCTTGCGCGATTTGGCCGTCCCGGCGGGTTCCTGTTGTGTCATTGATTGCTCAGAGGATCCTCGATGGAAGCGCTTCCGCTCGATTCTTGGTTCTTCTGTAGCCCACTTTCTCCACTTGCGCGCAAATTATCGTAAAACTGACCCTTTGGGGGCATAGAAACCCGCCGTTTTGGGGTCGATGATGACGTTTTGGGGCACTGGCGGGCATCTCGCCGGGCATGAGGCATGCCCAAAACAGCCGTCTCACCCCATCGCGGGAGGCCATCGAGGGCCTGAAGTGGCGGCGCAGGGCCCAAGAAAGTGCTCGGTCCGGGCCTACGGCGAAGCGAGCGTGACGATGGCGATGCTCTTCGCGCCGCGGCCCCCTGCGTAATCGTTGGAACCCGCATGCCCCCGACAGGTGGCCTCCTGCTCGCAGAGCAGCCGGGGATTGGCTCCGCCGAGACGCATCACCGCAATGCCGTTGTTGGCCGCAAAAGCCTGCGCCCGTTCGGGGGCGCGAAAAGAGTCCCGCCCGCCACCGTCCTCGAGCAAAGCGATTCCGAGGTCCCACGCCATCGCCTGCCCCTGCAGTCGCGTCAGGACGTACTCGTCGTCCCCCGTCACATCGCGAAGCACGCCGACACCGGCATGCACACCGGAAGCCTGCACGAACTTCTCCCCCCGATAACGGTCGTTCCCTTTGCGATCCAACAGGACACCCAGGCCGCCGACATAGCCCACGCCCTGAGCATACTCCTTCGCTTCGTACCGGTCGTCACCGGCAGAATCGATGAGCATGCCCAAACCGCCAAAGGACAGCTGCCTAATCCCCATTCCGCAGCCCTGCATCATGCTCGCGCGCGGATGGAGGAGCTTGATCGATGTCTTGGCCACGGACACGGCCTCGTAAACGTCGTCGCCCGCATGGTCGATCAAAGCGCCAAAACCGTGAGGCCCACCGAAACCCATGGCCCCGCGCACGGCTCGATAACGGTCGTTGCCTGCGCCGTCGATCAAGATCCCAACCCCGAAAATCGCTGCCCCCAGCGACAAGGACCGCGCCGCGTAGGCGTCGTTCCCCGACTGGTCCAGAAGGATCTGCACACCGTGAAAAGCACCTCCGAGACCAAAGGTCGTCGTCTCGTACCGGTCATCGCCAGACTTGTCGAACCAGAGTTGCACACCCCCGACCGCACCGGAGGGGGCGGCGAGGCGGTACAGGTCGTCACCGGCGAGATCCACCAACAGAGCCGGCCCCCCCACAGGAATGTCTGCGTACTCGTCGTTCCCACCAAGGTCGATGATCGCCGCAAACTGGCCCCGGTAACGATTGGCCTTGGGGCCACCGATCACAACCGGGCCGACCGGCGTCTCACGCCACGCGAGCACGTCGCCTTCCACGCGAGGAGCACGACGCGTCGCTTCGCCCCATGATGAGCGGCGCGACACATCCGCGATGAGGGCGAGCCCTCGGTAGCTGAGGGCGAGCGGTTCAGCCCAATCGGTGGCCCGCCAGCGACGCGCGTGCTCCGTCACCGACACGGCCTGCTCTTCGAGATCGTGCAGGAGGATGCTTTCAGCCACCCGAGCCGCGGCGACGGCTGGTGTTGGACGGCCGCTCCTGAGGGCGGCCTGGGCCCGGACGGCGAAGCGTTGTAGTCGGACCATCAATTCGTCCCGGGTACCCGTGCGGGCACCGTCGTCGAGCCCACGGTCGGCAAACTCCACCTGGAACGAGCGTACCGCGCGATCAAGCGCGAGGCGGGCCTGCGCGAGCACATCCGACGCCACCGGGATGGCAGCCGCGTCGGGCCAGGTACCGAATCCCTTGAGCAGATCGCGGTGCACCCGTGCTACCGCAGGGAGAACCGTAGGGGCCCACGCTGCGCGGTCGAGGGCGCCCGCCTCGACGACCGCCGACATCTCCGACACCGAGGTGGCCCGTAGGAGGTCGGCGGGCAAGGGACCCATTGGCATCGATTCGCCCGCCGGCCGCGTCGGCTCGCGCATGATGAGCGTCATCGTCCGAGAAGTGCCGGCCCGCTGCACCGTCACCCGCACCTTCTCGCCGAGAGGAAAGATGTCCCGGTAGCGCACAGAACGCACGCGCTCGGTCGTCAGGGCCTCGCCAGCGACCTTCGTGATGAAGTCCCCGGCCCGCAAGACCTTCGCGACCGGCCCCCCGGGAAACACGGTGCGTACGAGCAGGCCCGGCGCCCGCAATCGACCTTCGGGTTTGACCACTCGGACCAAGACCGCGCCGAGAAGATAGCCGGCCCGGTAAGCTGCCGCGTCGATCCGATCGAGGCGCTGACCATTGAGATCGCCCGTCCATGCGGCCATGCCGCCATCGAGGTTGCGCACGTGCGTAAACCCACGCGCGCGCAAGATCTTCGCGGCGCGCGCCGATCGCGCACCGACCTGGCACACGGTCGCGACCTCGTGGTCCCGCCAATCGCGAATATCACCGATTCGTCCTGCCAGTTCGTCCACCGGAATGTTCTTCGCGGTAGGAATGTGGCCACCGCGAAACTCGTGCCGCGTACGCACGTCGAGATACCGAACCCGGCCGGCCGACGCGCTCGCGGCAAGCGGCCCGGGCGGCGGAGGGTCGGCGGGGCACCCGCAACTGACGAAGGCGACGAGGACCGCGAACAAACGCAAACGACGGGACATCAGGGCTGGAGCTTCTTGTAGGTTCCCGCCAGCCATGGACCGAGCTCGTTGCAGTAAAGCTTCGAGAAGCGCCGATCACTCACACCGCCCATGAGACGCGTGTGAGCCGCATCTTCCGCAAAATCGGTCAAGAAGCGTATGGATGGCGCGAAGCTCGTGGCGCGATCGCCCGACCGATACAGCTGCCCCTGATGAGGAGTGGCCCGTCCGCCAGCGAGTTGTATAGGACCACGGTCGAAGCCCATCCAAGCTGGCAGCTTCCCGCCGAACAGAATGTGCGAAAGCACGAGTTCTCGCCCCTGACCCCACGGTCGCGGCTCGATCTGCAGCGCGCGGTCCGCGGCTTCCCGGTACAGGGTGGCACGATCCTTCATGAACCAGCTCGACTCGTCAGACAACAGCACGCGATCGAAGTTGATGAAAAAATCGGCGAACATGCCCGTTCCGCCCCAGAGAAAGGACAAGACCTCCTCACCGAGGTGCGGACCGAAGACGCTGCGCAAGATCTCTTCGTATACCCGCTCGAACAGGAAGGCCCCGCGACTCGACAGCTCGTAGCCGTAGTCCCACTCGGCGAGCAGCTTCCCTTGATGCGTATCGGGCAGTAGCGGGCGAAGAACCTCCATGAAGAGCGGCGCTTGGGCTGACCGCATGTCGAGCTGAATGGCGGCCATGTCCTCGCGCGAGAGCTTCTTTTTCTCGCGAATGATCTCGGCGATCCGATCCGCACGATACGGACCTTGGTGAACGGTGATCGGACGGGCAACTCCGTAGGCGTTCAGATCTTGATTCGCGGTGGCGAAAAAACCGGCCTCCGGATTCAAGCAGCTCGGCAGCTCGGCGCTCGGCATGACGCCTCGCCAGTCGTTGTCCTCGATCCAACCCGGCATAGGGGTAAAGCCCAGCCAGCCGTCCTTGCGGGCCGGCATCAGGCCCGACATCTGAAAGCCAATGTTGCCGTCGGCATCGGCCAATACCCAACTGAAAGCCCCCTCGAGCTCGCGGATCACCTCCATGCCGCTCACGACGTCGGTCGCGTCCCACATCTGGATCATGGCGTTGAAGGAGAGAGCGCCCATGGAGCTTCCGGCCCACCGCGTGCACAGCAAATGCTGCTCCTCAACGGAACTCGGATCCCCCTCGAGCACCCCGTGCATGTTCTCGTAAAAGGTCACGACGACCGGCTGCTTTCCTTTGCGCTCGATCGTCTCCTGCCGCAGATCGAACGACTCCCAGTTTTCGCCTCGCCGAAACTGCCCGTCCTTGCAGTGCTCGACCCAGGAATCGATGGCGTCCATGAAGGCGTAGGTCGGTCCCCAGGCAAGGTCCGGCGTGCGGGCCGTCACGAGGCCAGGGATCCCGGGCATGGTCGCCGCGATCGCCCAGCGGTCTCCCCCCTCGATCACGACCTCGTACCAAACGGCCGGGAGGCGATTGACCTCGAGGTGAGGGTCGTTGGCGAGCATCGCCTTCCCACTCTCGCTGCGCTCCGGACCGATCACCCAGTTGTTCGAGGCCATCATCCGCGCACCGCCCGTGGCCCACTTGACGCTCTCCGGTACGATTCGCTCGACCAGTGTCACTTGCCGAACGAGCCCCTCGTCCAAGTCATCCAGCTGACCGGGAAACAGCTCGTCCAGGAGCGGCCGCTTCACGCCGGCTTGCACCATCTGCACGAGCAGTCGCTCCATTTCGCCCTGCGATTGCGCGAGCGTGAGATAGCTCGTCATGCGAGCCAGAAGAAAGCCGTCCTCGATAGTCCACGGTTCGAGCTTCTTGTAGCCAGCAAATTTCAGCTCCCAGGGCACCTTGCCGGCCAGCCCAGCGTTGATCCCCTCTGCGTAGGCCAAACACACCGCGCGCGCTCGATCGCTCAGCTCGGCGACCTCATCGGGTTCGCCGGCCCAATTCATTCGCCGAAAGAACGTATCGATCTCGAGCGATGCGTCGCTGCTGTCCAGGTACTTGCCCAGCTCGCCGCGGCCCAACAAGCGCATGAACAACAGCTGCAATGCCCGATCGGTAGCGTGAGCGTAGCCCAGCCCCCAGGCGCGGTCGATTTCCTCGGCCGCTGCGATGTGGAAGATCCCGTGCTCGTCTCGTGTCAGCTTCGCTCGCACGGCGGCCAGCCTATCACGGCCATGGTCCTACTCGGCCGCACTTTGCTGCGCGACAGCCACGGTCGCATCCTCTTCGTTCTCGAAGGCCTCACCCGCCTCAGCGACCCGCTCGCTCACGAGCAATTGTACGACGCCTTCGACCCCGCGCTCGGCGTTCGATTTGGAGACGTAAGTCTCGCTGACGCCAATGGTCTCGCCGTTGTTCGCTTTGAGCACGAAGTAAAACTGCTCGTCCGCTGACTCGGCGATGGTGAAGTTCTCCGCGAGCTTGCCGTGCGTCCGAACCGAAGCCACGCCGCTGCGCGCACCTTGCTCACTCACGTAGCCCTCGCTCTGAAGCACGATCTCGCCGTTGGCGGCCTGCAGATGAAAGTAATACTGGTCGTCCGCACCGACGAAAATGTCAAAGTGCGCCCCGCCCGTGGCCGCTGCCTCCGCGCGAAGGATTTTGGCGACAATCTGCCGTACCGTCTCGGCGCCCCGCTTGGCATTCGATGTCGACACGTAGGTCTCGCTCGTCCCGATGATCTCGCCGTTGTCGGCCTTGAGAACGAAGTAAAACTGACCGTCGGCCGAGTCACGCTGTTCGAAGTTGTTCGCGATGACCGCGTGCGCCTTGACAGACTCGACACCGGTGTCCGCGCCTTGTTTGCTGACGTAGCCCTCCGAGGCCAATACGATCTCGCCGTTGGCCGCTCGCAGTCGAAAGTAATATTGACCGTTCTGGCCCTCGAAGACCTCGAACGCGCCGGTGCGTTGATTGTCGGTCTGATTGCCCTGGTCTTGACCCAGGTCAGCGGTGCAACCGACGCCGATCACGGCGGCAGAAACGGCAACGGCAAAACTCAACGAACGAACGAAACTCTTCATGGCATGTCCTCTCTGTGCTCTGGCGAGTCCTACAAGCAAGGCGTATGCCACTATTGCCTACATAGAACCACATCGTAAGTATGCGAAATATGGTTCGGAGACGGTTTCGTCACCTGGATCAAGCCGCGCCCATGGACGCGTTGTGGTGGGGCAAAATTCTGGCGCTCAGCTGTCGGCCTGCAGCGCCTTCTCGTCGAAGTAGTCCAGCTTGTGGAGCGGCATGATGACGCCGCTGAGCAAGTTGAGCAGGTGCGAATCGATGCGCTTGTAGAACCTCGCCCCCAAGGTCAGGGCGACCGCCGTAGCACCATCGTAATCCGCCCCGGCGATCCGGCGAATCAGGTCATCGCAGCGCTTCGCCACGATGCGCCCCTCGATGGTCAGCTCGGTCGCCCGCTCCTCGTCACTCGTCTCGAAGACTTGGCGCGTCTCGCTAGCGAGCGTCTCGACACTCTGGCGAATTTCCCGAAGCTCACCGACCCGCTCATCGTCCGGGAGATCCTTGCCATGCATCTCCCTCACCTCGAGAAGATTCTTCGCGTAGTCGCCGAGTCGCTCGGCGTCCTTGATCAAACTCATGATCAACAAGGCGTAGGTGACGGCATGGTCCTGAGGGCCCGTGAGGTGCGCGATGATCTGCTTGCGCACCCGGCGCTCGAGCTTGTTCACCTCGACGTCCTTCTTGTACAGCGCGGTGCGCTCTTCCGGCGATTGCTCCTTCCCCCAATAGACCGCGCTCGCTTCCAGGATCATCTCCTGGGCGAGCTCGAGCATCTTGTAAAAATTTTCCGTAGCCCCTGGTAGGGGGTCGGTGGCGGTGAAGATGGATAGGAGTTCTTTGAACATGTCAGACCGATTTGCTGATGAGGATTAACAGGGCGGGTAGTCCGTAAAATAGCGCAATCACGTACACGAGTGCGGCCTTCTTGTTATTTGTCGCAATGGCCGCCAACCACTCGGCCATACGAAGCGGGATCTCGCGGGTCTTTTTCCAAGGGTAGATCATGAGCGTGCCCAACAGATTGAACAAGAGGTGCACGATGGCGATTTGAACGCCGCCCGCTTCCGCCGCCGCCATCGACGCCAAAATCGCCGTGACCGTCGTACCGATGTTCGCGCCGATATTGACCGGAAACACCTGCCGCAAGGTCACGATCCCCGCCGCTGCCAAGGGCACCATCACCGAGGTGGTGATCGAGCTGCTCTGCACCATCACGGTCACCACGATGCCGACGACGATGCCGAGGTAGGCGTTCTTGCCAAAGGAGCGTGTGATGTAGACCTGCAGGCGGGTGGCGGCGAGGCGGCGCAGGGTGCGCACGATCATGTACAGCGCGCCGAAGATGATGATTGCCGACAGGATGATCAGGATGATCGCCTGCGCCTTCGAGCTTCCGCTGAACGTCTCAATCCCGTGCTGGAGCTGTTCGACGGCCCCCTTGGTGACGGTCTTGATCGGGTTCGGCAGCTTGCCCGGACCGCTCCCGCCGCTAACGTAGGCGGCGAGAACTTCCGACGAACGCCTCAGAAAACCGGTGGCCAGCTCCAGCGGCAGAAGCACCGCCACAGTGATGAAGTTGAAGAAGTCGTGGCAGGTGGCCGCCTCAAACGCGCGCTGAAACTCGTCCCGTCGAGACACGTGCCCGAGAGACACGATGGTGTTCGTTACGGTGGTTCCGATGTTCGCGCCCATGATCATCGGAATGGCGTTCTCCACCGGCAGGGCGTTCTCGGATGCGCCGACGAGCCCAACGATCATCGCGGTGGTTACCGAGGAACTCTGCACCAAGGTGGTAGCGAGGATCCCGACCGCCAAGCCGACGAAGGGGTTATCCGTGACCAAGAACAGGCTGTCGAGCAGTGGCTTGCCCAGGCCTTTGAAACCGGTGCCAAGCCCCCGGATCCCGATCAGGAAGATGAACAGGAGAGAAAGAACCTGTCCCAGTCGAAGCCAAGCATAGAACTTACCCCCACCCTCCTGGGGTGGTTTCGGCGGGGGAACGGTGGACGATATCTCGCTCATGGGTCCGACTCCGGCTTGCTCGTGGCCGCCACGTATCATGGTTGGCCAAACGCCAAACAACAAAAACCCACGTGCCACCCACTTTTCGATGGCACCAATTCGACATTGACAAAACGCCAATTCAACGATTTGCCGAGCCGTCTCGTCTCAGGCCTTGCTCCCCCCTCCACGCAGGAACCGAGGTGCGTCGCGGAGTGCGCCAGGCTGGCATCGCGCGCGGTATCGTCGTCACCGCTCGCCGGCGATCGGCACGAGCGTCTTGAAGAACTCGACTCTCAGGGTCACCCATACCTGCTTCGATTGAGGTGGTCGGGCCCGATCAGAGACCCTCCGCGTAAGCGGACGCGAGCTTCCAGTCCGCGTCGAAGAAACCGGTAGCGGCCACGCCGTCGGTATCGAAGACGAGATAGTCCGGCATCCCCGCTCGGGAAGAAAACGGCGTGTACCTGAAGATCAGGTGCTCGTGACCCGCCGCTGCGGCCCAGTAACCGAACAGACGCTCGCCGCGTGGATAGACGAAGGCGACCGCCGCCTGGTTGAAGCTCTTGGCCCCGACGGTGATCGCCTCGTCCGTCCAGCCGATGGGGAGATCGGAGGCCTTGTCGACGGCGTCGAGCGGCACGCCGAGAAACACGAGGTTGTAGTTCTCACGCAGATCATCGGTCAGCCCGCTGAGCGGAAGCCCGCAACCGTGCCCGTTGCCGATCACCGACCACCAGGAGAGGAGCCACGCCGCGTAGTGTCGGTAGGCAGGGGGGCCGTCGTCGGACCACACGAAACAAAAGGGACGGTGAAACACCTGGTTCAACGGACCGTGAAGGCTGGGGACCTTGCCGCCCTCGGGGCCGATGCGGATCGAGCCGTCCACGATCGCGTGCGATTGGCCGTCCACGGTGAGCGAGCCGACCTGCTTGGACTTGAGCGCGTCGCCGTCGATGTACAGCGTGCGCACGTTGCTGGTCGTGACCGCCACGTCGGTCCCCGTCGCGACCGAGCTCACGCTGCAGTTGTCCATGGGGCTGGCGCACGAGGACACGGTCGCGAACGATCGCGTCGAGCTGACCCAGGAGCCCGGCGTCGTGAAGGTGAAGTCGAGCGGGACGGGATCGAGGATCGTGGCCTCGGCCTTGTCGATCATTGGCTGAAAGTCCACGCAGTCGGCTCCGGGCTCGTCAGGATCGTTGTCCCACCAGTGGCCCGCTCCAGGCTCGGTGTGGAAAGTCAGATCACTCACGATGGGCGTCAGCACGGTGTTCATCTGCTTGGCGTGCGAGATGGGGACGTTCGTGTCGGCGCTGCCGTGAATGATGTAGACGACGTTGTTCGAGAAGTTGTCGACGAAATCGAGCGTCATGCTCGCGGCCCGGGCCCGCCCGATCACGCCGGAGGGAAACGGTCCGCCCCCGTATTGGTCGAAGGCGATCCAACCCGCGCTCGGCGCGACCACCCCGAAGCGATGACCGAAGTGCACGCCGTTGTGCCAGCTGCCGTGCCCCCCCATCGAATGACCGGTCAGGTGCACGCGGTTGGGGTCGATCGGGTAGCTCGCGATCGCGGTGTCGAGCGCCTCGACCGCGTCGAGCCTTCCCCACTCCTCCCAGTCGAAACCGAACGGCCTGCGGTTCGTCGCCGCGACCACATAGGCCCAGTCCATGTGGCCGTAGGAGGCAGCCTGCCCCTTCGCCTCGACGCCCGCACCGTGCAGGCTGAGAAACAGCCCGTACGTCTTGCCGTTCTCCACGGCGACCGGAGGCACCACGGCGTGGTACTGCGTCGAGGCGTCGACCTGGCTCCGCCTGGTGTGGCGGTAGCGCGCGCCGGCCTGCACCACAGGAACGATGACCTCCTCTTCGTAATCCCAATCGAGCTCGGGCGAGTCGATCCGGAGGGTGGCCGACAGCTCGCGCACGCCCTCGGCTGGCGGTGCCTTCGGCCGCAAGAGAAAGCTGAGCTGTGTGGTCGCGTCAGGCGCCAGCGAAGGAAAGCGGATCTCGGTGGCCTCGAAGTGGTCGCTCTCGACGACCCGCGCGCTCACATCGGCGATCGCCTCAGCGGTGATGTTGAGCACCGCGATGCCAAAGGGTCGCTCACTGCTGTCCCCTACGATGAGATCGGGCTTGGTCACGTCGGCCGCGTTGAAGACGATCTCCGCATCCGTCGACCACAGCTCGACCTCGGGTGTGTTGCGCTTGCCCATCGCGCGGACCACGATGAGGTGCTCCCCGCCGTGAGCCGCCAACGGAACCCGCATCTTCTTCGAGTGATAAAAGTCACCCGGATGACGCGCCAGGCTATCGGTGTAAAACGATATGACGGTATCACCGCGCGCGAAGACGTGATGGCCGTCGGGAACCTGGATCCGCGCCGCGGCGTAGAGGCGATCGTCATTGGTGTCGACCAGCTTGCCGTCCTCGCCTGGGGCGACGGGCCACCAGTTCAAGCCGAGGTAGTCGCCTGCCGGGGGCAGGTCGAAGGTCCCCGCAATCATCGCGCTCACCACCGGATCGTTGGACGCGCCGACCTCCGTCACCATCCACTCGGGCACGGCGAGCGGCTGGGCCTCCCCTGGAGGTTGCGCGGGGCTGCCACCCGAACCGCCGGCTCCGGCAGCTCCGCCCGCCCCGGTGGAACTGCTCGCCGATTGAAGGGCCTCGTCACTGCACCCCAAACCACCCACTGACAGGCTCAGGAACGACACCACCGCGCTACGAGCAAGCCATCTCATGGCGGAAGTGTACCGCGTCTCCGTGGCCTGTGGTCGTTTCATCGCGCCGCGGCTAGGTGTAAGAGGAACTACCATGAGCACCCTGAACCGACGCCGTTTCCTTCACGTCGCGAGCGCCTCGAGCGCCGCTGTCGCCCTCGGGGCCTGCGCGCTCGATGATCCAATACAACGAGAACTGCCCGTCGATGCGGCTCTTTTTCCCCAAGGCGTGGCGAGCGGCGATCCCAAGGCCGCCTCGGTGGTGCTCTGGACCCGCGTCACCTCATCGGATGGCGCCCCGGTCACCGTGCACTGCGACGTCGCTCGCGACGAAGCCCTCAGCGACCTGGTGCTCTCGACACCGCTCGAGGCCGTGGCCGACGATGATCACACCGTGCGGGTCAAGGTCGAGGCTCTCGAAGCCTACACCCATTACTATTACCGTTTCCGCACCGAGACGGGCGCCTCCGTCACAGGGCGAACGAAGACCGCGCCCGCCCTCGACCAAGACGAAAAGGTCCGCTTCGCCTTCGCCTCCTGTCAGGATTACAATGGCCGCTATTATCACGGCTGGCGCGCGCTCGCCGAGGAAGCCGAGGTCGACTTCGTCCTGTTCCTCGGGGACTACATCTACGAGACGACGGGCAACCCCTCCTTTCAGGCACCGACCGAAGCACGGAACGTGAGCGTCCCCGACGGGATGGCGCTGGGTGATGGCGAAGACAGCTACTACGCAGCGTTGACCGTCGCGGATTACCGCGCCCTGTACCGGCAGTTTCGGAGCGACCCCGATCTTCAGGAGGCCCATCGGCTCTATCCCTTCGTCACCATTTGGGACGACCACGAGTTTAGTGACGACAGCTGGCAGGATCACGCCAACTACTTCGACGGCACCATGGGCGACGAGCAAGACACCGCACGACGTGAAGCCTCGAGCCGCGCCTGGTTCGAATACACGCCCGCCGATCTGAGCTTTGACGCCGCGGCGGGATTCCCCAGCGATCTAAGCATCTACCGTCAACTGCGCTTCGGCAAACACGTCGAACTCTTCCTCACCGACCAGCGCTCCTATCGGGACGACCATCTCGTCCCCGAAGGCCCTGCCAATCCGGATGTCGGCAAGATCTTCCCCGAGTCGAGCCTCGGCTCGCGCTATTTCGTACTCAAAAGTGGTTTCGATGCCCTCGAAGCAGCTGCGAACCCTGCCCCTACGATGCTCGGTGGCAACCAAAAGCAATGGCTTCTCGACAGCATGGGCGCGTCGAACGCCACGTGGAAAATCTGGGGTAGCGAAACGCAGCTGGGCCAGATGACGATCGACTTGTCCGATCTGGAGGCCTTGCCCGAGCAATACAAGAACCACTTCTACTTCAACTGCGATCAGTGGGATGGGTATCGCACCGAACGTGCCGAGATCCTCAGCGCCATCGGCGGAGCCGGAGAGAATGTCGTCGTGCTCACAGGAGACATCCACGCCTTTTACGCGACGGAACTGCACGCCGACTTCGACAAGCCTTCCGATCCTCCACTCGCGGTCGAGTTCGTCTGCGCGGGGATCAGCTCGGCGCCGGTGCAGGAGTTGACGCAAAACACGGTCGACGGCAACGCGACATTGTCCGATCTCGGACTCGGGGACATCGTGCCGATGTTCGATCAACGTCTGACGGCTGCAGGTCCGCATTACAAGTTCGCGCGCTCGAATGTCAACGGGATCGGGATCGTCGACGTGGAAGGGGACCAGCGCGTCCGCGTGACGATGCTCACCACCGGCGATGTCAAAAAGGAAGCGTTCGATCCCAATGACGTGAAGCGGGACACCTTCCTCTGTCAAGCGGGCAGCAACCGCATCGACACCGCCTGACCGACGTCCCGTTTGGCGCGAAGTGCAGCGGCCACTACGCTAACCCGCATGGGCACGGCGAAGGCCTGCCCGAGCTATGCGACTACCGACACCACAAGCTCCGCCCTACGATCCCGAAGAGTGGCAACGACTCCCGTGGTCGGAGCGGATGCACCTCGCCTGTCAGGCCTGGGCGCTCGATGGCTACGGCGCACCCCTGCTCACCTACGTCTTGTACGTGGTGAAGGTCATGGCTTACGTCGCGATGTGGATGTTCTTCTGCCAGTTCAATCGGGGCATCGACGAACTGGGCGACGTCCGAACGTGGGCATTCACCCCGATCGCTTTTCAGAAAGCCGTGCTGTGGAGCATGGCCTTCGAAGGCTTGGGCCTCGGCTGCGCGAGCGGCCCGCTCACCGGCCGTTATGTTCCTCCGGTTGCCGCACCATGGCATTTCCTCAAGCCCGGCACGATCAAGATGCCCCTCTTTCCGAGGCTGCCATTTTTCGGTCGTACCAAGCGAGGCTACGTCGAAGCTGCCACCTACGCCGCGCACTATGTGGTCTTGTTTCACGCCTTGTGCGCGCCCGCGATAACGCCCGAGCTCGTGCTGCCAACCGTCGTCCTCCTGCCCCTGCTCGGCGTGATGGACAAGACCATCTTCCTCGCCGCTCGGGGTGAACACTACTTCTCGATGACCGTCTGCTTCCTCTTTGCCGACGATTGGCTCAGCGGGGCGATGGCCGTACAGCTCGCCATTTGGATCTGGGCAGCCGTGTCGAAGCTCACGAGCCACTTCCCAACCGTCATCGGCGTCATGACGAGCAACAGCCCGGTGCTGAGATGGCAAAAACTGCGTCGCGCGATGTACCGCCACTTTCCGGACGACCTTCGCCCCTCGCGACTCGCGTCCGTGATGGCGCACGGCGGCACCTTGCTCGAGTTCACCTTCCCGGTGTTGCTCGTCGTGGGTCGAGGCGGAGCGCTCACGATGCTTGGCCTCGGCCTCATGCTTCTGTTTCACATCTACATCACGAGCCATTTCCCGATGGCCGTACCGATCGAATGGAACGTGATGGTGGTCTACAGCGGATTCTTCTTCTTCGGTGCCCAAGCGACCGCGATCCCCCTTCACATCGGCTCGCCCGTGCTCCTCGCCTACCTCGCGCTCGCTCTCGTCGTCGTGCCCGCCGCGGGAAACATCGCACCAAAGTGGGTCTCGTTCTTGCTCTCCATGCGTTACTACGCAGGCAATTGGGCCTACAGCGTGTGGCTCTTTCGGGGCGACAGCGATACCAAGCTCGATGAGCACATCGTCAAGATCTCGCCCTTGCCCAACGATCAACTCAGGCGCTTTTATGACGAGAAGACCATCGCTGGCTTGATGAGCAAGATCCCCGCCTTCCGCGCGATGCACCTGCATGGGCGAGCTCTGGGCTTGCTGCTCCCGCGCGCCGTCGAAGACCTGGACGAATACCACTACTACGACGGCGAAATCCTCGCCGGCGTCGTCATTGGCTACAACTTCGGCGACGGCCACCTCCACGACAGGCGATTGCTCCAGAGCGTTCAAGCCGAGTGCCACTTCGCGCCGGGCGAATTACGTCACGTCTTCGTTGAATCCCAACCTCTCTTTAGGCGCCGACTTCATTGGCAAATCCGCGACGCCGCCGATGGTCTTCTCGAAGAAGGTCACATCAGCGTCAACACCCTCCTCGCGCGACAGCCCTACGATAGCCCCGCCCATCCCTGAGCAATGTCTTGGCTGCACCGATTTGACTCCCCGAAGCGGAGCGAAGCGGTCTATATTTGGTCTATGTCTATGTCTATGTCTATGTCTATGGGTAGCTCTTGGCTAAGCCGATGTTCCTTGATGATCGCAGTGGCCGCAGCGGCGACGGCTTGCGGTGGCGGAAACACGACCGACACGGCTGGCAGCACAAGCGGCGCCGGCGCGACCGGGGGCAGCGGCGGCAGCTCCGGGACGGCGACATCGACGGGCGGCTCGGCAACGGGTGGTCAAGGCGGCTCGGCTGCCCCTCGCTGTGGTGACGGCAAGGTCGATCCCGGAGAAGGCTGCGACGACGGGAACATGGTCGACGACGATGCCTGCACGAACGCCTGCGGCCTACCGGCGTGCGGCGACGGCATCGTGCAAATGGGTGAAGCTTGTGACGACGGGAACAACAACAACACCGACGATTGCCCCGACGACCCGAACAATGGCGGCACCTGCCAGGACGCGAGCTGCGGCGACGGTTTCGTCCAGATGGGCGTCGAGAGTTGCGACGACGGGAACATGGTCGACGACGACGAATGCACGAACACCTGCACGCTGCCAGCATGCGGCGACGGCATCGTGCAAATGGGTGAAGCTTGTGACGACGGGAACATGACCAATACCGACAGCTGTCCTGACGACGCCAACAATGGCGGCACCTGTCAGACCGCTAGCTGTGGTGACAGTTTTCTCTACTTGGGCACGGAGGTCTGCGACGACGGAAACATGGTCGATGATGACGGCTGCACCAATGCCTGCGAGGGTTGGCTCAAGCGGCAGCCCATCACGCTCACGGCGACCAACGCCACGGGCCCCTACACCGTGGTCATCGCGCTCAATTCGAACAACTTCAACTACAACGCTGCCGCCGCCGATGGTTCCGATCTGCGCTTCGGCACGGACAACGATTCCCTCAACGGCTTCGAGCTGAAGTACGCCCTGGGCGCGTGGGATCCAGGCGGCACGAGCTACGTCTTCATCCGCATTCCCGCGCTCGCCATGGGCGCCAACACGGTCTACGCCTTTTACGATTTCAGCGGATCGAGCGTGAACACGACCAGTGATTTCGACGCCGCGTTCCCCAACAAAATGGTTTCCAACGGGGCGGCCAACATCACCGGCGACATCGTCACGGATTTCTTCCACGTGCAGGCGGACGATATACTCAGCGTGGTTGCCGGCTCGGCCGTGACGATCACGGCCACGGTCGTGCTCATCGAGGGCACGATCAACGGCACCGGCCGGGGCAATGGATCAAAGGCAGGCCCCGGAGCCGGAACGACATCCACCAACGCGGGCGCCGGCGCCGGCAGCTACGGAGCCACCGGCGGCAAGGGCGGCTTCGATATCAACAACACGCCAGGAGTCGGCGGTCCGCTCTACGGCACGCTCACCGGCCCGGACATCGACATGGGCTCAGGGGGCGGCGGCGACAACATCCCGGGCAGCGGCGGCGGTGGCTCGATCACCATCGACGCCGAAGGCATCGAGATCAGGGCCTCGGGCGCCATCACGGCAAACGGCACCGCCGGTGGCTCCAACTGCAATTTAGGGGGCGAAGGTCGGTGCAACGGCGGCGGCTCGGGCGGCGGCGTGCTGCTGCGCGGCCGGCATCTCCTGTTGAGCGGCGCGATTTCCGCCTCGGGCGGCATGGGTGGCCAGGGAACCATCACGGCCAACGACAGCGGCGGTGGCGGCGGCGGCGGACGCATCAAGCTCTTCTACGGAGAGGCCCTGACCAACAACGCCACGGTCGTCGCAAACGGCGGCCAAGGTGGTCCCAACGGCACCGCCTCCGGAAGTGAAGCCGGCGGCGCGACCGTACCTCAGAGCGACAACAGCACCCCGAGCGCCAAACTGGAGCTGCCGGCCATCGCGCTAGGTGCCGAAGAAGCAAACTGACATTTTGGTAGCGGATGAGTTCAAAGCACGGCTCGGCTCGACGTCGGGTCTGGCCGCGCCTCGCCGTGGCGATGCCGCGTAGGTTGAAATGTAGCTGCGATCGGGGCTAGGCTGCGCCCCCCCGGCGTAGCCTCAGCTCGAGGCAAGTTCGCTTGGGGACCGGAGACGACAGGTCATGAGTTTGCCCGAGCTGAGCCAAGAAGAAATCGCACGCTATTCGCGTCACCTCATCCTCGAAGACGTAGGGATGACGGGACAACGAAAACTCAAGGGCTCGAGCGTACTGTGTATAGGAACCGGCGGGCTCGGCTCACCGCTTCTTTTATACTTGGCCGCGGCCGGAGTCGGGCGGATCGGCATCGTCGATTTCGACGTGGTCGACGAGAGCAACTTGCAGCGGCAGATCATCCACAGCACATCAACCCTGGGCAAGAGCAAGGTCGAGAGCGCGGCGGCGCGCATCGCCGAGGTCAATCCCCACGTGCAGGTCGACGTGTACAACGAGATGCTCGACAGCGAAAACGCGCTGCGCCTGTTTGAGCCCTACGACGTGATCGTCGATGGCACCGACAACTTTCCGACCCGCTACTTGGTCAACGACGCCTGCGTCATGCTCGGCAAGCCGAACGTGTACGGCTCCATCTTCAAGTTCGAAGGTCAGGCCAGCGTGTTCAACTATCAGGACGGCCCCCACTACCGGGATCTGTACCCAGAGCCTCCCCCTCCCGGCATGGTGCCCTCGTGCGCCGAAGGTGGCGTGCTTGGGATCCTCCCCGGCGTCATCGGCTGCATTCAAGCGACGGAGACGATCAAGATCTTGCTCGGCAAAGGCGACACGCTCAGCGGCCGTTTACTCATCTACGACGCGCTGAAAATGAAGTTTCGCGAGCTGAAGCTGCGCAAGGCGCCGGATCGACAGCCCATCACCGAGCTCATCGACTACCAGCAGTTTTGCGGCGTGCCCGTCGGACAAGAAGATCTGCCGAGCCAAGGCGACGGTTTTGAGCGGATCAGTGCGAAGGACGCGAAAGCCAAGCTCGACGGCGGCTGGAAGCCGTACATCCTCGATGTGCGCAAACCTCACGAGGCGGAGATCGTCAAGTTCGACTTCGCCGATCGCTTGGAGCCCCACGAACAGATCACGGGGATCGCCGACGAGCTGCCGCGCGACCGCGACATCTTGATCCACTGCAAGCTCGGAGGTCGCTCCGCCAAGGCGTGCACCGCGCTCAAGGAAGCCGGCTTCGAGCGCTTGTACAACCTCGAGGGCGGTATCGTCGGTTGGGCCAAAGATCTCGATCCGACGATGACGACCTATTGAGCGGCGGCCCAGCACTCAAGCCTAGGTCTCAACCCGCCGCCCTGCTGCGCTTGTGGTAGATCCATGCGCGATGAAGATCTGCGTCATTTCTGGGTCCAACCGAGCGGGCAACAACTCCATCAAGATCGCACGTATCGTCGCCGCGGCCCACGAATCGGCCGGTGCCGAAGTCGAGCTTCTCGATCTGCGTGAGCTTCCCCAGGATCTGCTCACTCCGGAAGCCTACAATGAGAAGCCGGCTGAGTTCGATCGCTTCCGCGACGCGGTGCTCGGCAGCAAGGGGCTCGCCATCGTCGTGCCTGAATACAACGGCTCTTTCCCGGGCGTGCTCAAGCTCTTCATCGACATGCTCCCCTACCCCGATGCCTACGAAGGGCGCGCCGTCTCGTTCACCGGCCTGGCCGCCGGTCGCTGGGGCGCGCTGCGGTCGGTCGAGCAACTTCAGCTGGTTTGGGGATACCGCAACACGCCGTCGCTTCCGCGTCGCGTGTTCATTCCCGAGGTGTTCGAGCAGCTCGACGGGGACGGCGCATTGAAAGACGACGAGATCCAGGCCCGGATCGGCACGCAAGCCGAGGAATTCGTCGCATTCTGCCGCGCGCTCTTCCCGAGCTGAGCCCGCCGCGTGCCGACTTGACGGCGAGACGACCACGACCGGCACAACGCTTGCAATGGTCTTTGCTCGACCACAACAGAACCCCGAAATCTCCCGAGGTTTCACCCGCACGAGCAGAACATGAGCACCGGAAACACCTCACGCGTGTGCCACCCTGTGCCAGAGCGAGGAGCAACGATCATGCAACGACGCCGCAAGAACAC
>JAPYTK010000033.1:24831-36834 GCA_029941785.1 Polyangiaceae bacterium | reverse complement strand
GAAGAAGCCTACGAAGAAGAAGGCTGCCAAGAAGAAGGCTTCCAAGCGGAAACGAGCCCGGTAGAGCACGATTTCAACACGGGAATCTGCGTTTCGGGTCCAGTGTCTGGAACTTTGGGGCCCTTCGGGCGTCCAAAGGACGCCCGGCTCGTGCGACGCTCATGCGATGCGCACCGAAAGGGGCTAAGATCAGAAGCGAATCGGCCGCGGCATGGGACTAGACAACAAACGTCAATCGATTCGGCACAACATCCGGCGTGCCGAGCGCCGTATCCGGATGACGCGCGCGCTCTGGCGCATGCCAACCGCCCTGACCGTGGCGCTCACGGCGGCTGGTGTCGCACTCGCGTTACGAAAGGTGGCGCCTGATTCGATCTCGGAGTCGGGGGCGTGGGCTGTGATGGCGGGCGCCGGGTTGTCCGTCCTCGTCGCGGGGCTCGTCGCGTGGTGGCGGGCTTTGCCTCCCTACGCTGGTGCCCTCGTATTGGACCGATACCACGCACTTCGCGGTCGCTTGTCCAACGCTGTCGCTTTCGAGGAGGGCGCGCAGCCCCCGGCTTCCTTGGATGTTCCTTGGCGCCGTGCTGCCATTGACGATGCCTATCGCGCCATCGGTGAGCTCGAGCCGCGGGCGGCAGTTCCTATTCGCTGGCCGGCGGAACTCGGCGTGAGCTTGGCGGTTGGACTGGCGGTTTTCGCACTCGCGTCATTCGAGGTGAGCATCGTGGAGTCCTTGCGTGCGGAATCGGGCCTCGCAACATTCGAGAGTGATCCCTTGCAACTCAGCGAGGACGACCTAGACGCTTTGCGAGCAAGTCTCGATGTGCTGGCCGAGAGCGATGCGAGTCCTGAGGTGAAGCAGGCGGTCGAACGGTTTAATCAGCTGGTCGAAGACCTCGCGCAGCGCCGGCTAGAGCGAAGTGAGGCGTTTCGTCGGATGAGCCAAATCGAGGACGAACTACTGCGTGGCGCCCGTGCAGATCGGCAGGCTACCGACGACGGCCTTCGCGACACAGCGAAGGAGCTCGCGAAGAGCGAGTTGGCGAGACCCGTGTCCGAAGCACTGAAGAACGGCGATCTGGCCGAGGCGGAGAAGCGTATGCGGAAACTCGCGGACCGTCTCCGCATGGGCGGAACAAAATCGGACAAGAAACAAGTTGAGCGATTACGAAAGGCGCTTGAGCGCGCGGCCTCCCACCGAAAAGAGGCGTTATCGCAGATCGACGAAAAGCGTGCCGAGCAACGAAGGCAGTTGCTCAAGAGAAAGCGCGAACTCGAGGCGAAACCGCGACCTGACCATGAGGAGCGGCGGCTCCTGAAGAAGAAGCGGCGGCAGCTCGAGAGGCTGGATCGAAAGAGGGAACAGCACCAACGAGCGATGCGTCGTCTCAGTCGACTCGATCGGCAGCTCGCAAAAGCGGCCCAGGACTTGATGCGCGATTTAGGGTTATCGGCAAACGACCTCGACCGAGCAGCGCAGGACATCAATCGTTTGAAACAGCAACGGATGAGCGACGAGGAAAAAGAGCGTTTGCGTCGCCGTCTCGAGCAATTGCGCCAGATGATCCGTCAACAGGGAAAAGGGGGCGCTCGTCGGTTGCAGCGATTGAAGCGTTTCGGAAAGCGTGCTCGCGGCGGCAAGAAGCGAAGCGGTCGGCCGGGTCGCGGCGGTCGTCAAGGGAAAGGCGACGGCGAAGCCCAGCGTCCAGGAGGGATCGTGTTCGGTCCCGGTGGACAACCCATCCCGGTGCCCGGGGGGGCGGGGCCGGATGGCGCCTCGCCGGGCGGAGCCGGCGAAAAGGGTGAAGGTCAGTCCTGGGGCAGCGGCCCGGGGGGAGATCCCAAGGGAAAACACACCGACATCAAGGGACAGTCGGTCGACGTGCGCGCTGAGGCGGTCGATACCGAGCAGGGCCACAGTAACGCGGAGGTGATCCACTCTGCCGGTCAGAGGGGCTTCTCAAGCCAGCCGTATCGCAAAGTCTACACAAAATATCGAACGGTCGCCGAGGGACAGATCGAAAAGGAAAAGATCCCTGACGGCATGCGTTTCTACGTGCGCCGCTATTTTCAACTCATTCGCCCGCGCAACTAGTGCGCGCGACGGCGTGCCACGCCGAGACGAGGCCTGCAGCATGACACAGAAGAAACTCAATTCACAGAAGAGCGAACCCTCGGTTGAGGAAGATCTCGCGGCGTTTGGTCGAGACATCGAGGCGTTGCGTACGCAGATCGGCAGGGTCATCGTCGGTCAGGAAGGAGTGATCGATGGCGTGCTCAGCTGCATGTTGGCTGGCTCCCACGCTTTGCTGGAAGGCGTTCCTGGCCTGGGAAAGACCTTGCTCGTTCGTACGGTCGCGCAGGCCCTGAAAATGGAGTTTTCGCGTATTCAGTTTACGCCAGACCTCATGCCCGCCGACATTCTGGGAACGACCGTGATCGAAGAGTCGGATGATGGTCATCGACGGTTTGCGTTCCGGCCGGGGCCCGTGTTTGCGAATGTCGTGCTCGCGGACGAGATCAACCGGGCCACGCCCAAGACTCAGAGTGCCTTGCTCGAGGCGATGCAGGAGCACAGCGTCACGGTCGGTGAAGAAACGCACATCCTGTCGGAGCCGTTTTTCGTCTTGGCGACGCAAAATCCTCTCGAAAGTGAGGGGACCTACCCCTTGCCGGAGGCTCAGCTCGACCGCTTCTTCTTCAAACTGCATGTCGGTTATCCGGATCGCGCGGGGCTCCACGAAATCCTAGAGCGGACCACTCAGGAGCACGTACCGGAGGCCGAGCCGGTGCTCGATGGCGAGCGCTGGATAGCGATGCAGACGCTCGTGAGACAGGTGCCAGTGGCTCACCATGTGCGCGATTATGTCGTGCGCGTGGTTGAGGCGACGCATCCGAATCACGCGGACGCTGCGGCGGAAGTCAAACAGTTCGTTTCCTTCGGGTCATCTCCTCGTGGGGCGCAGGCGGTTCTCTTGGCAGCGAAGATAGCCGCGCTCTTTGATGGACGGTTTGCACCTTCGATCGACGATGTGCGCGCGTCCGTCTTGCCTGCCTTGCGGCATCGCGTGTTGCTCAATTTCGAAGGGGAGGCGGAGGGCGTGAGCACCGACCAGCTACTCGACGAGATCATGGGGCGGCTTCCTGAAAGCGCGGCTTGATGGGACTGAGGGAACTCTTCGGTAGCCGTGGTAGCCGAAAAGGGCGGGCCAAGGCCAAGGCTGACGACCTCTTCGATGAGGAGTTTCAAAGGAAGCTCGATTATCTCGCCATGGTGAGTCGTCGTGTGTTCAGCGGCACCATGCGGGCCGAACGCCGAACCAAGAAGACCGGCGCTGGCGTTGAGTTTGCTGATCACCGCGAATACGCAGCCGGCGACGACTTTCGTTATCTCGACTGGCACGCGTATGGGAGGCTCGACCGCTTGCTCTTGCGCTTGTTCGAAGAAGAGGAGGATTTGTCGATCTACTTCATCGTCGACTGCTCAGCGTCGATGGGCTTCGATGACGGGCGAAAGCTCGCCTACGCCAAGCGGCTCTGCGCCGCGCTCGCCTATGTCGGACTTGCAAACCTCGACCGTGTGTCGATCGTGACGGCCCACTCCGAGCTCGCGGCTCGGATGGAGCCCACACGTAACAAGCGACGGATCTTTCGCATCTTCGAGTTCTTGCGCGGGGTCGAGGCTGACGGTGAGACGGATATTGAGGCTGTGATGCGTAGTTTCGTTGCGCGGCACAAACGTCGCGGTTTGGCGGTTGTTATCAGCGATCTGTACGATCCGGCGGGCTACGAACGAGGTGTCAACGTGCTCCGTTACAACAAGTTTGAACCCTTCGTGCTGCACGTGACAGACCCGAGAGATGCCGAGCCTAACGCGCGAGGTGACATCATGCTCTACGACTGTGAGACTGGCGAAGAGCGTGAAGTGACGGTGACGCGCACCGTGCTCGCCCGCTACGCAGAGGCTTACGAACGGTATCTGAAGAGCGTGGAGCGATTCTGCACGCGCAGGCAGCTCAGCTATTTCCGGGCCGATGTCGATCAACCCTTTGAGGAACTCATTCTGCGGGTTTTTCGACGTGGGGGTTTTTTGAGGTGAGGGGCTAAGCGTGCAGTTGGCGGGTTACAGTGCGGCGGTGCTGCTTCGGGCCGGTGGGTTGCTCGCGGCTTTCGTGGTCGTGATGTACATCTTGCGCCTACGACGGCGACCCGTGTCGGTTCCGTTCGCACCACTTTGGCGTCGGGTGCTTCGAGACAAGGAGTCGACATCACTCATCGCCCGCCTAAAACGTTGGCTATCGCTCCTGCTTCAGCTCGCCATCGTGACGGCTTTGTTATTCGCTCTGGGTGATCCCCGTGCTGATGTCCGGCATGAGGCCGCGCGGCACATCGTCGTATTGGTGGATGCGAGCGGTAGCATGAAAGCGGTCGACGTACCGAAGGGGCCAGCTGCGGAGAGGGCGACGAAGACACGGCTGGGCGCAGCGAAGTTGCAGCTTGGTCGCTGGGTTGGGGGCCTCGGGGGAGATGACCGGATGCTCATCGCGCAGGTCGATGCGGCCATTACCCCACTGTCCACCATGACGGAGGAGAAGGTCGAACTCGACGAGGCGATCGAGCGGCTGCAAGCCTCTGATGTGAGAGCTGACTTTGACCGCGCGTTCGCGTTCGCGCTCGATGCGCTTCGTGGGCGCACCCGGCCGGAGGTGGTTGTCCTGTCCGATGGGGCGATTGGCCGTGTCGCGGTGGACGCTGCGCGTCTGGCTGCGGTGAAGCTGTCCTACGCGAAGGTTGGTAGTCGTGGGCGCAACGTCGCGGTCACGAGTCTGTCGGTTCGCCGTTACCCACTCGACAAGAGTCGTTACGAGGTTCTCGTCGAGGTGAGCAACACGCACGATCGAGACGAGGTGGTGAAACTCGAACTATACGGTGACGGTCAGCTGACCGACATCGTCAATCTGCGGATCCGCGCCGGAGAGAATTTGAGTCGGTTCTATCCCAACTTGTCCGGGGCGGCTCGGATGCTCGAAGCGCGGGTTCGTCTTCGCTCGGGCGAAGCGGACGACTTGCCGAGTGACGATCGAGCCTACGCCCTGCTGCCTGAGCGCCGAAGGGCCCGCGTGCAACTCGTCAGTCGGGGGAACATGTATCTCGATGCTGCCTTGCTCCTCGACGAGTATCTCGAGGTTTCGAAGGTGAGACCTGACGAGTATCCCCTCCAGGGCTCGTTTGACGTCACAATCTTCGATTCAGTGGATTTACCTCGCACATCTGAGACGGGGCACGTTCTGTACCTCAACCCGCCGAGTGGTGAACACGCGCCGTTTGAGGTGGGCAAGACCATCAAGAGCGACAGGCGTTACACGATTGGTTTTGACGAGGTGAAGACCAAGCATCCCATTGTGCGTCATCTGATGTTGGCGGATGTGAACGTCGCCAAGGCCCGCGCGCTCAAGGGTAACAAGCGGAGCCGAGCCATCGGAAAGAGCTTTCGCGGTACCTTGCTTCTCGCCGGGCGGGACGCGGGGCGAAAATATGTGGCGTTGGGTTTCGACGTACGGGACAGCGACTTGCCGTTGCGCATCGCTTGGCCGTTGTTCATCGTGAACGTCATCGATGACTTTCTCGATGAGGACACCCGCTACGTGTCCTCGCTGCGTACGGGTGAGGTGTGGAAGCTCCCGGTGGCGGGGAAGGGGGCGCTTGCGACGCTCGAGTTGCCGTCGGGCGCGGAGAAGGTGCTTCCGGTCGATCAAGGACGGGCTGTGTACTTGGGGCAGACGGCTGGAGTCTACGGCTTGTCGATGGGGGCGGGCGAGCCGATTCAGCGTTTCGCGGCCAACATGGCCAGTCCAGAAGAGAGTGCCATTTTGCCTGTGGATTCGCTCGAGCTTGGCGGAAAAGTGGCCGCTGCTGTCGAGGGTTTTGGCGGCAGTAGCAAGCGTCGATGGTGGTTCTTGGCCCTGTTGGCGGTGCTCGGCGTCGTGGCGCTCGAGTGGCTGAGCTATCATCGGCGGGTGACGGTATGACGGCCTCGGTGCGCCGCGCGTTGTGGCTACTCGGTTCGGTCGTGCTCTTCGGGGTCATGGCTTACGCCTACCACCGCTACGTGTGGTCGGTTCCCGGCGACCAGTTTGCCTGGACACATGAGGGCAGGGCCTACCGTTTACTGACTCCCAGATGGCTCGGTATGGTGTTGCTCGGCCCGTGGTTTATCGCGGTGCTCGGGTGGTCTCTTGCGGATTTGCCTTGGCAGCAGCGGATGTTGAGCGCGTTGGTGCGGATCGGCTTCTGTTGTGCGTTGGCCTTGGCTTTGGCGCAGCCGGAGCGCACGTCGCAAACCGATCGCGTGTGTGCGGTCTATATGGTCGATGTCTCCGACTCGGTGACGGATGAATCACTAGCCGATGCGAATCAGTGGTTGGCTGAGGCTTGGGCGAAGCGTCGACCGGGTGACGTGATGGAGGTCGTGGGCTTTGCCAGACACGCGAAGAGCGTCGCTTCCAAGCCGGCCGTCGACGGTGCCCCACTTTCCGTCGCCGTCGTCAAGCGCCATCAGGGGACCGTGCCGACTCAATCTGTGAAAGGCGCGGGGGCCGAATCGAACCTGCAAGCCGCGCTGCAGCTGGCCTACGGCTTGTACCCACCAGGGTGTTTGCGTCGGGCGGTGCTCATCAGCGATGGGCGCCAGACGCGGGGTGACTTATTGGCCGAAGCGGGACGGGCTCGCGACTTTGGTGTCAAGGTCTATGCGATGCCCTACAAGCGTCCAGCGCCGGCCGAGGTCGCGGTGACCGGACTGCAGCTCCCGGCGCGCGTGAAGGTCGGTGAGGGCTTCAAGATCGATGTGCGCGTCTTCTCCAGCCGCAAGACGAAGGCGCGAGCCCGGCTGTATCAGGGCGAGACGCTCAACGGCCTCGATGGTGTGCGGGATATTGAATTGAACAGCGGGGACAACACCCTCACGTTTGAGAGCGTTGTGAGGCTTCCTGGTGAAGTGACCTACCGGGTGGTGCTCGACAAGCTCGCCAAAGACCGTTTCAAGGAAAACAACCACTACGCGGCGAGCGTGGACGTGCCTGGTCGTCCGCAGGTCCTGTATGTGGATGGCACGCCGCACCACAGCGCGACGCTCGCTCGGGCCCTCACCGCACAGCAATACGACGTCGACGTGCGACCGCCGTCAGGGTTTCCGGCGAGTCTTCGAGAGCTCGAGCGCTTCGATTTCGTGATCGTCAGTGATGTGTCTCGCCGGGCCTTCGGTGAGGCCTCACAAGACCTACTCGAACGCTACCTTCGGGATTTGGGAGGCGGATTGCTCTACGCTGGGGGGCCAAACGCGTACGGCCTCGGGGGCTGGCAACGAAGCAAGATGGCCCGTTTGCTCCCCGTGTACATGGAAGGACAGAAGCGGCGTGAGATGCCGAGCGTCGCGATGACTCTCGTGATCGACCGTTCGGGCTCGATGACCGGCCTTCCCATCGAGATGGCCAAGAAGGCGGCCAAGGCGACATTGGGGGTCTTGGCAGCCGACGATCTCATCGAGGTGATCGCGTTCGATTCGCGCCCCCATCGTTACGTCAAGATGCAGCCCGCCCGCAATCGTTCGCGTATTCGAAACCTCATTGGCCGGATCCAGCCAGGGGGCGGGACCGAGATCTTTTCGGCGCTCGATGCCGCTTACAATGACTTGGTCGTGACGCAGGCGCGCAAGAAGCACGTCATCCTGCTCACCGATGGCAAGGCGCCGACGAGTGGTGTGCGGGACCTGGTCACCGCCATGGTGACCGATACCATGACCGTGACGACCGTCGGGCTTGGTG
Source organism: Polyangiaceae bacterium (assembly GCA_029941785.1). GTDB lineage: Bacteria > Myxococcota_A > Polyangia > Polyangiales > Polyangiaceae > JAPYTK01. The sequence goes on along the minus strand of JAPYTK010000033.1, from coordinate 29,011 downwards.
CGGATGTGGACGAGCCGATGTTGAAGATGATCGCGGATGTGGGCGGGGGCCGTTATCACGGGGTTCCCGACCCACAAAACCTGCCACGGATCTTCACGAAGGAGACCAAAATGGTGGCCCAATCGGCTGCCGTCGAGGAGTGGTTTCCTGTTGAACGAGTCGCCTACGCAGCGTTTCTGCGAGGTATCGATGTGCGGACGGCGCCATTGCTGCATGGCTATGTGGCGACGCAGATGAAGCCGAGGCCAGCCCAGGAATTGTTGCGCAGCGCGGACTCGGGTGATCCGATATTGGCGCGTTGGCGGGTTGGCACCGGTTGGTCGCTCGCGTGGACGAGCGACGTCAAGGCGAGGTGGGCGGCCGAATGGGCGCGGTGGCCAGGATTCAGCAAGTTCTGGGGCAAACTCGTACGCGAGCACATGCGCCGCAAACACCATAGAGAGTTCGACATGCTGACGAGCGTCCATGACGGTGTGCTTCGCGCGAGCGTGGACGCGTTCACGCTCGACGAGCGTTTCGACAACGGCCTCGAGTCGAAGCTGACGGTGATCGGTCCGTTGCCATCGCAGGAAAAGCGCACCATTCCGATGCGACAGACGGCTCCTGGGCATTACGAAGTGGAGCACGTGCTCGAGGGCTATGGCTCGTTCTTGGTGCAGGCGAGTCACCACCGTCGGGGTAAGGACGACCAGCTTAAACCGGTGGCGGTGAGTGGTGGGCACGTGTCACATCCCTATCCGCGCGAGTATGCGGTGATGGGTACTGACAAAGAGATGCTCGGCAAGGTGGCGGCCCTCAGTGGTGGCATGCTCACCGAAGACGCCGCGGCTCTGTGGTCACCGGGAGGCGAGAAAGTCGAACACGGAGAGCCGCTGTGGGCCAGGCTCGTCATTCTCGCTCTCGGTCTTTTCCTGGTCGATTTGCTCTTGCGACGGGTTAGGCTGTTCGATCGTGGCTTTCGACAGCGACGGCACCGGCGAGTGGTTTTGCCGCAGCGTTCGGCATGACCTGTGCGATTTGTTGGCGAAAGGTCTGCGCCTCGGGCTATGACGTGGCCGTAAGATGAATGAGCACGAACCTCTGCGGGGCTACGACGACTTGTTGGCGATTTTTGAGCGGTCGTGCGGTCGTGGCTCGTTCTTGCTCGGCGTGGAATCGGAGAAGATCGGCGTCCGCATGCCCTCCGGTGGTCCCATCAGTTACGATGGTCGGCTGTGCGGGGTCTTGCGGGTTTTTGACTCCTTGTGCGCGAAATTCGGATGGGAGCCGATTCGCGAGTACGAGGGGGGGCCGGTGGTGGCGATCGAGCGCGAATGGGCCTCGGTAGCGGGCGGTTCGCCAGCGAAGCAGTGTGTGACCTTGGAGCCCGGGGCGCAGCTCGAGTTGAGCGGTGCCCCCCTGGCGTCGGTTCATGAGATCGAAGCCGAACTCGTGGAGCACCTTGCAGAACTCGACGAGGTTGGGCGCGACTGTGAGATGCGTTGGCTCGGCATCGGTTTTCGACCGCTTGCCACGCTCGATGACTTGCCGTGGGTGCCCAAGCAGCGCTACCGGATCATGCGCGACTATTTCCCGACAGTCGGCACCCGTGGTTTGGACATGATGCGCCGTACGGCGACCGTTCAAGTCAACTTGGACTATGAGGACGAAGCGGACGCCATGCGGAAGCTGCGGGTGGGCTTGAAGCTGGCACCCTTGATGAGCGCGATCTTCGCCAACTCTCCCTTTGTTGAGGGCGAGTTTGGGCGAAACTCGAGCGAACGGGCGATGGTGTGGACCGATACGGATCGCCATCGCACGGGGTTGATCGAGGCGGTCTGGGCCTCGGGAGCGGGTTTTCGTGATTATGTCGAGTGGGCGCTCGATGTGCCGATGTATCTTTTTAAGCGAGAGGGAGCGGTCGTCGCGAATACGGGCCAGACCTTTCGTTCGTTTTTCTCGGATGGCTACGATGGACATCGAGCCACTCACGGCGATTGGGAGTCTCATCTCGGAACCTTGTTTCCCGAGGCGCGACTGAAGACGACCATCGAAATGCGGAGCGTCGATTCTCTGCCGCGTGAGCTTCTCCCCGCGGTGCCCGCGATGTGGGCAGGACTGTTGTACGATGATGAGGCCCTATGTCATGTGGAATCGTTGTGCGCGGATTGGCAGCATGACGAGGTGGACCAACTACGTGCCGCCATCGCGCGCGATGCTCTGCAGGCCAGGTTTCGCGACGAAGATCTTCGCGGACTTGCCGAGTCGTTGCTGGAGATTGCACAGGGCGGACTTCGGCGTCGCGCAAACCTCGATGCGCGGGGTCGTGACGAGACGGTTTACCTCGAGCCGATCGTCAGCCTGATTGGGGCGGGCCGTTGTCCGGCGGACAATTTGCGCGACGCGGTTCGCGAGGGAGCCGATGAGCAACGCCGCGTGAAGATGATCGAAGTGAGCACAGCCTAAGGCAGGAGGGCTTAGATTTGTGCTGGACAACCGATTTGTCGAGCCAACTCGTCGAGCTCGGGCTTGAGCGCATGCCGTGCCCGCCGCATGCGCGCCCGGCCAGCGTCGTCGAGGTCTTCTCGCTTTGTCTCTATCTCGAGGCGCCACCGTAGCTCGAGGGTGAGGTCGTAGGCTTCTTGGGCAGCGCGCGCGAGGCGGTCCGCGTCTCCGTCGCCGCGGCGCGAGACGATAGCTTGAGCGCTGGCTAGCGACGCGTACAGCGCGGCCGCATCGTGTGGGGGCCGGTGGCTGAATAGGCCTCGGCAACGGTCGGCTCGTGGTCCGATGAGCACGTGGGCCGTTTCCCTCGTGGCGCGGCGCTGGCCGTCGCCGTCGGGTGCTTTGAAGGATATGGGATAATCTTCGACTCGTACGCTGCGTATCGATGAGAGGGGAGCGACCTGGCTCGCGGCGAGCGCCTCGGAAAGGCACTGGCGAAAGTCTTCGTCGATCTCAACGGCGTCCCCCTCGCTCCCTCGCAGGGTGGAGATGTCCCGGACGCCGACATCTTGGAGCCGGCCCGTGCCCGACGCTATCGTGAAGTCGATGCGCGCGACATATTCTCCAGCGAGGCCGTTGCGCTCGAAGGCTTCCTCGTAGCAGGCGACAAGCCGAGGTAAGGCGTTCTGAGTCATCGCTTGCCGCACGTGGAGTTCAACCTGGGAGCTGCTCGCACAAGCCAGATTTATCGAAGCGACGCTGACGATGGCTATGCGGAGAAGGCGGAAACGAGTCATGGGCTTTTGAGAATGTTGGCCTTGATCCGGGAATAGTCGGCGAATTGACGGTTTGCGCCGCGGACCGCGGTGTACGTAATGATCGTCGCCGCGCTAGCTCGACGCTCGATGGCCGGCTCCGGTGTGCTCGGCGCCGAGAACGACACGGTTGCCGTGCAAGCCATCAGACATGAAGCGAGCGCGCCGCACAGCGCGGCGCGGAGGGCGAGCCCAAGTAAACAAACCATGGTCCTGAGCCTAATCGAGGGCACCGGGGCTACGCAATACCTGCTAGGCTCGGTGTCGTTGGAGCTCCTTTCCACATTGATCCGAGCGAAGCGCGGGCTGGCGCCACGCGATGCCGTCGGCTGGTGTGTTCGCCTCTGTCAGCACGTCGAGGCACTTCATCGCGTCGGGGTGGCCCACGGAGCCTTGTCCGCCGACTGCGTCTTGGTTGCGTCGTCGACCTGTGAGGCAGATGGGCTCATGCTGGATGCGCGTCGCAGTCGGGGACTTCCGGGCTACTTCTCGCCCGAAAGGCACGCGCACGATACGATATCCCTGGCCGACGATGCGTGGGCAATCGCTGTTTGCCTCTATTTTTCACTGACGGCAAAAATGCCCTTCGAGGGTGACACACCGACTGCGATTGCGAAGAACATCCAGATGACGCCGCGGGTTCCGCTGCTGGAACTGGGGGTGGATGAGGCCGAGCTTCAAGCGCTGTTGGATCAGTTTTTGGCCCGCAACATCGTCAGCCGGGTCGTGCGGGTGGCCATGCTACGAAGCGGCTTGGAAGCTTGGCTTCCCGACGATGTGCGCGCGAGCCTGATGCCCTTGTCCGAACCGGAAGCCGAGAGCTCTGGTAGCCCTTTTGGTGACGACGACGATGACGACGAGGTGCTGACCGTGATGCGTGAGGGCGACGAACTACGGCGCCACCTCAGTCAGATGAGTCCGCTGCCTCAGGCGCCCCCGGA
>JAPYTK010000033.1:0-24731 GCA_029941785.1 Polyangiaceae bacterium | reverse complement strand
CCGGACGAGGAATCCGATGACGGCGGCGCGACGGTGATGATGATGAGCCCCCTAGCGGACGCTCAGCTAGAGGATGGCGAGACGACTGCCGCTGATGACGACGAGGATTGGGACGGCGGGGCAGCTACGATGATGATGCCGAGTCCTGCCGACTCGGATTCCATTGATGAAGAGGACGTCGCGACGATGATGGTCGATGGGGTCGACGCCGATACCCTTGCAGCCCTCGAGGCGGAGGTCGCCAAGCGCAGCACCGCCTCAGCACCCGGCCCTGCCGCCGGACATTTCGCTCCGGCACCACCACGCGCTCCACGCCCACCTACTGCAGCTTCGCGTGGCGGGCTTCCGGGGTGGTCGAGCGGTGCACCTACAGCGGCGACACCGATGGTCTCTTCCGCGCCGCCGGTTGGTGGGCCTCCGCAGGCGGCACCGATGGTCGCCCCGCCGGGGCCATCGCCTCTGGCTGCGGCGGCGGCTCCCGAACTGTCGAGCCGCGACGTCCTGTTGCGCCGCGCGCTCATCTTCTCGCTCGTCGTGTTCGCCCTGTTGCTGGTCGCCATTGTGTGGCTCTTGCTGAGGCGCAAAGGCGTGATTTAGGCCTGCCAGGTGGCGGCGACCTGATGGGGCTGCTGCAGCAGTCTTGACGACGCAGGGCAGAGCAGGCTTGATTCCGTGGTGCTTGAATTGCTCATGCAACCCGGGACTCTGTCGAGTCTGCTGATTCTTACCGCGCTCGAGATCGTGCTCGGGATCGACAACATCATTTTCATCGCGATTATGGTGGACCGAGTCGAGGAAAAGGACCGTCGTGCAGCGTACCGTTTGGGACTTGCCGGCGCGCTTCTTACGCGTCTCGGTCTGCTGTTTGTGCTGTCGTGGATCCTCGGGCTGACCAGACCGCTCTTCCAATTTTTCTCTCACGAAATTTCCGGGCGGGACTTGGTGATGGTCTTGGGAGGTCTTTTTCTGATCTTCAAGAGCGCAAGCGAGATTTTCGACAAGGTAGAGAGCCGTCACGAGAAGGAGGCAGCGTCGGGCAAGCGGGGCAACTTGGTGTCGATTATTCTTCAGATCATGATCATCGACATCGTTTTTTCGCTCGATTCGGTGATCACCGCCGTGGGTTTGGCGGAACAGGTGTGGGTGATGGCGACGGCGATGGTGATCGCGGTTCTCGTGATGATGTTGTTCGCCAAGTCGGTGGGCGACTTCATTTTGCGGCACCCCTCGGTGCAGATCTTGGCGCTGTGTTTTCTCTTGTTGATCGGGGTGCTGCTCATGGCAGAAGCTTTTGACCAGCATGTCGGCAAGGCCTACGTCTATGTTGCGATGGCTTTTGCGCTTCTCGTCGAGGTCTTCAATATGCGGCAGCGCAAGACTTCCGGGGAGGTCATGACCTTGGCTGAGGCGGTTGAAGCGGCTGACGAATACACCGACGGAGGGGATCGGGATGACTGACAGGCTGAGCGCGCAGGATGCGAGTTTCTTGTATGGCGAATCGGCCGTCGCTCATATGCACGTTGGATCGCTGATCCTTTTCGAGCCCCTCGATCTCAACGAAGTGAGCTTTCGGGAGCATATCGAGAGTCGGCTGCATTTGGTGCCGCGGTTCAGAAAGAAGCTCGCATGGGTACCGGGTGGACTCGGACGACCGGTGTGGATCGACGATTCCGACTTCGATCTGCGCTTTCATATCCGGGCCTCCGGCCTGGCTGAACCGTGCGAGATGGAGCAGGCGCAGAAGCTCATGGCCAGAATCATGAGCGTTCCGCTCGATCGGCAAAGGCCCCTGTGGGAGATGTGGCTGTTTCGTCTGCATGATGGGCGGACCGGCATCATTCAGAAGACCCACCACGCGCTGATCGATGGAATTAGCGGAGTCGACGTCGGGACGGTCATGCTCGATTTTGGCCCCGAACCGGTTCACATCGAGGCGCCGCGTTTCGAGCCCAAGCCGCAACCGAGTCGAGCCCAACTGATGCGTGACGCCATCGGGGAGATCGTGCGCAAGCCGAACGACGCGGTTGAAGCGCTCTTCAGTCGTCGTGGTGCGCCGGGTGGCTCGGCTCGCGAGGAGGCTTCCACGGTCGCGAAGGGATTGCTTTCGTTCGGAAAGGCGAGTCTCGACTTTGCTCCGCGTACGCCGTTGTGCGCTCCGATTGGGGCTCACCGGCGATTCGAGATCGTGCGGGCGGATTTGGCGGTCGTGAAACGCATCAAACGGCACTTCCAGTGCACGGTGAACGATGTGGTTTTGGCGTCGGTAGCAGGGGGGATCGGTGGACTGCTGCGTTCTCGTGGAGAGGTGGTTGATGGTCTGGTCATGAAGGCCATGGTGCCGGTGAGCGTGCGCGATCCGTCCCAGCGGATGACCTATGGCAACAAGGTGTCAATGATGGCCGCTGAGCTCCCCGTCGGAGAGCGCGATGCCGCGATGCGGGTACGATTCGTCCGTGAGCGGATGCGGGGCCTGAAGGAGTCCAAGCAGGCGGTCGGTGCGGATTTCTGGGTCAAGCTGAGCGAATACGCCCCGCCCACGGTCCTCGCCTTGGCTGCACGCGCGACCGCATTTCAGCGGATGATCAACCTGGTGGTGACCAATGTACCCGGTCCACAGTTTCCCCTTTATCTGAAGGGGGCGAAGATGATCGAGGCCTTTCCTTGCGTGCCGATTCTGGGCACCGCGGCCATCGGGGTGGCGGTGCTCTCGTATAACGGCGCGATCAACTTCGGTCTGAACGGAGATTGGGACGTCGTGCCTGATCTCCATGTGTTGGCGGCAGAGATCAATGCATCACTCGAACAGTTGGCGGCCTGTCTTCCGCAGGTCGAAGAAGAGCCGGCGCCCGGCGCGGCCTAAGAAATGTCGGGGGGCATCGACTTTCGGCGTCACGCCGTCGCCGTTTCGTGGTTAGCATCCCGCCCGTGAATCCATGATTCGGCGAAACGTTGGCCTCGGGGCCGGTTTCAGCCACTCACCGAGTATCGAGGTTGCAGGTGTCTGAGTATTTCTCTCTCAACAAGCACGGGATCACCGTCAAGCGGATCATCCGAAACGCAGCCCCCGCCGTTCTGTATGAGGCGGCTTTGCAGAACGAACGGGGAACGGCCATCACCGCGACGGGAGCACTCGTCGCCATGAGCGGGGAGAAGACGGGCCGCAGCCCCCGCGATAAGCGTATCGTCGATCACCCCGACAGCACGGAGAAGGTCTGGTGGGGGGATGTGAACATCAAGCTCGACGAGCACACCTTCAACATCAATCGCGAGCGGGCCGTTGATTATCTCAATACCCGCGAGTTTCTCTACTGCGTCGACGCCTACGCCGGCTGGGACCCGAAGCATCGAATCAAGGTGCGGATCATTTGCGCGCGTGCCTATCACGCGCTCTTCATGCACAACATGCTGATCCGGCCGACCGAGGAGGAATTGCAGGACTTCGGTGAGCCAGATTACGTCATCTACAATGGCGGCGGCTTTCCGGCGAATCGCTACACGAGCGGCATGACGTCGACCACCAGCGTTGATCTCAATCTCGGCTCGCACGAATTTGTGATCCTCGGAACGGAGTACGCGGGCGAGATGAAGAAGGGCGTCTTCACGGTCATGAATTTCCTGATGCCGGACATCGACGTGCTGTCGATGCACTGTTCGGCCACAGAAGGAGAAGCCGGGGATACGTCGATACTGTTTGGCCTCTCGGGGACCGGCAAGACGACCTTGTCGGCCGATCCCAACCGCAAGCTCATCGGCGATGACGAACATGGCTGGGGCGACGATGGCGTGTTCAACATCGAGGGTGGTTGTTACGCCAAGGTGATTGATCTGTCGGAGGCTGCGGAGCCCGACATTTACGGCGCGCTGCGCTTTGGTTCGGTGTTGGAAAACGTCGTGCTCGATGAGGAGTCACGGCAGGTCGACTACGGCGACACCTCGATCACGAAGAACACGCGAGGTTCATATCCCATCGAGTACATCGCAAACGCGAAAATACCCTGTGTTGGCGGCCATCCGAAACACGTCATTTTTCTGACCTGCGATGCATTTGGCGTGTTGCCACCGGTGAGCAAGCTCGACCCGCGGCAGGCCATGTACCACTTCATCAGTGGGTACACGGCGAAGGTTGCGGGTACCGAGATGGGCGTGACGGATCCGGAAGCGACGTTTTCACCTTGTTTTGGTGGGCCCTTCCTCGTGTGGCACCCCACCAAATACGCCGAACTGCTCGCCGGAAAATTGCGCGCACACGGTGCCCAGACTTGGTTGCTGAACACCGGCTGGTCGGGTGGGGGCTTCGGCGTCGGATCCCGCATGAAACTCAGCTACACGCGAGCCATGGTTGACGCGATTCACAATGGCTCCTTGGCGGAGGTCGAGACGATCGAGGATCCCGTCTTTGGTATGGCCATTCCGACCAGCTGTCCCGGCGTCCCTGACGAGATATTGGTCCCCCGCAACACGTGGGCTGACGGGGCGGCTTACGACGAAGCGGCGCGCAAGTTGGCGTTTCTCTTTGTCGAGAACTTCAAGGTCTACGAAAACGTAGCGAGTGAAGATGTGAAGGCGGCCGGCCCCCGCATCTGAGCCCATGCGATAGGCTCGTCGTGTGATGAGAGCGGGGCGTCAAGGGGCGAGTCGCTTGGCGAGTTGGCTCTCGAAGAGGGACTGTGGATAGAGAGTGTCTGCGTCACCGATCCCTTCGGTGAAGTCCTCGGGTTCTGTGTTCTCGCTACCGTCGAGAAAACCACCGAGCGAGGTCTGCACGGTGATGCTCTTCGTCCCCACGACATAACCCATGTCAAATTGGCGGGAGCGGAGCACGCCGTTCCCGCGGGTGTTCCACATGATCGTCTCGGTGCCGGAGTGGCCTGCGCCGCTGCTGTAGGTGCCTCGATTGACCACCGACCAACCGTCGTCGAAGGTGCTGCTGTCGACGAGGTTGCCTAGCGAGAGAGAGTGGTGAAATTCGCTGAAGCCTGGGAGGCCGGGGAAGTTCTTGTTGAGCCAGGCATTGGCTCCAGCGCTTTGGACCCGCAGCCACACACAGCCGCTATTGCCAAATCCCCAGTTCTGAATGAAGTTGTGACGACCCTTGCTGGCCTTGAGATCGACGAACAAGACTTCGCTGCTCTGGCGCACTTCGAAGAGGTAACCGTTTCCGCCGCCACCCTTGTGTTGGCCCCCGTGCATTTCGCTGTTGGCGACGGTCACCCGCTTGCTCCGACGCACGATCACACCGCCGGATAGAAGGTGGTCGTCTTTCCCGTTGCCGCTCGTGGGTCCGGTGGGAGGGTCGTAGGAAATGACATCATCGATCCAGCAGTCCTTCACCCGATCCAATTCGAGAACGTGGACCTGGTTCAGCGACCAAGCCTCATCCCAGGTCGCAGCATTGCCGAGCGCCATGCCTTGCACGCCGCATTCGCTCAGATAGCTTCCGTGCCGACGCAGGCTCGCGTTGTCGCTCATTTTTACGGGGTATCGGATCGGGACATCGATCACGACCTCGTGGGGCGTCTTGTTGGTGTCGAGGCTGACGACATGGCGCCGGAAGAATGGCTGCCACTTGTTGAAGAAGGGGTGACTTGCGGTATCCCATGTACCGTTCATCTTGTGACTTTGAACGAAATCAGAGGTGATGCTGAAGCCCACGATGAGGTCATCACCGACCGTGAGGGAGCTGGCATCGGCGACCTTGAGGGTCGTATCGAAAGGGGCTGCATCTGCGGCGAGCAACAGGTCTGGTCCTTGGGTGTTCGACCCTCGGAACGTGACGTGGCTGTCGTAGGACATGCCGCTCGTCTTGGTGAAGAAGAGCTTGGTTTGTGTGCTGCCTGCTCCCTGCAAGACCACGTTGCTCTTCGAGATGAGCAACACACCATCGAAGCGGTACTCGCCGGCAGGAAAGTAGACGATCCCTCCAGCTCCGCTGGCAGCGGCGATCGCGGCATTGACGGCAGCGGTCGCATCGGTGGTGCCGCTGGGATCGGCGCCCTGGTCGGTGACGACGTTGATGAGTGTGCTCACGACGGGCATGCCGATCGGTGCCTCGCTGTTCTTGTACCCGGCGTAGGAGTAATCCTGGATTTGGTGACCGCTCGGGCTCGTGAATCCTGGTGACCAATTGTCTGGATACAGCTCGCTGCGCCATCCCGTTGGAGCTTCCCCGCCGCTGCCGCCGCTGCCGCCGCCCGAAGCGGTTCCGCCGGTTCCTGTTGCGACGGCGGTGGTGCCGCCAGCGGAATTCGTGGTCGTTGTGGTGGTTGCCGCCGCCGTGGCTCCGCCGGCGTGGCTCCCGGTTGGAAACGTCGTCGTGTCGCTGCTGCAACCGTACAAGGCGAATAGCAGGACCACTCCCGATCGTGAAAGCATGCGGCAAGATGGCATCGTCTCCATGCAACCAGGCCCGGAGCGAAGAGGCAAGCCGAACCTCGTTCGCGCGGGCATTCTATGAATCCCTTCACGCATCGGTTAGCTTGTGTCCGCGTCATGAATGAGACAGCCAAAACGCGCCCTTTTCGCATTCTCGGTCTGCAGCAGATCGCGATTGGGGCGCCGGACAAGACAGTATTGCGCCGATTGTGGATCGACCTCTTGGGCCTCGAGATGAAGGGGAGTTTTCGCAGTGAGCGCGAAAACGTCGACGAAGACATTGCGATGTGTGGCCGCGGGGAGATGGCCGTCGAGGTAGATCTGATGCAGCCGATCGATCCTGACAAGAAACCCGCCGTGCATCGTCCACCGCTCAATCACGTGGGATTGTGGGTGGATGATCTTTGCGCGGCGGTGGTGTGGTTACAAGAACAAGGAGTGCGGTTTGCGCCGGGAGGAGTTCGTGTCGGAGCGTCTGGTCACGATGTTTGCTTCATCCACCCGAAGGGCAACGAGTCCTCGCCCCTGGGCGGTGAAGGGGTGCTCATTGAACTCGTGCAGGCTCCTGCATCCGTGATCTCGGCCCACGCGGGCAGCTAGCCCGGATGCGTCGCTATGCGGTTCGGGCCGCCATGCCGGCGACCAAGACTTCACCGGCGAACTCCATCTGAGCGGTAATGTCGTCAATCGAGAATAGTCGTGCTGACCAGCCGACGAGTTGAGCGAACCACATTTGCTGGAGCATCAGGGCGAGCTTCATCTCGCTCTCCGTGGCGTCGGTCGTGGCGTTCAGAGCGGCCGCCGTGACGTCGCCGCGAAGTGCGCTGACGATCATCGCGTAGACGTTGACTTGGTAGGCCACGATGTTGTGGGCGATTTCAGCATCCCCAGACGCCATCGCGCGGACCAAGGCGCGCGCGTAGTTGGGCTTGCGACAGAGCTCCGAGGTCAACACCGTGAAGAGCTTGCCGATGCGCTCCGTGGCGGATTCGCCGCTGATGGGCTGGCGACTCAACTTGCTCTCGAGGTGTGTCGTCTCGCGCCCCAACGCGGCCGAGAGGATGGCGCCCTTGCCGCGGAAGTCTTTGTAGAGGGTGCCTAATGCGACGCCGGCCTGCGCGGCCACATCGCGTTGGCGAACGTTCTCGAAGCCTCCTTCTTCCGCCAAACGAATCGCGACGTCGAGAATGCGTTCCCGACGCTCACGAGGTGTCATACGTGGAGCTTTCTGGGCCGACTTCTTCTGGTCGGGCCGCCGCTTCTGTGAGGTTTTCGGGCGACTCATGCAGGGCAGCCTAATCGGATTGATGGTCAATGGTGAACAATGTTCACTTTGGCGCGCGATTCGGAAGTCTCGGCGACACGCGTTGCGTGTAGCGCGGCCTCCCGTATAATGGTCACTCGTGTTTGTTGGACATGATTTCCAATGGTTAGGTAATGACGTCCAGGCGCGGCGCGTGCAGACGTATCGGGCATGGCGGGTTTTGGCCTGCGCGCTCGTCATGGCTGCGCTTGGTTGGGGATGTGGCCGCTCTGGGGCGGAGTCGGGTAGCGAAGCGGGGAGCGCGGCTGGAGGTGCGGGGGGCGCGAACGGAAATGGGGGCCAGCCTGGCTTGGCGTCGACGGTCGGCGCGGGGGGGATCGACCCGGGCGACATTTGTGGAAAATCCGTCGCTGAAGTTACTCGCGACCCTATCGACGTCGTGGTGGTGCTCGATCGTTCGCAGAGCATGGCGGGTAAGTGGTCCAAGACCATCAGTGCGCTCATCGGTTTCGTAAACGACGAAAAGTCCGCTGGGATTCGCATCGGAGTGAACATCTTCCCGGCGGCCGGTACGCTCACCGAATGTGATCCGGCCGTCTACACAAGTCTGGCGTTGCCGATGGGTGAACTGCCCGCATACGCCCCGACCTTGGTCAGCGGAATGAACGCGTGGACCGTGGGGGGGGAGACGCCTACGTGGGGCGCGTTGTCCGGCACCTATACCTTTGCAAAGGCGCACACCGTGCTGGCGCCCGAGCGGGCGACTGTCGTCGTCTTTGCGAGCGACGGCGACCCGTGTTGCGGGGCCTGTGCCGAGGAGGACATCGACGACATCGCGAGCTTGGTCCAGGACGCCCAGGTGGCTGGCATCAACACCTACGTCGTGGCGATCGACGGTTCATCGGTGTCCGCTCTCGACAAGATTGCGGCGGCTGGCGGGACCGGGGAGGCCCTGGACATCACCGCGGACGTGGGCCTGTTTGCCGAGAAACTCGAGCTGATTCGCCACGCCGCCTTGGGTTGCGAATACGACATTCCCGATCCGCCTGAGGGGGAGCGCCTCAACGCCGACGAGGTCAACGTGACGTACACGCCTGGTGGGGGCGGCGAAAAACAGACCTTCGCTCGCGCGGCCGACGCCGAAGTCTGCGATGCCTCGATGGCTTGGTATTACGACGACCCTGAAGAACCGTCTCAAATTGTGCTGTGCCCGAGCACATGCGACTACGTCGCGCAGGATCTGACCGCGACGCTCGAAGTGCTGTTTGGCTGCGCGACCGTCCTGAAGTGATCCATAAGGAGCTCGACACTCAAGGGGGGGAGCAGTTCGAGCCCGGGTACACGTACCACTCGTAGATCATCGAGTTGGACGCCTGTCCGCAGTTTGGCTTTGCGGTGATGTCGTAGATGCGGATCTTCGTAGTGTTGAGCTTCGGTGAGAAGGTCATCGCGATGTCACCCGTGGTTCCACCACCACCGGTGAAGGGCTGAGCTGTCACCCACTGGCCTCCACTGAAATATTGGACGGTTCCGCTAAATACCGTGCGGCCGCCGTTGCTGCAGGCGCTGCTTCCGGTGCACGGGTTGGCGTCGAGGACGAAGGAGCCGATCTGTACCGGGCTGGGCCACTCGTAGCTGATCCACTTGCCTTGCGCGCTCGTGGTGTTCGATAGCCAGCCGAAGCACGAGCTGCAGCCGCTCATCTTGCACGCGGCCTGGTTCTTGCCGTCGTTGAAGTTGTTCGGGCCGTATCCGGTGTTGTTCGAGCCGCCGCCCGAACTCCCGGGGGTGGCGGTAAGCGCGAGGTTGGTGCCGCAGCTGCAGTCCTGATCGTTGCTCTCGTTGCAATTTATGGGGCAGCAGGCGTCGTTGTCGACGCACATCGTATTTGCCGTGCCGCCGGTGCACTGGCCAGATTGGCAGGTCTCGCCGCTCGTGCAGTTGTCGAGGTCGTCGCATGGGTTGCCCTCGCCCGCAGGCAAGGCGGAGCAGGTGCCGGTTTGGACGTCGCAGGTGCCGACATTGCAGCCCGCGCTCAGCGCGGAGCAGTCTTTGGGAGCCCCGCCGACACAGGTGCCTCCGGCGCAGGTCTTGTTGACGACGCACAGGTCGTTGAGATCGTCGCAGGGGTCGCCGTCGTTGCCTGGAACGGGGACACAAAGTCCGGATATCGGCTCGCATTCCGCGACGTGGCATGCGTCCGGTTTGGGCGCGAAGAAACAGTCTTTTGCTTGACCTCCGCTACACAGCCCGCCCTGGCAGGTCGCGTTGATGAGGCATAGGTTCGAAGCCGCACAGGGGAGGCCATCGGACCCCGGAGCCGTGCTGCAGTTTCCGGCTGATTCGTTGCAGATCACGGTTTGGCATGCTGGCGCGGTCATGCCGCAATTGTTCGGTGGCCCACCGATGCATTCGCCCTCACTGCAGCTGTCGTCCGTGGTGCAGAACTTGCCGTCATCGCAGCTCTCGCCATCGGCCTGAGGGGAAACGGCGCACTGCTTCGTCGTCATGTCGCACGTGGCCTGTTTGCAGGGACCGGCATCGATGCTGCTGCAATCGATGCCGCAGGGAAGGTCTGGGGCGCTGCCGCCGGTGGCGCCGCCCGCACCGCCGTCGCCTCCACTGCCGGCGCTCAGCGAGCCTCCGCTGCCGTCGTCTTCATCGTCGGACGACGCGATGACCGAAACGCCAGTTGCACAGCCTGCGAGCCACAGCGCGAGACTGCAACCAGTGATGAATACGGCACGCATGACCCGCTTTTGCCGTGAGAAGAGCATGCGCCAAGGTAGCAGATCGTCCCCGAAAGAAAACCACCTACAGGCGGTGCGCCCCCCCCGGATGCTCGCCGAGGCTATCAGGGATGCTGCAGAGCGTGTTCAATGACTCGCTGAAATGTGCGATAGGATTCGGCGCCGCCGATGTGCCAGCCCTTGTTGATCACGAAGCCAGGGGTGCCCTCGATGCCCCCATCGCTCGCCACGGCCATGTCCTTCTCGATCACGCCCTTGTGCTTCTCCGTCTCGATGGCTGAGCGTACCGTTTTCTCGTTGGCGCCCACCTTGGCGGCGAGCGTGACGAGGGTGTCGGTGTCGAGTGCTTCGCTGTCGAACAGCAGGTCATGATACGTCCAGAAAGCTTTGTTGCCCCGTTGGACAAATACTTCATGTGCAGCGATATGTGCTGCCATGGCGTGTTCATGAAAAGAAAGTGGGTAGTGGCGAAACACCAAGCGAATGCGTTTGCCGTAGTGCGCTTGGAGCTTCTTGAGCGTCGGCACGGTCCGGGCGCAGAATGGGCATTCGAAGTCGCTAAATATCTGCACGGTAATTGGCGCCGCCTTGTTCCCTTGGCTCGGCATTCTGGCGACTGCAGGACCCACGGTCAGCCGCGCAGGCGGGTCGGGCCGTTCGCCACCCTTCATGAGGTGGGCATAAACGCCGTTCGGGGCAACGCCCTTTTTGCGGAGTTCGGCTACGGCCAGGAGCTGTTCTTCCACGATTTCGACAAACTTCTCTAGAGGCTGAGCGCCGCTCAGGCGCTGCCCGTTGACGAAAAAGTGCGGCGTGCCCCGCGCGCCTACGTCCGCGGCCAAATCCTGATCCTTTTGGATCGCTGCCTGGTGCTTGCCCTTCTCGATGGCCTTCATGGTGGCCACGGGATCGAGCTTCAATTCCAAGGCGATGCGCTTCAGGTCATCGTCTTGCAAGCTCTCGCTGTTTTCGAAGAGCTTGGTCTTGGCGTGCCAGAAGCCCTCGTGTCCTTGACGCCGATAGGCCTCGAGCGACAGCTGTGCCGCGGGCATGGCGCGGTCGTGGAAGGGTAGCGGCAGTTGCTTGAACACGAAGCGGATCTTGCCAGGGTATTTGGCATCGAGTTGGTGGAGGGTGGCTTGAACACGGGCGCAGTACGGACATTGATAGTCACTGAACTCCACGATCGTGATCGGCGCGCTGTCGGGGCCATGAACCGGAGAGTCGCCGACTGGCACGTAGTACACGGTCTTGTCGCGCTTCGGCTCGGGTTCGGGCTCCGGCGTCGCGGGCTCTTTGTAGTTGTTCGTGGTGAGTTTCGGAGAGATGGCTGCTGGGGCGAGGCCTTCAGCCTGCAAGACTTTGGCGGCTTGGAGTTG
This sequence comes from Polyangiaceae bacterium, assembly GCA_029941785.1. Lineage (GTDB taxonomy): Bacteria > Myxococcota_A > Polyangia > Polyangiales > Polyangiaceae > JAPYTK01. Next base: position 12,966 of record JAPYTK010000033.1, on the reverse strand, counting down.
TGCGTCGATGATGTCTTCGAATGCTTCGAACGGTTGGGCGCCGCTTAGCGGGAGACCATTGACGAAAAAGTGCGGCGTTCCGTTGACGCCGAGTTTGTCGCCCAGGGCGAGGTCGGCGATGACCTTGTTCATCGCGTGGCCGTCTTTGACCTGTTTTTGGAGGCTCGTGGGTTCGAGGTCGAGGTCGCTCAAGATCTCAGTGAGGCTCTCGTCCTCCAACTCTTCGAAACACAGGTCGACGAAACGCCAGAACACGTCACGACCGTGCGAGTGGAAGATGGCCGCGGCGATGACTGCCGCCGGCCGCGCTTTGTCGTGAAATGGCAACGGGTAGTGCTTCACCACGACCCGAAGCTGCTGGGGACCGTAGTGTTTCTCCAGCTTCTTGATCGTCTCGTGCCCGCGTCCGCAAAACGGACACTGCAAATCGGTGAACTCCACGATGGTGACGGGAGCAGCATCGTCTCCCCAGCTCGGATCTTGCGCGGTGATGGGGATCGGGGAGGGGTAGGCGGCCGCCGCTACTTCGCCCACAGCGAGGGCTCCGCCGGCTGCTCTTGCCGCTGGCGCGGCGCCGGGAGCGACGGCGTCGGTCGCGGTCAGGGGGCCGGCGGCTCCCCGTGTGATCTGCTTGGCCCCACACGCGGCGGAACACAGAGCGAGAAGCAAGAGAACGGAGAGACGGGCCATGGCTGGCAGATTCATGGCGGGAGTATAGGCAAGCCGAGTCTGAAATGTCGGCAAAAGGCGCGTCAGAGAGATGCTCTGTAGCTCAGCGGACTGGTCGGTGCGGCCTGGAGACATTTCTGGTAGAAGCCCGCGGTATGACCAAGCCGATTCGTAAGGTGGCCGTGCTCGGGGCCGGCGTGATGGGAAGTGGGATTGCAGCGCATGTTGCCAACGCCGGGCTGCCGGTGTTGCTGTTGGATATCGTCCCTCCGAAGCTCGAAGGAGCAGACCGTGACGATCCAGCGAAACGCAACGCCTTCGCGGCGGGCGCTGTGAAGAAGATGCTCAAGGCGAAGCCCGCCCCTCTGACTCACCGGAGCAAGTTGGATCTGATTGAAATCGGAAACTTCGATGACGATCTCGACAAACTGGCTGAGGTTGATCTCGTCATCGAGGCGATCATCGAGCGGCTTGATATCAAGCAGGGCCTCTTCACCAAGCTCGAGACCATCACCGAGGGCAAGGAGACCATCGTGGCCTCCAATACGTCGGGGCTGCGCATCGTCGACATGCTCGAAGGGCGGGGTGAGGCCTTCCGCAAGCGCTTCATGATCACGCACTTTTTCAATCCTCCTCGGTACATGAAGCTGCTCGAGTTGGTCGTCGGGCCCGATACCGACGACGGGGTGGCGAAGCGAGCTGAGCATTTTGGACGGGAAATCCTCGGCAAGGGGATCGTCTACGCCAACGATGTTCCCAACTTCATCGCCAACCGGATTGGCACCCACGCCTTCATGGCGACCATCCACGCCATGACGGAGGCTGGCCTCGCTCCCGAAGACGTGGACGCCATCACCGGCATTCCAATGGGTCACCCCAAGAGCGCGACCTTCCGCACCTGCGATCTGGTGGGCCTCGACACCTTGCTCCACGTGGTCGACAATTGCCACGCTGCCCTGACCGAGGACGAAGAGCGCCACGTCTTCGAAGTGCCACCCTTCATGCGCGCGATGGTCGAGAAGGGCCTCCTCGGTGGCAAGACGAAGCAGGGCTTCTACAAGAAGACCAAGGAGGGAATTGTGACCCTCGAGCCGACGACCGGCGAGTACCGAGGTCGTGGTGGCGACTCGGCGATTCGGAGCGCATGCAAGGTCCTCGGCGACGTGAGCGATCCGTCTGAGCGGGTGCGACAACTCGTGGCGACCGAAGGAGCGGTCGGGGACTTCGCCTGGAAGGTTCTTTCCGGCGGTCTGGCCTACGCGGCCCGGCGCGTGGGCGAGATCTCTGATGACATCGCCGCGATCGACGATGCGATGCGATGGGGATACAACTTCGAGCTCGGTCCTTTCCAGACGTGGGACGCACTCGGATTTGCCGACACCGTGGCGCGAATGGAGAAAGACGGCATCGCTTTGCCGGACAGCATCTCGAAGATGCGCGACGCGGGCGCGAGCGGTTTCTATCACGAGGGGAAGGTCTACAATCTCGCCCTCGGCGATTACGTGAGTTTGCGCAGCGATGCTCGCGAGGTGAGCTTGCCGGCGCTGCGTACGGGAGGCTCACCGGTGTTGTCCAACGACGGCGCCGAGGCCTGGGACCTGGGTGACGGCGTGCTCGGCGTGACCTTCAAGAGCAAAGCCAACAGCATCGATGACGACAACATTCGTTTGCTGTCCGACGCCATCGCCATCGCCGAGGAGCAGTTTGGTGGCGTGCTCATCTACAACCAGGGAAGCAACTTCTGCGTCGGCGCCAACATCATGTTCGTGGCCATGGCGGCGGCTCAGAAGGAATGGGACAAGATCGGGGGAGTATGCAAACAGTTTCAAGATCTGAATCAGCGCATGAAGTACGCCCAGGTTCCCGTGGTGTCGGCGCCGTTCGGGATGACCCTTGGTGGTGGCATGGAGCTGTGTTTCGGATCCGATGCGGTCCAGGCTGCTTGTGAAACCTACTCCGGTCTCGTCGAGGTAGGTGTTGGTCTCGTGCCTGGTGGCGGGGGCATGCTGAACATGCTGTGGCGCTCGCTCGCTTCGGTACCTGAAGGCGCCGAGGTCGACTCGTACGCGCTCGTTACCCAAGTCTTCAAGAATATTGCCATGGCCAAGGTGGCGACCAGTGCCGAGGAGGCGAAACAACTCGGGTTCTTCTACCAGAGTGATGGCGTCTCCTTCGATCGGGCGCGCCACCTGCACGAGGCGAAGCAACGCACGATGGCGCTGGCGGGTAGCGGCTATCATCCACCGGCGCCGCGCAAACACACGCTGCCCGGCGAGAGCGGCGCGGCCACGATGGCCATGATGGTCGACACGATGGTCGCCGCGGGGTACGCGAGCGAGCACGATGCGCTCATCGGTCGCAAGGTGGCGAACGTGCTTTGCGGTGGTGTCGCAGGTTCGGGCGGTCCGGTGAGCGAACAAGATATCCTCGATCTGGAGCGCGAGGCTTTCGTGAGTTTGTGCGGCGAGCCGAAGAGCCAGGAACGCATCCAACACATGTTGATGAAGAACAAACCGCTGCGCAACTAGATCCAGACGAGAGACACGGAACTGTTGGAGAAAGACAAATGACTGATATCGTTATTGCTGAAGCCGTGCGTTCTGCCGTCGGGCGCGCGCACAAGGGATCGCTCGCGCACACCAGGCCCGATGAACTCGCGGGCCAGGTCATCGCCAAGCTCATCGAGCGGGCTCCGAACGTGACGCCTGACATGGTCGAGGATGTCGTGTTGGGCTGCGCCATGCCCGAAGGGGAGCAGGGCTACAACGTCGCGCGTCTGAGCGGATTGCTCGCCGGTATCCCGATGGACGCGAGCGCGATGACCATCAACCGTTTCTGCTCGAGCGGCTTGCAGGCGATCGCCATTGCGGCGGGCTCAGTCGCCCTGGGCACTCATGACATCGTGGTTGCGGGTGGCGTCGAGTCGATGACCAGCGTGCCCATGACCGGGTTTCATCTCAGCGCGTCTCCTGAGCTGATGGAGAAGATGCCCACCGCGTTCACGCCGATGGGGATCACCGCTGAGAACGTGGCCAAACAGTTCGAGGTGAGCCGCGAACAACAGGATGCCTTCGCCGTGTCGAGCCAACAGAAGGCACAGGCCGCGCTCGAATCGAACACGTTCGCTGACGAGATCGTGAGCGTGCAAGGCGTGCGCTATGCGGGCGGGGAAAAGACGACCTTCGCCTTTGATCGGGACGAGCTGCCCCGCCCAGGGACGACCCTCGAGGGCCTCGCCAAGCTGAGGCCCGCCTTTGCGCGAACCGGCAGCGTCACGGCGGGCAATTCCTCTCCGCTCTCCGATGGCGCAGCGGCTGCGCTCGTGATGAGCAAGGCGAAGGCGGACGAGCTCGGCGTCGAGCCGCTCGGGTATTTTCGCGCCTTCACGACGGCGGGTGTCGATCCGGCCATCATGGGGATCGGTCCCGTGCCTGCGGTAAGGAAGCTGTTTGCCAAGACGGGGCTGTCGATGAAGGACATCGATCTCATCGAGCTGAACGAGGCCTTCGCCAGCCAGTCGATCCATGTGCAGCGCGTGCTCGATATTCCCGACGAGAAGCTCAACGTTAACGGCGGCGCGATCGCGCTGGGCCATCCGCTTGGTTGCACCGGAGCGAAGCTGACCGCGACGGCTCTGTATGAGTTGAAGCGTCGCGGTGGTCGCTACGCGATTGTGACCATGTGCATCGGTGGTGGCCAAGGCGCGGCCGGTCTTTTGGAGCGCGTGTGAACAAGATGATGCTCTCGAAACAAGGCCGTACCTTGCCCTTGACGAGCTTGGCCGCCGTCGCGCTTCTGTGGGCTTGTGGTGGCACGACAGACCTGGTGGGCGATGCAGCGAGTGGTGGCACATCGGGTGCCGGCGCCGGAGCGACCGTGGCGAGTTCCAGCGCGTCGGGGGGCGCGGGCGGCTCAGGCATGGCCTGCGGCCCGGATACCTCGAATCCCAACGAGAATCTATTAGGCGGTGTGGATCCTGAGGCAGGGACGTTCACGCTCGAGCAGGCGCTCGACGGATTGCCCGCAGGTGCCGGCGATCTGCGCGCCATCATCACGACGCCGTACGGTGACATCACCTGCAAGCTCGAGCCGGCGAAGGTGCCCAACGGCGTGGCGAACTTCGTCGGGCTCGCGCGTGGGACGCGACCCTGGCTTGATCCGAACACGACTCAATGGGTGAAGCGTCGCTATTACGATGGGCTCATCTTTCATCGGATCATCGACGACTTCATGGCCCAGGGGGGCGATCCGCTCGGCAAGGGCACCGGTGGTCCGGGCTACAAGTTCGCCGATGAGATCACCGAGCTCGGTCATGAGCCTGGCACGCTCGCCTACGCCAACTCCGGCCCGAATACGAACGGGAGCCAATTTTATATTACCGAAGTGAAGACCGATTGGCTCGACGGCGGTTACACTATCTTTGGCAGTTGCGGGCCGATGAGCACCATCGAGCAGCTCACCGCGACGCCGGTGGGCGGAGGAGACAAGCCGCTGATGGACGTCGCGATGTCGAAGGTCGAGATCACGCGCTGCCTCTAGAGCAAGCGGTCTACGCACGAAAACGCGCCAAGGGGCACGAGGCGCCACCGGCGCGCGGTGTAGATTTGAGGTCGATCGTCGTTTACGCGGCGAGGCGACGTCGTCGACCGGCGTAAAGCCCGCACGCGGCGAGGAACAGCCACGCGGTGGAGCCTGGCTTGCCATTGCCGACCGAGCAGCCCACGTCGTTGCTCGAGTCGACGAATCCTTCGCTGGAGTGGATGGTGGTCTCCGCGCGAAGGCCGTCAAATTCAGCGCCGAGAACCGAGGTCACGGCCGGGTCGTGCCGGTAGCGGAAGAGATCTCCCTGTCCCGGCTCGCCGTCTCCGTCCAGATCGAAGCTGACCTCGACGCCGTAGATCGCGTTGCCATGCTCGTCGCGGGCTTGCGCGAGCACCAGACCGTCATGTTGTCCTTCTGCGTCCGCCTCGTCGTTGGGCAGCGGACCGTGAACGAGAGAGATGCTATCGACATCGGAAGCAGCCATGCTCGTGACCGTCACCTTGCTGATCGGTTCACCGTTTGCCCACAGCTGGATGGTCTCGGTGTCAAAACCGCGGGCGACAATTTGTAGCCATTCGCGATTCTCAAAGAGGAAGGTCTCAAGCGGCTCAAGGTCATCGTCCCCGTCTGTGGTCGCCGTGAGACTGCCATTGCCAAAGAGCCGCTCATCGCCGTCGAAATAGCGAACCAAGAAGGTCGCGGTGCCGCCGCTGAGGATCTTCGGGTCGGAGTCGACGACGTTTCGTTCGACCAACAGGAGACCATGGGGCCGAAGCTCGATTCGTGTCGGGGCGCGAACCTCGATTTCGGTCTCGTGCAATAATTCTCCCTCTCCGTCGTGCACGCTGACGAGCGAACGACCGGGCCCGGTAGCGAAGCAGGTGGCGCGGCCGTCGTGCTTACTCTCGATCCGCAAGACCTCGGGACGCGAACTGGTGTATTGCCAGGCGGCGCGCTCGGCTTGGCGCGCGCTAAAATCGTCGTCCTCTTGCGCGTCATGCAAGCTGATGACAACGTTGGCGCCGGCCACGTAAGGCAGGTGCATGGCGTCGCTGACGGTGAGGCTCCAATTGAAGTCGAGATCGATGTCGTCGCTCATGGAGTACCGAGAGCAACCTGAATTGAGCACCAGCATCGCGAGCGCGATGCAAAGCAGAATCGGTTTGGGTAGGTTCATGGCCCGCCTACAGAGCAGCTCTCGTGCCAACGTTCTAAGTGCTCGAAATGCCGCTCAGCTAGACGAGGTCTGCGTGTCAGTGTGGAGATTTTACCACACGACCCTGACGCCGATGTCATGGCGAAAACACTCCTTCTTCACGGGCGAACCCCCTCATCTTGCGGCGATGCGGAGCCGAACAAGGCGGCTGCGGACCGGCTCGGTCATGAGAGCTTCGTCGTGACACGAGCTGTCAGACGTGCAAACCGACACCGCGTCGGTTCACCTCGTTGACGAGCCATGCCCATCGCGCTGTCACCTCACCCCTTGCTCGACCCTGTCGCTTTTGTGACGCGCTATCCCGAGCCCTTGGGGAAGATGCCGACTCCGCCCGCCGTCCTGGCGTACTTTGGCGCGGAGACGACCGCGCCACTGCAGACCAATCCCGAGGTGAAGGCGGCGGTGCGCGAGCTGTTGAGGCATGGTGGGTTCAAACCGACCGGACGCAACAAGCCAGCGAGCGAGTACTTGATCAAGGCCGTGGAGAAGGGTTGGTTCGGTCCGGACAAGGGGATCAATCTCGCCGTGGATATGTGCAACGTGGTCAGCTTGCGCTCCGGGCTGCCGATCAGCGTCGTGGACGCGGACCGCGCGAAGCCGCCTTGGACGGTCGCTGTCACCCCCCCTGACACGAGCTACCCGTTCAATCCGGCCGGGCAGGTCATCGATATCAGCGGGCTGCTGGCGCTTCACGACGAATTGGGTCCATGCGGTGGACCGGTGAAGGACTCCCAACGAACGAAGACCGACGATCAGACGCGCACGACCTTGTCGATCATTTGGGGAACGCAGGCGCTCCCGGGTCGAACCGCCGAAGCGCGGGACTGGTATCTCGAACTTTGCGAGACGAGCGGGCTACGTACCGAGGACGTGCCGATCCATCGTTGAGAACGGCCGCGAATTTGCGCCCTTGCTGCCCAACAGGACGTCGACGTCAAGTGCACCAGGTGCTTACGGCGCGCTTCAAGCCTGCTACGGTCGAGTCCTCTTATGGCGAAGCGTAAAAAGACACCGAAGAGGCTGACCAAACGCGAGCGCAAGGCGCTCGATGGCCGGGGCCCCAGCGGGCACGAGGGGGGGCATATCCACTGCGTGGCGTGCGGCCGACACATCGAGCCGCCCGAATTCGTTTCTCGACCCTCGACGGCGCGCTGGCTGCGTTGCGACCACGGCACTCGTTACGCCTCCTGCGCGGGCTGCGTCAGCGAAGCACAGCAGCGACTGGCCGAGCACGATAGCAGCGGCAAGCCCGTACAAGCCGCTGCCGCCTATCACTGATCGCGCACTATCTTTCGAGCACGAGCCACAAACGCGTGGCAACGGTCGCCCCGGGTGGTACCTTGCCCGCCCCATGGTGGAAACAGACGACAACACCGGTTTCGCGGCCATGTTCGCCGAAATGGAGAAGGACTCGCCGGCCGACGGCCGAGGGCGCAGGATCAGAGAGGGCGACGAGGTCTCTGGCGCGGTTGTGGCGATCAATCAAAGCACCGTGTTCATCGCTCTGGACGGCAAGACCGAAGGCTGCCTCGAGCGCGATGAGTTGACCAACGACGATGGCGAATTGACCGTGCAAGTTGGAGACGTCGTGACGAGCCGCGTCCTGAGCAAGCGTGACGGCCAGGTGATGCTGGGAAGCAAGATGGGACGGGGCCAGGATCCCGCCTCGGCGTTTACGGACGCCTACGAACACGGCATTCCCGTGACCGGGACGGTCAGCGGAGTGAACAAGGGTGGCGTGGATGTTCAGCTGGGAAAGGCCCGTGGCTTCTGTCCGATGTCGCAGCTCGATAGCAGCTACGTCGAAGATCCGACGACCTTCGTAGGCCGAGAGCTGGAGTTTCGCATCACCAAGGTCGAGAAGGGCCGCGGCGATCAGTTGGACATCGTGCTTTCGCGCCGCGCTCTGCTCGAAGCAGAGCAAAAGAAGCGAGCCGAAGCGATGCGCGATCAGCTGGTGCCCGGTGCGATCCTTCGGGGCACGGTGAAGACCTTGAAGGAGTTTGGCGCCTTCGTGGATCTCGGTGGCGTCGAGGGCCTCGTGCACATCAGTCAGCTCGGTTTTGGTCGCGTGGAGCACCCCAAAGACGTTCTCTCGGTAGGGGATGCGGTCGAGGTGCAAGTTCTGAAAGTGGAGCCGAGCGAGGATCCGAAGCGAACCGATCGGATCAGCCTATCCCTCAAGGCTTTGCAGGACGATCCCTGGGACAAGGCCGTCGCATCGTTGACTGTCGGGGGCGAGGTCAAGGGCAAGGTGGCGCGCATGGAGTCCTTTGGTGCCTTCGTGTCGTTGAGCGACGGATTCGAGGGATTGGTTCACGTGAGCGAGCTTAGCGACACCCGCCGAATCAACCATCCTCGTGAGGTGCTGGCTGTGGGGCAAGAGATCACCGCGACCGTTTTGGAGGTCGACGCCGAACGTCGGCGCGTTGGTTTGTCCATGAAGGCTGTGGACCGCAACCGCGAACAGGCACAAGCAGCGAACTACCAACCTGCGCGCGGCGGAAGCATGGGGACCTTTGGCGATTTGCTCAAGGGCAAGCTCGGCAAAGGAAGCTGAGCGTAGCGTTCGTCATTGGATATTCGATGCCTCGTCCGACATCGGCGAAGCCATGCGCCCACCAAAGTGAAAGGGACGCCTTCGACCGATTTCTCGCTGTCGATCGCGGCGCAGCGCTTGGCCAACGACTGACGTTCCTGCGGATGGTCCTGGCTGGCTTGGCCTTCACGGCGCTGTTGGCTTGTACGGAAGCGACCGGCGAGCGGGCATCGTCAGGCGCGGTGGGGGGCGCCGGTGGAAGTTCCACAGTCGGCGGCAATGGTGGGGCCATGGCTGATGGCGGGGCCGGAGGTGGTGAGCCCTTCGCTGGACCACCCGTGGTGAGCTTGCCGCGCACGGGCATCGATCGGGACCAACTTGCCGTCGTGGTCAACGATCAGGACGAGCAATCGCTCGCTGTCGCCGCCTACTATCAGCAGGCGCGGGGGATTCCGGAGGAGAACCTCATCCGTCTGTCCTTCGAGCCGTCGACCGTGATGACGACCGCGGCGTTTGCTGGCCTCTTCTCGGACCTGCAAGCGCAGCTGTCTGATGATATCCAAGCGCTCGCGATCACCTGGACGCAGCCCCACCGTGTCGGCTGCATGTCGGTAACGAGTGCATTCGCGCTCGGTTACGATGATAAATATTGCAATACGGGCGGTGATAACTGCGCGCTTACCGCGCCGGTGGCCTACGCCAACTCGCGCTCCGTTCAGCCCTTCACTGATTTTGGTATCCGCCCCGCGATGGCGCTTGCAGGAACGAGCAAGAAAAACGTGTTCGCCTTGATCGATCGGGGGGTGGCTTCGGACGACACCTTTCCTACGGGCCGCGGCTATTTCGTTCGAACGACAGATGTGGCCCGCAGCGTGCGTTGGCCCGCTTTCGTCGACGCGCTCGCTATCTGGGATGACCCTGGCGGCCTTGCGCTCAGCTACATCGACAATGCCGATGGTAAGCAGAGCAACTTCATCGAGCAAAAAGACGATGTCTTGTTTTACATGACCGGACTGACGACCGTGCCCTCGATCGAGACGAACACCTTCCTGCCTGGAGCCGTTGCCGATCATCTCACATCCTTCGGCGGGATGATTCCGCAGGGTACTCAGATGAACGTGCTGCGGTGGATCGAGGCGGGCGCGACAGCGAGTTACGGAACCGTGGTCGAGCCGTGCAATTATCCGAACAAGTTTCCCGAGCCACGCCTGCTGCTATCCAATTACTACCGCGGCCAGACGGTGGTCGAAGCGTACTACAAGAGTGTGTTTTGGCCCGGCGAGGGTCTGTTCGTTGGCGAACCGCTCGCCCGTCCTTGGGGAGGCAGCCAAGTCAATTGGCAGGATGGCACGCTCAGCATCGTGACGACGCTGCTCGAGCCCTACCGTAGCTACGCCCTTCAAGCAGCTGAGGCGCAGGAAGGCCCCTATGAGACGGTGAGGTCTCTGGCCATTTTCAAACACCAACGCCTCACCATCACCCTCGACAAGGCCTACGCGCGGTTTTACCGACTGGTCGCGCTGTAGGCGGCTTCAGCCTTGCGCCTACCGTGGCAGTTCTCGTTGCCTTCGAGTTGAGGTCCTGACCGGGAGCGGTGGCGCTCGTTGACTTAGAGGTCCTGGAGGAAGCGTGGTAGAGGCCTGGGATGTCGTCTTCAGGGCATGGCGTCGAGCCGGTGGGATGGCCAGCGGATGCGACCTGCGACGATCTGATCGGCAACTGGCGCATCTATCAACGGGCCAAGGGTCACAAGACGAGCACGGACGACGTGCTCACCGCGTGGTTCGCCTGTCGTTGCATGGGTGGCGATAGACCACAGCGTTACCTCGACTTGGGTTGTGGGATCGGCTCGGTGTTGCTCATGACCTGTCATGTTTTACGTCCGGCCTACGCATTGGGTGTCGAGGCCCAGAGCCAAAGTGCCGCCATGGCGGCGGCGTCGATTCAGCAGTTGCCCGATGAAGAGAACATCGAGGTCAAACACGCCGACTTTCGCACTGCGATGCTCGAGTCGACGAGTCGTTCCTTCGATCTCGTGACGGGCAGTCCGCCGTACTTTCCGGTGGGAACCGGCGTCCTGCCCGACGACTACCAGCGGACGGCGTGCCGTTTTGAATTGCGCGGTGGCGTGGAGGCGTACTTCCAGGCCGCGAAACGCGCGATGACCGATGAAGGAAAGTTCGTCCTGGTGTTTCAAACGGAGTGGGTAAAACGCGTGATGGCGGCGGCCAAAGACAGCGGGCTTCATCTCCGACAGCGAGCCGACGTGTCGATGCGCAGCGATCGCGAGCGGCCATTCCTCTCGGTGTACGTGTTTGGCCGTGCTGCGGCGGGGGTCCACGCCATGTCTTTCGCCATTCGAGACGGACACGGGCAAGTCACGACGGATTATCTTGCAATTCGAGGCGAGATGGGCCTGACGACGCGTTCGTGAAGGTCTTCCTGTGGACCCGGGTAAAGACACGTAACTAGCTGTAACTAAACATAAAGATTGCATACCCTCCATGGCTGCACGGCCGGGCCTGGCCAATGCTTGGCGGCCTGACGCTGCCCACCGCCTCGACCCGGTGGTCGTCTCGTTGTGCTTTGGCGACGCCCGTGTTAGCCGCGGCACGCCATGAGCGAGCGAGATCTCAGGAATATTGCCATCATAGCGCACGTCGATCACGGGAAGACCACCCTGGTCGACGCAATGCTGCACCAGACCGGCGCGTTCCGCGAGGGCGAGCAAGTTGCTACCTGTGCTCTCGATTCGGGTGAGATCGAGCGTGAGCGGGGCATCACCATCTTGGCGAAGCATACCAGCGTGGATTGGAAGGGGACGCGCATCAACATCATCGACACGCCGGGCCACGCCGACTTTGGTGGCGAGGTCGAGCGGACCCTTGTGATGGCCGACGGGGCGATCTTGCTCGTGGATGCTGCAGAGGGCCCTCTGCCCCAGACGCGCTTCGTCCTTCACAAGGCACTGAGCTTGGGTATGCCCGTCATCGTCTGTATCAATAAGATCGATCGTCAGGATGCACGGCCAGACGAGGTCCTGACCGAGGTGTTCGACCTGTTTTGCGAGCTCGAAGCGAGTGATGCGCAGACAGATTTTGTCGCGTTGTACGCGATTGGAAAAGACGGCATCGCGAAGTATGAACTCGATGCGGAGAGCGACAGCCTCGCGCCCCTGTTCGACACCATCGTGGCGAAGGTTCCACCGCCCAAGGTGGAGCAAGGTTCGTTACAGCTCCTCGTGACGAACACCGAGCATGACGATTATGTCGGCCGCCTTGCCATCGGCAAGATCACGCGCGGCGAGATCTGTGAGGGGTCCGACACGCTGGTGTTGGGGGCCGAGACCCAGAAGAAGGGTCGGGTCATGCGCTTGTATGGTTTCGAGGCCTTGCGACGGGTAGAGATCAAGACGGCCGAAGCAGGGGACATCGTTGCGATCGCGGGCATGGATGAGGTGCAGATTGGTGACACGATTTGCGCGCCTGGCAACCCCGAAGCCATGCCCCGTATTTCGGTGGAAGAGCCGACGATCAAGGTTCGTTTTGTGGTGAACACATCACCGTTCGCTGGTCTGAGCGGCAAGTGGGTGACCTCGAGGCAGGTGCGCGAGCGTTTGTTTCGCGAAGCCAGACGAAACCTCGCGTTGCGGGTGGATGAAACAGAGACGCCCGACGCCTTCATGGTGTTTGGTCGCGGCGAGTTGATGCTCGCGGTGCTCGCTGAGACGATGCGCCGCGAGGGGTACGAGTTTGCATTGGGCATGCCGGAAGTGGTCCTCAAGGACGTGGACGGCAAACCTCACGAGCCGGTGGAGCGCGTCATTGTGGATGTACCGGATGAGCACGTGGGCACCGTGACCAAGAGCATGGGGGTGCGGCGCGGACAACTCGATCAGATGCACAACCTCGGTTTCGGTCGGACGCGGATGGAGGTGACCATTCCGTCTCGTGGTCTGGTTGGTTACCGCTCGCAGTTTCTCACCGAGACGCGCGGGACG
>JAPYTK010000032.1:13953-37231 GCA_029941785.1 Polyangiaceae bacterium | reverse complement strand
AGAACAGAGCAGAAGTTCCGCCCCGTCCTCGAGCCTGGCCCGCACCAAACGGTGACGCGCGCCGGTGAGAAATGTTAGAGCTGGCGGCGGCCCAGCGCACTCAGATTTGTCAGATCGAGGCTGGCGCGTAGCCTTCCAGCAGCGACGACGCCGAGCCCATGGGCCCTCCGCCCGATCACGGTTGGCTCTCGGCCCGGGCCCAGCAGGAGCAGAACCGTCAGCAGCACCGCTCCGATGGGCACACCAAAAACGGCGATGCGTTCCAACCACACGCGTGCAGGCTAGATGACCGCTGCCTGGTTCGCCATGAAAGATACGCGTGCCGCCTTGCTGGTCATGGCGTCCGGTGTCACCATCGGATCGTGATTCGTCGTCATCTCATGGTCGGTGGGGGCTGGCCGAGCCGTGTCGCATCGGCGGCATGGCTTCTCGCGTTCAGCGTGTGGCTGACCTTTGCGGCGGCGGCCTGCGGGTCCGGCACCAACGGCGACGGGGAGGCCTCCCATGGCTCCTCTGCCGGTCTGTCGGGCGGCGCGGCTTCGACGGGCATGGCCACGGCGGGGGGCGGGGCGGGACTACCGGCCGAGCCGATCGCAGTGGGCGCGACAAATGCCCAGCTGACTCGACCCTTCAGCGTGTCGGCGATCGGTGCCGGCGAGAACCTGGTGGGTGAGGTCAACATCCAAGACAACGTCGGCACGATCACCATCGGCGGGACCAAGCTCGCTGCCGTCGTGTACGAACAACAGCCCTTTGAGGACTATTATCTTTACCAGACGTTGGCGGTGGCCTCGGATCGGCTCTACGTGGTCTGGCTCTACTGCTTGAACGACCAGCTCGGCGGTGTCTACGTCGAGGGTACGGATGGCACGCCCCTCAGCAAAGAGTCGGCTAATGGCGCCTGCGCGGTGAGCGCTACGGAGACCACCTCGTCGGTTCAGCTGCCGGCGCTGACGATGAATTACCCCACGCCGCTGAGCGGCTACACCATCGAGGGCGCCGATCTCGAGCTCGCCAGCGGCGGACCGGGCGTGGCCCACATCCACGGCACCACCTATGCGGTCGCAGCTTTCGAGCAGGTGGACTGCCGACTCTGCGATGACTTCGGCGGCTGGTACGAGGTGCACGCCCTGCTGTGGGATGGAGAGCACCTCTGTTTCACCATTTTCTACCTGCGTGACGACGAGCCCATTCTCGCGACCTACGCCCTGTGCCTGAGCGATCTTTCGGATCCGGTGGGCTCCACCCTCCTCGACGCCACATTCACGCACTGACGGCTCGCAGTGGCGTCTCGCCACGACGGGATCACGCCTCATAGCATGGATCAAATGAGATCCATATTTGGGTTGATCCACCCGTAAACGCTGCGAAATCGACACCCACGAACTTAAATAAATACTAATAAATACAGTGTCTTATTGATGTACCTAGACGACTTGACCACCCAGGGCCAAAAAAAAGGTGGACAAGTAGAGCACGTGCACCTACATTCTCCGACACCGGGGCACACAGTGTGATGGGTTTCTCGGTAGGGAGTTTTCAAGATGTCTACGAAGCGATTTCAGGGTTGGAAGACGAAACATCATCTCGCGTGGCCGCTGGTCGTCGCGCTGAGCCTCAGTTCGACATTCGCGTTGGCGAACGAAGAGGAAGAGGATCCGCCGCCCCCACCCCCTGAGGATCTGCCGACCAATGGCCTGAGCGACAGCGAGACGGCGTATACGGGCGCCGTAATGCTGCGCGGCAACCACGAGGTCACGATGGAGAGCGTCGTGCCTGGTTACGTCGGCGACGAGTCGTACCAAGCGGACGGTCGCTACGCGTACTTCTCCGGCAACACGCTCTACGCCGGCGTACAAGACGACGAGAGCAACTACGTCGACATGATCGCCGAGTTCTTCTGGTTCGAGAGTTCTATCGACCGCGGCAGCGACTTCTACGTGGCCGTCGTCAAGGCGCGCACATCTCCCAATCTCAAGGACTGGGTCTTGCGCCGCGAGAGTGGCGACTTCCTCGGCTACTTCCTCCCGGATGACGAGGCCACATTGTACTTGCGCGCTCAGACCGATGTCTCGGGTGGAACCAGTGCCTTCCGTTGGGATTGGTCGATCCCCTTCGACAACTACGGCTGGGATGCTTTCGGCAACGTGACGATGGAGACCAAGTACGGCCTCAGCGTCGATGCAGAGGGCAGTGCCCAGAAGGCCTTCGAGTTCGAGAAGGGTGGCGTGCCGGTCGAAGCGAACGTTCAGGCCAAGGGCTACTTCAACAGCAACTACCAGGTGAACACCAAGTACGAGGTCACCTTGAATCGCTGGGAGGTCGTCGTGCACGGCTCCGCGGCTCAGATCGATTGGCAGTTGAACCTGCACAGTCCGGACCGCGAAACGCAGAACGCCTACCACGAGTACTTCATCGCGATGCAGGCCGACCAAGGTGTGCCATTCACCCTCGACTGGCTCGAGGTGGGCGGCAGCGTGCGCGATCCCAAATGGTACTGGTTTGACGAGTATCGCTCCTTGAGCTCCGCCGTCACCGGGATCACCTTGCGGCCCCCGCAACTTCCCCCGCCGCCGCCGACCAACGATGGCGAAAAGAACACCGGTGGCGACGATCCGGCCGCGGACCCGACGACTCCCGGCACGCCCCCCGCTCCGGAGGATGGCTCGGATGAGACCTACAACTACTTCAACGAGCAAGGCTGCTCGGTGAGCGCTGCGACCGGCAGCGACGCCCGCTCGCCATGGATTCTCGGCCTTCTCGGCATGGGACTGCTCGGCCTACGCCGTCGCAAGAGTCACTGAACGGCACCTTGAAAGGAGACGAGACGATGAAAAAGCACACGATCATTTCAGTTCTTTCTCTGGCGGCCATCGCCGCCTACGGCGTCGCCTGCAACGGTGAAGGCGACGGCGCCTACGCCCCCACCTGTGGCGATGGAATCGTCGAGGGTGGCGAGCAGTGCGACGATGGAAACAACAACAACGGCGACACCTGTTTGGTGAACTGTCGTCTGGCTAGCTGCGGTGACGGTGTGGTTCGTGTGGGCTTCGAAGTCTGCGACGACGGCAACGTCCGAGACGGCGACGCCTGTGCCTCGGATTGTTCGACCGGCGCGGGTTGTGGCAACGGCATCGTCGACGTCGGTGAGACATGTGACGATGGCAACACGAGCGACAGCGACGAGTGTTTGCGTACCTGCAAGCCGAACGTGTGTGGCGATGGCTTCGCGCAACTCGGTGTCGAGCAGTGCGACGACGGCAATGAAGCGAACGACGATGGCTGCAGCAACGACTGCAAGCTCAGTGGAGCGGAACCAGGCGGCTGCCCGGGACTCCTGTTGCCCTTGAGCACCGGCAAGGCGACCACCCTGGTGGGCGACACGACGAACGCGACCGACAGCGGCAAGGCCAGCTGCGGTGGAGCCGGAAGCAAAGACATCGTCTACTCCGTCGTTCCAAAGACCGACGGCTGGCTCCTCGCTAGCCTCACGGGCATCAACGGTGGCGATCCCGTCCTTCACGTTCGGGAGAACGACTGCACCAGCGGTGCGGAACTGGCTTGTGCTGACAAGTCCGGTCCGAATGGTCAGGAGACCATCAGCCTCGAAGTGGCCGCGGGCAAGACCTACTTCGTCTACGTCGACGGACAAAATGGCGTCGACACTCAGTTCGCGCTCAATCTGCGACTCAGCAACGATGTGCCCGGCGACAGCTGTCCCGGCACGGTGCTGAGCCTTGAGGACGGCGACCAATTTACCGTGCAGGGAACCACCGCAACGGCTACCAGCGACTACAAAGGCGCCAAGGCTTGTGATGGCGCCAAGCAGACCAAGGAACTCGTCTACTCGCTCGTCGCGAAGAGCGATGGTGTACTCGAGGTCTCGGTTGACCCTGACTTTGACGCGGTGCTCTACGCTCGCGTAGGCAGCTGCACGAACGGCATGCAGGTGGCTTGCTCGGATGCCAGTTGGCATGCCGGCGGACCGGAGACCATCAGCATCAACGCGGTTCAAGGCACGACCTACTCCGTGTTCGTCGATGGCTACCAAGGCTCGGTGGGCAACTTCGCGCTGAACGTCAAGCTGACCAACTAGTCCCTCAGATTCTCCGGAGGATCCCTGCGGCGATAATTCCCAAACTTCCCATCACACCCCGCACGACGCTGCTTCCCAACCGAAGCGGCGTTTTGCTTTTTTGTGTCAGCCAAAGGACAGGCCTCGTCACGGACGCTCGGATCCACGTCGAACTTCATGCTAGAGTCTCCTCGTGCGCAAGCTGGCACTTCTCTTAGCGTTTTTCGCGTTCTTGTTTTTCGTTGCGGCCGCTTGTGGCTCCGACGCCGAGCCGACCTGCGATGTTGGCTCGGGCGTGTTCTGTCGTTGTCTCGATGGCGGCGCGGGTCAGAAGCAGTGCAACGGGGACGGATCGGGCTTCGGCCCCTGCCAATCGTCAAAAACGGGGCTCACCTGCGCAGAGGGCAGCGTGTCCATCTCGAACGGCTCCAATAGCACCTCGAGTGGAAGCACGGGTGGCAAGAAGTTGCTCACGGCCTGCAGCAAGAACAGCGAATGCAAGAGCGGCGTGTGCAACATGGGTTATTGCACGAAGGACTGCGCCAAATTCGTGGATTGTGTCGAGTTTGGTGGCGATTGCGTGCAAATCGAGGGGAAGGTTCAGCAGTGTGCGCCGTATTGTTTGTCGTGGGCGGACTGCGAAGACTTCGGTGCCTCGAGTCTTTGCAGCTACACCACCGCGGTCGATGCCTACGGCGTCGCGGTTTGCGCGGACTGGTCGCAGGTGAATTTGCCGCCGGACGGCGTGGATTGTCGCGATGATTTTCAATGTCATCTTGGCTATGGCGGCGAGCAACGTGTCTGCGAGTTCGGAAAGTGCCTGACAGGTTGCCATGCCGATGACGACTGTCCCGACGACGGAACCTGCAGTGGTGGCGCGCCCGGACAGTGCATGTAGGACGGGCGCGTCGGACCTTGTTCGGTAGCTGCGGCGCCGGAGAGAGGTTGGCGAGGTAGACGCCACGTCGACGTTCGTTTTCAGGTCGGTCTTTGCTATAGGGTCCGGCATGAGTGCGAGCGCAAAGACCCGATCGCGCAAATCTCCGGCCAGCCGATCGCTACGCCGACTCGCCGAATCGTTCGAGCAGCATCGCTTCGAAGCGCAAGTAGCACCAAGAGCGTACCTTGGGGTCACCATGATGTCGGTCGGCGGAGTGGCCTTGGGCGCCGCGAGCTACGCGACCTGGCTTCGGGATGCGAGCGCTGACCCGATAAGCTACGTGCCGTATCTGTTTCTCGTCGGAGCCGCTCTGGTGTTCGCGTACATCGTGTTTGGTCAAGCGGCGACCGGCGTGGTGGTTGTCAGCGATTTTGGTGTGTCGACTTCTGATGGCGGGCCGCGCATCCCTTGGCATGACATTCAGGCGGTCTGTTTGGACGAACATGGCTTGAGCATCAACACATCGGGCGACGATCTTCGCGTCCAGAGCGCCTCCCACTCGACGGCGATTCGGCACTTGCTGAAGCAAGCCGAGCGCAGGCTGGGCAAGCGCGTGGATGTGGCAGACGAAGATGTCGCGGCACTTGCGCCGTGGGATGGCGCGGTGGTTACCGTGTCACCGGCCGAACCACCACAAGTCACCGGAATGAAATGCCGAGCTTCGGGCCGATTGCTGAGCGTCGAGCAAGACGTGCGCATGTGTGGTCGTTGTGGTGTTTTCTATCACCACCAGACCGTTCCCAAGCGTTGCAAGGCGTGCCGCAAGAAGTTGTGGAGCAGCTGAACCGGTTGGCTCGACCGGGAGCCTCGACCGTCATGGGCGCTGCTTGGGGGGTCGGGATTTGGTTTTGATTTGTCGACCGAACAGGTTGGCGTCTGCTGCCCGCTCGAGGGCCGCATGAGCGGCAAGCGTGCCCTTGGATGGGGGCAAGGCTGGCGTGGCCGTCGACGACGGATCCACTGGCGAGCGTGGCGTGGGTGGGGAGTTGAGCGCGGCGGGTGTCGCCAGTGGCAGTTGGCTCAGGCCACTTGAGGGTGGTGGAATTTGACTCATCGCGCGCGCTGGTGGCGGCAGGGAGAAGGTGGGATCGGCGGCGGGATGGCCTACGGGTCCGGCGTCGCGCGTCGGAGTGGCGCGAATCCAGTTTTGAACGTGAAACCGGCGGCGCGCCAGTTCGCGGCCCACGAGGTCTTCGATGAAGGCGGCCACTTCACGGCGGGTGGCAATCCCCCCGAGTGATCGCGACGATTGTTCAATGGATTCATACATTTGAATTGCTGACGCGAACCGGTTTTCGGGGTTGCGGGCAAGGGCTCGCCGGCAGATCGTATCGAGTTCTTCCGGCACCCCACTGCGATGCGTGCGCAGCGATGGAATCGGCATCTTGAGCACTTTGGCGAGCGTGCTGGCCTCGCTTTCACCCTGGAAGAGACGTTGTCCGGCAACGAGTTCCCAAAGCACGGCACCGGCTGAGAAGACATCGACTCGTCGGTCCAGTTGGGTGTCCGTCGCTTGTTCAGGAGCCAGATACGAGAGCTTCCCCTTGAGCGTTCCGTCCTTCGAACTCTCCAGTCGCGCCTTGGCCCGGGCGACTCCGAAGTCTGTCAGCCGTGCGGAGCCATCCACGCCGACCAGAATGTTCTGCGGTGTGCAGTCTCGGTGGATCAGATGCAAGGGCTCACCGAAATGGTCGCATGCGTCGTGGGCCGCGTGCAGACCAGAGAGGGTGTCTAGCATCAACCGCGCGACGATGGGCAGGGACACCAAGGTCCCGGTGAGTCTCGCCTTGCGCCGCAACCGGCTGAGCGTGGGGCCCTCCACGTAGTCCATCACCAGGTAGTAATCACGTTCGATGGCGCACGTCGCGTGGATGGATACGACGTTCGGATGGTGAATGAATGCGGCGAGTCGTGCCTCGTGGAGAAACATCTCGACGAAGTCTTGCTGCGTGCTGTGATGGGCGTGCAAACGCTTCACGGCCACCAGTCGTTCGAAGCCGCCGGCTCCCAGGTGCCGCGCCAGCCATACCTCGGCCATGCCGCCGTTGGCGATGCGGCCAATGGGCTGGTAACCGTGAAGGCGCCAAGGTCGAAGCTTCACCTTCCGCGGCGCGGGCATCGTATCACTGGGAGGGGGCGTCGGAGATGTCACGGCGTAGTTCGAGTGGATCGGGGCGTCTTGGGAGAGCCTTGAGCCATCGGCACTGTATCGGGGCTGAGCGTGTCGGTCCACAGCACTTGCGCGGGCGGCCGGGATTCGCTATCCAGTCGCGGTCCCGGGCGCATAACTCAGCGGTAGAGTGCGTCCTTCACACGGACGAAGTCACAAGTTCAAATCTTGTTGCGCCCACCGGGAAAGCCAGCCGTCAAAAGCTGGCTTTTTAGTTGTTGGGGCCGGCTCGCTGGCTCGACCGTCTGTCCGCTGGACGGCGAAGCCGGTTTGGCAGGCGCGGACAGCGGCTCGGTCTCGTGAAGGTCTCGCTGTGGCCCCAGACCGGGGGCCTCGTGAAGTCTGTCGAGCAGGCTGTGAGCGGTGGGGTGGTGGTCGTGAGCGAGCCTCCAGAGCCCACCGGCCACAACGAACGTGGCGATGAGCGTCAAGCTGGTTCGCTGGCGACCAAGCGCAGCCGTCCATCGCTGTCGCCATTCGCCCCCCGCAGAGCTTCTTGGCTGAATTCGCATCGTTGTCGGCTCGTCCCGCGAGACGAGGCTAGGGGAGGATCGTGCGTGATGGCGGAGGAGGAGGCCAAACTTTAAGCATATCCCCACCCTCGCTCAACGCTCCGCCGGGTCCGATCATTTCAAGCTCTTGATCATATTGAGCATCGGCGAACGAGCGGCCTCGACGGTGTCGCTCGGGCCGACGAGCCGGAAAAACCACCGGCCTCGTGGGCCAGCCTGTACGCCGGCTGCGAGGGCTCGCCAGTTGGGCTGAAGGACGTACGCGGCTTGGCGCTTTCCCTTGCTTCCCGGCACGACCGGGCCCACGCCGAGCCGGTAGGTACCGCTCGTTTCGGTGGTCGTGACGGCAAAGGAGCCAACCGTCATGTTTTGCCGCTTGGGCGGCGTAGGCTTCTTCTCGAAAGCTTTTTCGAGCCGAGTGAGTTCCGCTTCGATGTGGTCTGCGCTGGGTAGTTTCGTGATGAGCAGTTCAGCGGGCTGTTTGTCGTCCCCTTGGGGCGCGACTTGATATTTTGCGCGGTACTTGCCTCGCTTACCTCGTTTTTCGAGCGACCAGGTAGGGGGGGCTTGCCACGTCAGTGGTCGGGGGGCCGACGATTTCGTGCTCTGTTGGGAGCTGGCGGCCGCCGGTTCTGCTGGAGAGCGATTGCAGTGTGCGCTGAGCAGCGCGCAGGCAGCGGCGATGATGATGGCGCACCTCATGGGGGACTCATCGACGTAGTGGCATCGAACGGGTGCGCTGTCGACCGTGTGATTCTTACACAAACTGTAAGCCAAAGGGGGGGGTCATCCGTCCATGAAGAGGATGACCTCGCATGAAAACAAGTCGGCGGCAGCCGCAGAGCACCGCGAGATCGGTGCTTATCGCCTTGGCGAGCTCCTGGGTGAAGGTGGCATGGGTTGCGTCTACGAGGCCGAAGAAATTCTGACCGGTCGAACGGTGGCGCTCAAGTTGATGCGGCATGAGCTGGCGCAGAGCTCAGAAGCACGGCGCTTGTTTCTTCGGGAGATGGAATTGTTGTCCTGCCTCCAGCACCCTCGCGTCGTTGGTAGCCTGGCGTGCTTCGACCACGAGGGGCAGCTCGCCATGGCCATGGAACGCCTCCACGGATGCAGCCTTCGGGCCATTCTCGCGCAGCGAGGCGCCTTGGCTTGGTGGCGAGCGTGTCACATCGTGGTTCAGATCGCACAGGGGCTGCAGGCGGCCCACGAGCACGATCCACCGATTGTGCACCGCGATCTGAAACCGGAGAACATCATGATCGAACGTGATGGCTCGGTGAAGGTCATGGACTTTGGCATCGCCAAAGCGCTCCTCGAGCATAGCCCGACACGGACGCGCAGCGCTGGCACTTTGCAGTACATGAGCCCCGAACAGATCGACGCGGTCGCCATCGATGCTCGCAGCGATTTGTATGCCTTGGGCTTGGTCATGTTCGAGTTGCTCACCGGTGAGCCTCCCTTCCAATCTGCGTCGCCGCGGCGATTGCTCGAGATGCAGTGCACGCAGGCGCCACCGCCATTGCCCGCAGAGGTCCGGGCCGGGCTCCCTGTCGCCCTGGCCGAGCTACTGTCTTCGCTGCTCAGCAAGAAGCCGGCGGGGCGACCAGCCTCTGCCGCTGAAGTGGTCGCGATGCTCACGCCCTTGCTGCCCGATGGAGACACAGAAAGGCCGCCGGTGAGTGGTGAGCGCGTGGTGTTTGGCGAGGCGATGGACACTCTCCAGAGCACACTCGTGACGGAGGTTTTCAACAGCGGGAGTCAAGACACCATGGTCCTCATCGAACGGGGCCAGGCGCCACCATCTTGGAGCTGGGCGCGGGCCTTGGTCGTTGTCGCGACGGCGTGTCTTCTCAGCGGGGTGGTGACATACGTCGTGAAGGTGCAGGCGGGCGGTTTGAGCAGGGAGAGCCCAGCGGCCGCGCCATGAACGGGTCCGGGGTCGTGTCGCTGCTGGGGTTGGCAGCGTGGCTTCTCTTGGCTTGCGGGCAGGACAGCGCTCCGGCGAAGCGTCTGGCGCGCCGCGAGGGAGTGAGCGTGTCCCCCATCGTCCGCTCGAGCGCGGAGCAGTGTGGACAGTGCCATCCGCGTCAGGCTGCTGAGTGGTCGCAATCGGTGATGGGTCATTCGGCCGTGAGTCCCATGTTCAACGCCTTGGAGCTGATGATCGAAGAGCAGGTCGGTCGCCATGCGGGCTGTGAAGATGGCGCCGGGGTCTTGCGGAAGGGCGCCAGCGACGGGGCGTGTTTTCAGCCGGGCTCGGGTCACCGCATCACGGGTGCCGGTGGTCCAGGGTGGTGTGTGAACTGTCATGCGCCTGCCGACAACCTCGAGTCGAGCATGCCGCCGTGGTCACGGTTTCGGGCGACTTCTCGCCGGTCCGTGCGAGAGTCGATCTCGCCGCTGGCGCGGGAAGGGATAACCTGCGTGGCGTGTCATCAGTTACGGCACGCCGATGCGGGCTCTGCTCGAGCGGGCAACCCGAGTTGGCGTTCGTTCCTCACTGGCATCGAATACCCGTCGCGTCCGGAAGATCGCTTTGGCCTGTTCGGTATCGCGAACAGTGCCTACCGGTTCGACGCAACCATGTTCTCTGTGCCGGGAGCGGCTCCGTTGTCGGTCGAGCGCGCCGCGCGTGCGCATGCGTGGAAGCCGGGGGCGCATCGCCGTCCCAGCGAAGAGACGGCTCGCTACATGCGGTCGAGCGAAATGTGCGGCAGTTGCCACGACGTGCGCCTTTTCGGTGCAGACGTGTTGGGCGCCCAGCGGGGGGAGCGCTTCAAGCGTTTGCGCAACGCCTATTCCGAATGGCGCAGTTGGTCGCAGAGCGAACAGCTCGCTGGGCGGCGAGCGGCGAGTTGCCAGGATTGCCACATGAGCACCTTTCCGGGTGTGTGCGTGCCTGCCTCCGGTGAAGCGAATACTCGTTTTTGTCCACCGGGAATGCAATTCGAGGCGCGTGATCCCGGGCGTCGCGGTGTAGGGCCTGAGGCGGCCGACTCGCCGACTCTGTCCCCTGTAGCGTCCCATTACTTCACCTCGGTCGATCTCCCCTTCGTCGGTCCCAGCCCGGCTGCTTCACACGAGTTGCCCGGTGTCGACGTGTTCGGCACGCCGCTGAGCGCGCGATTGAGGCGCAATGCCTTGCTTGCGCGTGCAGTAAAGATGTCGATGGGCGACGTTCGCCGAGCCGCGGGGCGGCTTCGCGTTCCCATCGTGCTTCAGAATGTTGGCGCCGGGCATCGCGTACCCGCTGGTTTCAGCCAAGAGCGCGAACTGTGGGTACACCTGCGCGTCGAGGATGCGACCGGTCGGCGGATCTACGAGGTGGGACGCACGGAAGGTGACGACGAGGACTTGCGCGACAAGATTTTCATCCGGGTCAATACCGACCCTGCTTCTGTCGATGGGCAAGGGCGACCTCGTGGGCTCTTTGGCGCCGATGTCGTCGATGGTCCCGACGTGCCAGCGTGGAAGAGAGAGGCGGGAGTGGACCGCTGGGTGGGCCACGGGCTCATCAACTTGCAGAACGGGTTTTTGCGCTGCGTTCGGTGTCGTCATGAACCGGTGAATGGCCGGTGCGTCGGGACCCCTGGTGAGTCTCGCGCGTCCCGTTTCGAGGATGGCGTCTACGACCTCGACACGGGACGGTGTGAATCGAACTTGTCGGTCTCCCGTTCGCTATTCGAGGTGTATTTTCCCGTCGGAGCCTTGGACGCTCAACGGGGACTCGTCAAAGGTCCCGATGCGATCATCGATACTCGCTCGCTTCAGCCCGGGCTGCCGCGGCGATACACCTACGACCTGCCGATCGGCCGAGCGGTGCCTCCCTTCACCGTGCGAGCTCGGTTGTTGTTTCGCTCTCTTCCACCGTTTCTCGTGCGGGCCTTTGCGGCCTACGAGGCGGCGCAAGTCGCTCGTGGGCGGCGGCCGGGTGGTCCACTCGTGACCATCAACATGTTGAAACAACTGGAGCGGGTCGAGTTGGTGTCTCTCGTCTCGGTGGTCCGGTGAGCGCGACACCTTTGCCCGCGATGGCTCGGGATCGCCGGCGCGAGCACGCCCTCGAACGACTCTTTGCAACGCCGCTGCTTCAGGCGCTCGACGCACGGGGTCGGCGGGAGTTGAGCCAGGTGGCCTCATGGCGCGTTCTTTCCGCTGGCGCGCTCGTGTTTCGGAGGGGTGAGCCGGGCGACGAAATGTTCTTCCTCATGCGCGGGAGCGTGTCGCTGCAATCAGAAGGGGCCGAGGACAAGGCGGTCTATCCCGGTTCGTGGCTGGGCGAAGAAGCCCTCGTGGGCGTTCCTCGACGTTGCAGCGCCCGGACCACGGCAGCCTGTACGCTCGTCGGCCTTCCCGTCAGTTTGATGCGCCGCTTGGCCGCGCGTGCCGGGGCCGACGCAGCCATTCGTCGACAGGAGGCGGACATCGTGGCGGCGATCGCCTACGAGCGGCTCGGTCACACCACCTTGGGGAAGGTGTTGAGCGAGGACGAGCGCCACGAATGGGCGGCGAGCACGCTGCTTCGGCGCCTGGCGCCGGACGAGGTTCTGTTTCGTCCCGGTGAACCCGCCCGCGCCTCATGGCTGGTCATCGCGGGGACGGTCCGTCTCGAACGGCCCGCCACAGCGACTGGACCGCACACCGTGGAGCCTGACAGCCTGACGCGACTCGCGCCTGGGACCTTGTTCGGCATGACCGACTTGGTTGCCACTCGACCTCGGGCAGACCTCGCTGTTGCCGACGAGCCGAGCGTTCTGTTGGGGATCGCCGCGCCAACCCTGCTCGCGGCCCTGCTCGGGCGGCCCGGGGCGGCGAAACAACAGGCCGACGAGGAGAGCAGGCGCCCGACCCTGCCCGCCGGGGCGACGCCTCGCGACGGGCGTTATGGCGTGGCGCGCTCGTTGCTTCTCATCGACCAGGAGGCGTGTGTTCATTGTGGTCATTGCGTGGATCGATGTGGCGCCCGGCACGGTCTGCCGCGCCTCGACCGCGAGGAAATATTGACGACCGGGGACGACGGTCGCCGGTGGTTGACGCCCCGAGCCTGCCATCACTGCGTGCAGCCGCTGTGCCTCGTCGACTGTCCGACCGGCGCGATCGAGCGTGATAGCGACGGTCGCGTGACCATTCGCGCGAGCGCGTGCACAGGCTGTGGCGCCTGCGTGAAGGCCTGCCCTTGGGACAATATCGCGCTGGCGCCGAGTGATGCGATCGCCTCAGTCCGCGACTCCTCCCCAGAGTTTGATGCGACCGCCGTGAAGTGTGACTTGTGCATGGGCTACGAGTCCCCCGCATGCGTTGATGCCTGCCCCACCGATGCGATCTTTCGGGTGAATGCCGCTCAGGATTCGGTGCCAAGGGCGCGACCGAATGCGCTTGGCCCTAGCGCTTGGGGTTGGCGGAAGACGGCCGCCATAGCGTGTCTCTCGGTTGGGATCAGTTGCGGCGCCGTGTGGGCACACGAACGGGGCGTGTGGTTCCCGTGGCAGGTCCACGCAAGAGTCTTCGGGGCGCTTTCTCTCGCGTCCATGTTCGGCGCGTTTGGCCACGCGGGCCTCAAACGTCTGGCTACCGCACGCCTGCCAAGACCGGCCGTCGCACTGCCATGGCACATGGTACTCGGCGCGGTCGCTCTCGTGACGGCGGTGGGGCACAGCGGGATTCGCATCACCTGGTCCGCGGCTGGTGGCGCACAATTGGCATTGTTCGCGAGTGTCGCGATGGGCGTGATCGGCGCCTCCTTCTATCGATGTCTACCACCACGGTACGCGGCGCTCGTTTCCAGCGCTGACGGGGCTCGCGAACGGGACCGCGAGGCTTGGATTGAACGGTTGTACGAGGTGCTTTCCGGAGCATCACGGGAGGTCAAGAAGGCCGCCTGCGAGCAGCTGTTGCCCTACGCATTTTCCTTTGGTGGAGGGCTGCGTATGCTCCTGTCGGGCAGGAACGTGGAGGCGGAACTGGGCCGTGTTGGCACGGCCTCTCCGGCTTATGTTCGCGCCGACGCCACGTGGCAGGCGCTCACACTCTTGTGCGTTGAGATTCGTGCGGCATCTGCTCGTCACATTTCCCGCCAGCTACTTGCCGCTTGGCTACCCCTTCACATTGTCGCGTCGGTTGTCGCCTTGGTGCTAGCGGTCGTCCATGTGGTGACTCCGTGACGCTGAGGTCAAAGCGACGCGGTCGGGACCGTGGCCGCCAGGTGCCGGCGTTTGTGGCGGCCATTGTGGTCTCCGCGAGCGTGCTCGTGGTGGCTGTCCGTGGCGAGTTGCCAGCGTCGCCTTCGAGGATTTCGCTGCCCCATCGGGAGGCAGGGCTTTCGTGCGCCAATTGTCATCACCCGGGCAAGGAGCCGGGGTCCGGTTGTGTGAGCTGCCACGGTGAGCATTCTTCCCGTCGGCCCGCTCACGCTCGGTTGATGGCAGAGGGCGAACTCGAGTGCAACGACTGCCACGATGTTCATGGACGCGACGCAGGTATTCGCTGGGCGAAGGAGCCGGGCGAAATTCCGGTGGCCTATTCGGTCGATGTGGAGCGCCCACTCGTTGGTGCAGCCTCGCTCGGAATCCAAGGAACCCTGCCTCTCGTCTCCTTGTCCGCGTGCATCGCGTGTCACGATGCCGGCTCAGCGTCTGATCCGATTTCGCGCTGCGTTGGCGATCGGACGAGCTTCAGCCTTTGCTTCGACGAGCACCAGACCGCCGTGGAGGGCACGGTTGCGAATGGGGTGTGTCAGACTCAGCACGGCCGGCAGCGACCGTGGCTCTGGGAGGCGGCCCGTCACGAGTTTCGGCGGGGTACGTTGCAGGAGCCGCCTCGTCGCGAGGGCGGCTGGTGGTGGCTGGCTCCGTTGTGCGTCGTCACCGTATTCGGTGGGCAACTGCGCGCCCGTTCGTGGTTTCGCCGCCGCCGCCACCCGTCGCTGCTGAATGCTCGTGCGCGGACGAGAAAGCGCAGCTTGCCGGTCATTGATCAGAGCCGTTGTCTCGGCTGCGAGGCGTGCGTCGATATTTGTCCGTTCGACGTGTTGCGCGTTGATCGCTACGTCGCGGTTGTGGATCAGCCCGAGGCCTGTTGTGGAATCGCGAGCTGCGAAGAGGTCTGCCCCAACGGTTCTCTGTCCTTCTCAGATGGTGCAGCTCGTGAAAAGCCCGACGCTCTCGTCGATGCGGATGGTCGCGTGGCAAAGTGGCCGGGGCTCTATATCGCGGGTGAGGCGGCGGGCACGCCTCTCATCAAGAATGCCATCGCGGAGGGTGAGCGTTGCGTTCGTCACCTCGCTGCTCGCATGCCGCCCCATGCCGAGTCGCTCGACCTGTTGATCGTCGGTGCCGGGCCGGCCGGAATCAGCGCGGCGTTGACGGCTCAGTCGCTGGGTTTGCGGTTTCGGGTGATCGAGCAGGCCAGCGTTGCGGAGAGCATCCGGAGTTTTCCCCGTGGAAAGCTGGTCTTCGCCCAGCCTCTCAATCTTCCGGCCTACGGCCCCTTGTGGCTTCAGGAGTGTACGAAAGAAGAACTGCTCAGTAAGTGGCTGTACCTCATACGTCGCCGAGCGTTGGCCATTCAGGAAGGCCGACGGCTCACGGACTTGCAGCGCCGTGGCGACATCTTCCTCGCGACCATCGAAGACGTGAACGGTGGTGCCCGTTGCTTTGTCCGTGTCGCTCGGGTGCTCTTGGCTGTCGGTCGCCGTGGCTCGCCGCGCAAGCTCGACGTTCCCATCGACGAGGCTGTTCAGAGCAAGGTGTTCTATCATCTTGCGGACGCCAAGAGCTTTGCGGGAAAGCGCGTGGTGATCATCGGACTTGGGGACGTGGCCATCGAGGCTTGCGCTGCGTTGGCCCGACAGGAAGGAACGCGGGTGACCCTCATCCACCGAGGTGCCGGGCGTTCGCGGGCCAAAGCCCGCAACCAAGCCGAACTCGACCGGCTGTTGATTTCGGGTCGGGTGCGACTTATCGACCAGGCGACGATCGCGGCGCTGTCGGAGGAGCATGTCGAGCTCGCGGGCGCTCGGCGAGAAGAGTCGCTGCCTTACGACGCGCTCTTCGTGATGATCGGTACGGCGGCCCAGGCTGGCTGGATCGCTCGAATTCGAGAACCCGGGTTTTCGGTGTCGGAACGCGCGTAGTTGCATCACGGCGGCGTTCAATTCGTAGTAGAAGGCCCGGGATCATGGTTTCTAAACGGCGTCCGGGCAGTCGAGCGCGCAAACCCAAGCGGGCTCGCGCGGCACAGGGTAAGTCTTCCAAGCTGCCTTCGCGCCGCAAGAAGAACACCCAACAAGCAGCTGCGCGGCGCAAATCGGCCGCCAAAACGAAGGCGTCCAAGTCGAAAGAGGGGCGACCCAAGAACAAGCGCTTGTGGATGTTCTTTGGGTGGGTCGGTGCGTTGGTCATCGCCGCCTTGCTGATCGGCCTTGGCCTCAACAGATTTGCCACAGAGCGTGGACCTGAAAACGAGCACCTGACGAGCCTGGCCCTGCCCGAGGGCTTGACCGAGCGGGAAGCCGCGGAGTTGCTCGCGCAGGTGGGGTTGACCGATTCACCATGGCTCTTGGCGAGCTATTTCGTCCTTACCCGCGCCAGTCATTGCTTTCAGCCGGGCCCCCACCTTCTCCCCCGTGCGGCGACCGGCAGGCAATTGCGGTCGTTGTTGTGTCGAACGGACGAGCGCGAGATGGCGAAGGTGATCGTTCCGGAGGGCTTCACGCGTTTCGACGTGGCCAAACGACTCGAACGACGAGGTGTCGTCGGATCTTCAGCGTTTTTGCGTGCGACGGAACGCCGCGTGATGCTGGCCGAATTTGGTATCGATGCTGGGAGTCTGCCGGAGGCGGAGAGCGCGGAGGGGTACTTGTTCCCCGCAACTTACGACATTCCGCTAGACAGCCCGCCGGTCCGGGTGGTCCGAAGATTCCTCACGGAGAGTACGAAGCGCTGGTCGCGCATCGCGTCCGGTCACGAACAGAGCCAAGCTGAGCTCAAGCGTGAGTTCGGTTTTGGGCGTCATGACATCGTGACTTTAGCGTCGATGGTCGAAAAGGAGGCGGTGATGGACGACGAACGCGAGCAGATCGCCAGCGTGTTTTTGAATCGTTTGCGTGACCCGACTTTTCAACCCAAATATCTGCAATCCGACCCCACGGCAGCGTACGGTTGCCGGGTCATGTCAACACGGCTTGCCTCTTGTCGTGACTTCGACGGAAAGGTCACGCCCCCGATCAACCGCGACCGGAACAATCGCTACAGCACCTACACATATGAAGGGCTGCCTCCTGGGCCGATTGCGAACCCCGGCGAGGCTTCGATCAAAGCGGTGCTCGCTGCGAAGCCGACCTCGATGCTCTACTTTGTCGCCAAGGGGGCAGGTCGCCACGCTTTTAGTGCGACCTATAAGGAGCACTTGAAGGCGGTGAGCCGCTGGCGTCAGCTACGCGACGGTCGTTGACCCTAGGGCTCGTCTCACGCCATCTTCTGGCCAAGTCATCGCAACTGTTTTACCCTTCGACTCTATGGCGAAGCCGAAACGCCCGATGAATCTCATGCCGCTCCCACGCGTGCTCGTACCGCACCCTCACGTGCGAAGCGATTCGCGTTTGTTCGACGGCAGTCCCCATGTCGAGGGGTCGCGCGTACCGGTGCGACGGTTGTGGGCCTGGCATCGTTCCGGCGTGTCGATCGATCGTTTGCTCAAGCGCTATCCGCGCCTCGGTCCCGCACGCGTTCTCGATGCTCTGGCATTCGCGTACGACAACGAAGCCGTGGTCGAGGCTGACTTGGCCCGCGAAATGGCTGCGTTTGAAGCGGCCGACCGCAAGCCTGTCGGTCTGCGCCCGATGAAACAACAGACCTTCGAGTTTTGGACGTCGGACTAGCCGCGCTCAGAATACGATCGGCTCTTCGCGGCGCTCCCGAACTTCGCCGAGCGACCAGGCTCGCTCCCCGGCCTCGTTCAGGGCTAAAATCGCTCGCTCGCTCTCGCTGGCGGTGACCATCGCCACCAGCCCCACGCCGAGATTGAAGGTGCGGAGCATCTCGTCCTCGTCGACCGGACCGCCCGCGGCGAGCGCATTGAACAAGGCGGGGCGTTCGTACGATTGGAGGTCGATGTGCGCCGCGAGGTGCTCGGGCAAGGCGCGCGGGATGTTGTCCCGCAGTCCGCCACCCGTGATGTGAGCCAGTCCGTGAACGTCATCGCCGCAGGCGCTGAGCAAGGCGGCGATCGAGCGAGCGTAAATTTTCGTTGGCTCGATCAACGCTTCACCGAGTGGCTGCTCACCGTCGGCGAAGGGGGCGTCAAAGTCGAGACCCATCTCGTCGATGAAGACGCGCCGCGCGAGTGAGTAGCCGTTGCTGTGGAGTCCGCTCGAGGCGACTCCGATGATGACATCTCCAGCTCCAACTTTCGTTGGATGGATCAGAGCATCTCGTTCAGCGATGCCCACCGCGAAACCTGCGAGATCGTATTCACCGGGACTGTACATGCCAGGGAGTTCGGCCGTTTCGCCGCCGAGGAGCGCGCAGCCGGCGAGCTTACAGCCGCGTGCGATTCCAGAAATGACCGCCGCGGCGGTGTCGACGTCGAGCTCACCGGTCCCGAAGTAGTCGAGAAAGAACAACGGTCGCGCGCCTGTCGTGGCGATGTCGTTTACGCACATGGCCACCAGATCGATGCCGACGGAGTCGTGCTTGTTTGTCGCAAAAGCGACCTTGAGCTTCGTGCCGACACCGTCCGTCCCGCTGACCAAGACCGGGTCCTTCATTCCGCCCGGGACCTGAAAGAGACCGGCGAAACCTCCGAGGTCGCCCAACACGCCAGGGATATGCGTCGCTTTGGCCAACGGACCGATGCGCTTCACGAGCGTTTCGCCCGCGTCGATGTCTACCCCGGCGTCTCGATAACGAATCGACATGCGCTTGCCCTGCCACGGTCCAGCCTGGTCGGCAATCTATCCCTTGTCGCGTCGGAAGGGCGCGAGAGCGACCGGTGGAGGCTCGTCGAACACCAGGGAGGCCACGATTTGGGCCGAGAGGGGCGCCAAGACGATGCCGTTGCGATAGTGCCCCGTGGCGATGACCAAGCCAGTGCGCCCCCCCGCCGTCGAAAAGGGGGAGGCGATCGCGGGTCGCGGCCCGAAATCCGCTCCAGCTGCCGGTGAGGCGGGCGCTGGCGAGCCCTGGCATGATGCGAAGGGCGGCGGACAACAATTGCTCGACCCCTTCGGCCGTGACACCTTGAACGAAGCCGACATCCTCGACCGTCGAGCCGACGAGGACGCGGCCGTCCTGTCGAGGTGAGAGGTAGGCGCCGGGGCCGTCGAGCACGCAACGCTGAAGAGGTCGTTCGACGGTCAGTTCGACGATTTGTCCTCTCACGGGACGTACGTGGTTCTCGGCCAAGCCGGTGTCTTGGACCAATGAGGACCAACTGCCCGCCGCGAGGACCACGACATCCGCCTCGAGTCGCGACCCGTCGTTGATGACGACCCCGCGTGTTCGTCCCTCTTCGCGGATCAGTCGAACGACGTGCGTTCCTTCGCGGAAGGATGCGCCGGCGCGCTCGGCTGCTAATCGAGCGGCGCGCAGCATCGAGGGAGGGTCTACAACGCCATCGTCAGCGAACCAGGCCGCGCCGACGAGATCTGCGGTGAGGTGTGGCTCGAGCTTCAGCGCATCGCCCGATTCGAGGCGTTCGACACGGAGACCGCAAGCCTCTTGCTCCCGCATCTCGTCGTCGATGTGGCGCAGGTTCTCGGCTGTCAGAGCGATGCGCATGCTGCCGCAACGCCGGTAGCCTACGTCGATATTCGAGGCTTCTTCGAGTTCGCTTACCCAGTCGCCGTATTGCTCACGACTCGCCAGGCACATCTGGCGCATGGCGCGATTTGGATGGGCTTCGAGTTGACCGCCCAGGATCCCAGCCGCCGCCCGAGATGCTGCACCGTCGGCGAAGCCACCTCGCTCCAATACCGTCACGCTCAGCCCCCGTTGGGCCAGTCGCAACGCCGAGCCCAAACCGACGATACCCCCGCCGATGACGAGTGCACGTTGGAGACCAAGGGGTGAAGCGCGCTGCATGGTGGTTGAGAGAAGGTGGGCGGTCGTTCGGCGAATCGCCTCACTTGTGGATGAGGACGGTCGTGCCTTGGTCTGTGTTCACGCCATGCCATTCGTCTGGCACGCGCGGAGTCGTCCAGCGAAACACACGGTGGGAGTCGACTGGGGCCAGGTTGATGCAGCCGTGGCTACGGGGAATGCCAAAGACATCGTGCCAGTAGGTCCCGTGAATCGCGTAGTTGTCCTTGAAATATTGGATGTGGGGAACGTCGCGGAGTTTGAATAAGCCATGGCCGCGCCGCTGAGAAACGCCGTAGATGCCGTCTCCTCTTTGTGGGACGTACCCGTCGTCGCCGGGCTTGAGCATCTTCGTCTTGTTGAGTCGTCGTCCCGAACCCTCGTCCGAATCCATCGTCGCGCTGATGTGTTTCGAGTAAATGCGAAAGACTCCACGCGGCGTCGCGGTGGTCGTTCTGGGATCCCCGACTGCTGGTCGTCCCGTCGACACGAGCGTGGCGTACACCGGACGATCGCCTTCCCACAGAATGAGTGTTTGTTCGCTCAAGTCGATCTCGATCCACTTCTCGCTCCGTCGAGCGACTTTCGGCAGTTTTCGCGGTCGGATCACGACGCTCGCGTCGCTGCCGCGCACCCATCGTCCGTCGTCGAGTGCGTAATATTTCTTGCCGGCGAGGCGCTTCACTTTTCCTTTGAGCTTGTGCACGCTGCGGCGGACGAGAGGTCCTAGGGGTTCGGGCTCCCCTTCGTCGAGTCCATAGGCCTGAGCCCCGCGGAGGCGAATGAAGGCGAAAGGCGGCTTCAGGGCATCGTCGAGCTCGACACCATGCCACGGCGAAGCCGAGTCAGGCTTGACCTTGGACGTGGGCACCAAGCGAAGGTCCGTCGTGACGGCAAAACGGCGCTTGAGGTCGCTCTCTCCGGCTTGAAAGGAGCCGATGAAGGCGAAACCGGTGTGTCGTCGCGCTCGATCCGCGAATAGCGCATAGGCCGGAACCTCGAATCCGCTGATGTTGGGGATCAACCTCTCGTTGCCTCGAAGCCAGAAAGGGGGGGCGTCCGCGTCCGTCTTGCCGCCGAAGAGCTGGCCGACGCTCAGCTCCGTCGAGTTCATTCGGCGGCCGAGTTCACCGAGAGCCTTGCCTTTGATGACATGGCCATGCGCATCGATGGGGACGTCCTGCGCACCGAGTTCGGCCTTTTGGACTTCGGCTCGATGTTCCTTGAACCAATCGAGGTGTTGATCGAGCTTGAATTCGCGCTTGTACTGCTGTTGGCCTGTGGGAATACGTAGGTACATCGGCAAGACAGCTCTGACGAACCCGTAACGGTAGGGCAGGACGCGGTTGCGTTGCGGCCGGTGTGCTCCCGCTCGGATCAAGGGATCGTCCAGGTCGATCGTCGCTTCGGGGCCGGTGCACACGTAGCCTTTCGGTGCGATCTTGTACCAAGCGCCCTTGCAGCCTCGGCGCGACGCGGGCTCCGCGGCACGTTGCACCTTGGCGCCCACGCGCAAATAGCCGAGGCGTTTTCCCTTCCGAGACGGCTTTTCGAAGACCGTCACGGCGTAGCTCCGGGCCCCGATTCGGGGGCTTTCGGCGCTGTGACCCTGTGCGACGTCCCCTGACGGGGCGCTTGTCGCCACAACCGGCGTTCCAGGGGGAACATCGGCCGAGTGAGGAGCCGTGGCGCTTGATTCGCTCCGGTTGCCGCACGCCATGAGGAAGGTCCACAGGCCCAGCCACGCGGCTCGAAAAGCCCGGCAGAACGGGCGTTGAGCCGTGTTCCGGAAGGCGTTTGGGCGACTCATTTGCTCCCCCTCATGCCACCGCCGGCAGGTCTTCGCCAGGGAAAGCGAACCCGCTGTCTCATGATTTCTTTCTATTCGCCAGAAGATCCGGGCTAACATCGCAGCCACGCTAGGCGGCGGTGCTGTACCGGCCCTGGCCTTTGAGTATCGAATTCATGTCTCGGGATAAACGCAACCACGATCGCGCAAAGGTGCTCAGCATGACGGTGCGCTACAAGAGCGCCACCGTCGACGACTTCATAGAGGTGCACTCGCACAATGTGAGTCGGGGCGGCATCTTCATCAAAACGACCCAGCCGTTTCCACCGGGAACGCTGCTCAAGTTCGAAATCCGTCTCGCCGACGACGCTGCCATGCTGACAGGTGTTGGTCGCGTCGTGTGGAAGCGGGATGAGGTTGGGCCGGACGCCGAGGAGCCGGCAGGGATGGGCGTCAAGTTCATCAAGCTCGACGATCAGTCGCGCGCGCTGATTTCACGTCTGATCGACAAAAACGATGAAGAGTCTTCGCGCTACGACAAGGGGCTACGCGACAGCACCGAGGAGGCGAAGCCCGAGGCGCCGTCCACGATGCTGGGTCTCGGGTCCCTCGGTGCTGACGAACCTTCAGCCGAGGAGCCGGCCGAACAAGAGGAGGCGTCGGCCGACTCGGAGCCGCCGCCGGCCGAGCCTAAAGACCTACCACCGCCGGAGGACCGAACGGTCATGAAGCAAGCGGCCGAGCTGCTTGAAATGGCTTTGGCTGGGGCGGGCGGAGAAATTGCTTCACCCGACGACGACGACGACGACGACGACGAAGGCTGGGGTGACATCACCGACTCGGAAGCGCCGGCGGCTGATGAACGGGACACGACGCGTCCGCCAGAGGACGAGAGGCTGACGGAGCGCCCTGCTGAGCCAGAGGACGAGGCGAAGGACGAGGCGAAGGACGACGCGAAGGACGACGCGAAGAAGAAGGCCGCGTCCAAGTCTGCGGCGAAGAAGAAGGCGCCCAAGTCTGCGGCGAAGAAGAAGGCGCCCAAGTCTGCGGCGAAGAAGTCAGCGCCCAAGCCCGCGGCGAAGAAGTCAGCGTCCAAGCCCGCGGCGAAGAAGTCAGCGTCCAAGCCCGCGGCGAAGAAGTCAGCGTCCAAGCCCGCGGCGAAGAAGGCGGCTCCCGCAGCGGCGGCTGTGGTTGCCCCTGACGAGGATGGAGGAAGCAACACCCTCATGTGGGTCGTTGGGATCGGCCTCGTGGCTTTTATCGGCTACCAGGTGTTGGGCGACGACGCCGCTCCGACCGGCGAGCCACCCTCGCCGGCGCGTGTGGTGCCTCCAGCGCCTCCAGCGCCTCCAGCGCCCATTCAGCCCGTCGTTCCGACCGCAACCGCCGATGCTGTGCCGCAAGCTACGGCGTCGGCGGCCGCATCGAATGCAGTGAACGCCGGCACCGGTGGCGGCCCTCAAGCGGCACCCTCCGCTGCCGCGTCAGCGTCAAGCTCGGCGGATGCGGCAGCAAGCGCTGCCGCGCCGGCGATAGGCACGACCTCCGCGGGACCGCCATCGACAGGGGTCGCTCCGCCGAAGGCTCTTCCTGTGGTGGCCGCTCCGCCGAAGGCTCCTCCTGTGGTGGCTCCTCCTGTGGTGACTCCTCCGCCGAAGGCTCCTCCTGTGGTGACTCCTCCGCCGAAGGCTCCTCCTGTGGTGACTCCTCCG
>JAPYTK010000032.1:0-13853 GCA_029941785.1 Polyangiaceae bacterium | reverse complement strand
CCGAAGGCTCCTCCTCCCGCGGACGACGACCCTTATGGTGACTGAGCGGCGGCGCGTGCCGGCCGCGTCTCTGGCCGGTTTCGCCGGGCTGTGCTTGACGCACGGATTGACGCGTGCATCCTGCGCCTGACATGGCGCGTCTAAAACTCGGTGTGCTCATCTCTGGCCGCGGCAGCAACCTGCAGGCGGTCCTCGATGCCATCGCGTCTGGCACCTTGGACGCCGAGGTGTGCCTCGTCATTTCGAATCGCCCCGCGGCGGCCGGATTGGCCCGCGCGGAGGCTGCGGGCGTGCCGCATGCCGTTGTGGATCACAAGTCGTACCCGGACCGCCGTGCTTTCGATCAAAAGCTCGCGACCTTACTTCAGAGCCATGGTGTAAAATGGGTGGTTCTCGCTGGTTTTATGCGGATTGTGACCGAGGCCTTTCTCGAGCATTACGAGAATCGCGTGGTCAATATTCACCCGTCGTTGTTACCTTCCTTCGGCGGTCTCGATGCACAGCAACAGGCCCTCGATTATGGCGTACGCGTTACGGGCTGCACTGTTCACCTCGTGGACGCCAAGCTCGACGCTGGACCGATTTTGGCGCAGGCGGTGGTGCCGGTGCTGGCGGGCGACACCCGAGCGCGACTTTCTGCGCGCCTTCTGCCGTTTGAACACGCGCTTCTGGTCAAGACGCTACAGTGGATCGCTGAGGAGCGTCTGACCATCGCGAACGCTGGTGCCCCAGGCCGGATACCGGTTGAGATCCGCGGCGTGCAATCGACGATGGGAGTCGGGTCTGGTTGATGCAGGAGCGGTTTTTCGATGTCGTGGTCGTGGGCCGGTCGTTGGGCGCACTCGTTGCGGCCGCGCTGCTCGCGAGGCGTGATTTCACTGTGCTGGTCGTGGGACAGGGGCGTCGCCCAGCTACCTACGAATTTGAAGGACAGGAGTTGCGTCGCCGCAGCTTCGCCATGCTCGCGGGAGCATCGAGCTCCTGGTGTCGCGTCGTACGCGATTTGGCCCACACCCAGACGTGGAGGCGACGGATTGATCAGGCGTCACCGGTCGTGCAATTCGCTCTCCCGAATAGCCGTTTTGAGGTGCCGGCTGACCCGGCCCTTTTCGACCGTGAGGTCGAACGCGAGTTTCCCGAATTGCGCCGCTTGATCGTCGATTTGTACGGTGATTTTTCGCGGGTCACGGCGGCTGCGGATGATGCATTCGGGCGCGAAGCCATGTGGCCTCCTGGCAGGTTCTTCGAGCGCCGTGAGACGACCCGCGTAGCCGCGAGATTACCGTATGCGAGGGGCGAGCCGCATCTCGATCTGCTCTCGGAGTTTCCGCGAGCCCATCCGTACCGGCGGATGGTGGCCGAGAGCGTGCGCTTCGCTACGGATCTCGCCACTCCGCCTCCGGCGTTTGCGTCTGCGCGCTTGCATGGTGCGTGGACTCGGGGCTTGCAGCGGCTCAAGGGGGGGGAGGATGAACTGGATCAGATGTTGCGTGACAGGGTGACGGCACACGGGGGGCAGTGCCGTCTCGACGAACACTGTGTCGCCGTCGAGAGACGCCGCGGCGGAGTGTCGAGTGTCCAGCTCGATGGTGAAGACGGACCCACAGGAGCCGGTTTTGTGATCACGGACATGACCGGTGAGGAACTCGCTTCTCTGTGTGGTGGCCAGGGGATTCGCACCCGTGCACGGCGCGATTGGCCACGTCTTCGCGCGCCCGTGGGTCGTTTCGTCGTATCGTTGGTTGTCGGTAAACAGGGGGTTCCTACGCCGCTCGCCCCGGAGATGTTCCTCCTCGATGAGCCCGACGGTCCGGCGATTTTTCTGCAGCGGGAGCACGAACGAGCGGATGCGGTGCTGCTCGTCGCCGAAATGCTTGTGCGTGAGCGGGGCGATATCTCGGTGCGCGACACCCGAGAGTACATTCTTTCCCGTATCCTTCGAGCCTTGCCTTTTGCGTCACGCCACTTGCGCATCGTCGATTCGGTTCACGACGGGCTACCTCTGTGGCGCTACGATGCCGCGGGCCGTCGGCAGGCGGTCGAGCGGGCTGAGTTGCGGGGCGTCTCGACTCGCCCCGAGCCATTGGTTCCGCAGTTTGATGTCGATCCCCCGGGCTATTTGGGGCTCGCGGGGGAGCATTTACGAGGCCCACTGGACAACAGTTTGCTCGTCGGACCGTCCGTCATGCCAGCGCTCGGCCAGGAGGGCACGGTGCTCGCGGGGTGGAGCGCGGCGCGGTTGGTCACTCAAAGCGACCGCCGTCGAGCCCGTCGACGGGGCGATATGTGGACGAAAATCGAGATCACCTAAGACATTTCGCTGCACACCCAAGCGGTATTTCGGGTTAACCTCATCGCAATGTCACGTAGAGTTCAACACGCAGCCCAACACTTCGTGCGCAGCGCTGTCGCATTAGCTTTTCTGTTTGCTGTGCTGGCCGTCCCGTTTCGAGCCATGGCCGACCCGGCTGGGCCGGACGCGTTGCCCATTACCGTTCTCGCCGTGAAAACGGACGATGCGCTGCAAAATGCGAGCGCGCTAACGGAAGCGATTCGCAAAGCGGTACGCCACTCGAAAGGGTGGTCCCTCGGAGCGGGGGCGCAGGCCCTGGAGTTTCTCGCGCTTCAGCTCAAGTGTGCGGAGCCAATCGATGCGGCGTGCGAAGCGCGCATCGCGGATGTCATCAAGACTGACCGTTTCATCTGGTCGGTTGTCGCTTTTGTCGATGACGGTAAGACGGTGGTCGGGAGCGTGAGCTTCTTCGAGCGAGGCAAGGGGACGAACAAGGCTCCCGTCCGCTACAGTTCCAACTTGACGGATGCGAACGGTGACGCTCTCGTGAAAATCGCCAACGACGTCGTCGCGGCGATTACGGGTGGGGCCCCCAAGGGGGCATTGCGCATCACGACCCAGGGCGTGGCAGCACAACTCTATGTCGACGGCCAAGCCTCGGGAGCCTTACCGGCCGACGGCAAGACCATACAGTTGTCGTCGGGACGCCACACGGTCGTAGCGCGCGCGGCCGGGCATGCCGATGCCGAGATGACCGTTGTCATCAAACCGGCCTCGACGATCGAGGTCGCGCTCAAGATGGAGGAGGTCGGCGAGTCGAAGCCGACGGACGCGCGCATGATCGGCGGTTTCATCGGCCTGGGTATTGGTGTGGCCGCCGGCGCTGTTGGCCTGTGGGGGGCACTCGAGGTCAACAAGGTTCGCAACGATGAACAGTTCAAGGGATATGCTGCGCAATTCCCAGGCGACGTCGACATATGTGAGAAAGCGGGCGAGGGAATAGAGGCGGAGTCGGCCATTTCGACCGCTAGCGCGGCGAAAGTGAATGATTTTTGCAGCAAAGCGACGTCGGGAGAAATCGTGCAGGCGATCACGTTCCCTGTCGCGGCGGTCGCCGCTGGCGCTGGGGCGTTTCTACTGGGAACGAGTAGTTTGTTCGCATCCGATGAAGATGCGGGCGTGACGCCAAGCGCCTGGTCGATCCAACCGATGATTGGACCGAGGGTGCAGCGAGTGCAGTTGACCTATCGTTTTTGATCGCTTTGCCGCTGCGATTGATGGTCAGACGGGGGCGGTTTTTGCATGCGCGTGATCGCGGGGACGCTCGGAGGCCGCCGACTCGTCGCCCCGGCAGGTGTTCAGACGCGGCCGACGAGCGATCGCGTGCGCGAGGCCTTGTTTTCTGCACTGGGCACGCTGACCGATGCTCGCGTGCTTGACGCTTACGCGGGGACCGGAGCGCTCGCCATCGAGGCGCTGTCACGAGGCGCCGCCCATGCCGTGCTCGTCGAGCGAGGGCGTCCCGCGCTGAAGGCGTTGCGGCAGAATCTCACGGAATTGAATTTGACCGCTCGCGCGACCGTCCTCCCATGCCCGGTCGAGCGCGCGGCGAAGAAGTTGGCTGAGGCCGGCCCCTTCGATGTCATCTTTGCCGATCCGCCCTATGCCGCGCTCGATTCGGCCGCGGCGGTGTTGGCGACTTGGCTTGCGTCGCCTTCGATCCTGGCGGCTGACGGCACCCTGGTTGTCGAGCACGCCGAGCACAATGCCCCCCCGGACCTGTCCGGCATGTATGTCGTTCGAACGCGGTGCTACGGAGACACCGCAGTGACATTTTTGGGTTTTTCGACAATTTGATCCACTATCTGAGTTGCCTCCTGCCCCTGAGCTGTGTCAATACACACGTAGTTCATCTCACACTACGGGCAGCACGGCGCGCCCCAATTTCTCTTAGGATCGCTCTTGTCCCAGACCGCCGCTCCGCCCGAATCCGAGCCCCCTCGCTTCTCGCTCATCCCTGGCCGGGGCTCCAATCCCATGCCGTATATCATGGGTGTTGTCGTACTCGCGGGGC
Organism: Polyangiaceae bacterium; assembly: GCA_029941785.1. Classification (GTDB taxonomy): domain Bacteria; phylum Myxococcota_A; class Polyangia; order Polyangiales; family Polyangiaceae; genus JAPYTK01. Next base: position 9,486 of record JAPYTK010000032.1, on the reverse strand, counting down.
TGTCCGCGGCGCTCTTGCTGTGGCCTAGGAAACCGTCTACGGCGGCCCCCGTCGTCCCAGCCGCCACGGCCACGGCTACGCCTACTGTCGAAGCGATTTCCGAGGATGCGCCTCCGCCTCCCCCAGAAGAGGAGGAGAGCGACGAGGAAGAGAAGGAGCCGAAGCGCACGACCAAGTCCGGAGTTGGACTGAAAGGAGCGTGTGCGGACTGCGGAAAGGGGATTCCGTCCGCCGGCCTCCGCAAGGCCGTGGCGAGCAGCAGCTCGCTCGCGCGCGGTTGCTACAATCGGGCTCTTCGCACTGGCGGTGCTCAAGGAAGCCTCACCGTCAGCGTGAGAATTGGCAGTCACGGGGGCGTTTGCGGCGCTTCGATCAGTGGCGACAGTTTGGGCAACCCTGCGATTTCTCAATGCGTGTTGGCGAAATTTCGAGGTCGCAGCTACCCCAAACCGGAAAAAGGCTGCGTGGTGGTAAACGTTCCGCTCGCGTTCAAGATGAAGTAGTCATGGGGCCTGCCATGATGCCGCTACGATTCATTTCGCTCCTCGCTTCAGCTGTCATTCTCGGAGGCGGCCTCGTCGTCGTTGGCTTGGGAGGCTGCAGTTTGGGCGAAACGGTCGCGCAAGATTGTGATCCCAACGCGGCACCCGATTCCCCGAACGCTTGCTATGAGGTGTCCGCTTGTGACGACGGCAAGGGCGGTCTCGACACGGGGCAGGACGGATGTTGCGCTGCGTGCGCCATCCTAACCTACGAAAAGTGCGTGGGTACTCAGATCGATGTGCTCGAGGAGTTTTGCGGGATCAACAAGCCTGGCGATACGGCGTGTTGTTCGGCTGCGACCTCGGAGCTGGCCGCGTGCGAGACGGGGGCCAAAGTGGATTGCGATCCGAGCACGCAGCACAGTCCTGTCATGGCAACGAGCGCGACGACCGGCTCCGGTGCGGGCGGCTCTGGTGCGGGCGGCGCGGACAGTGGCAGCGGCGGGGCCTGAGTTGCCGTGCTTGCTGGGGACGGCGCAACGGACCGGCGTGTAGCTTTGCCCCGGGCGAGGTACTCGTGGCGCGTGTGCTTCAGTTTGGGATTGTTCGTCGTGGGCGGAGGATGTGGCCCGGCGCGGCCGCATGGCGCGCCCTGTCTCAAGTCGCATGATTGCGCGAGTGGTGTTTGTGCGGCCGGACGGTGTGGCTCCCAATCCCCTCCGACCCTGAACTCCGGCAGCCTCGCGAGCGGGGGCGGTCGTGGCGGTGCGATGGTGGCGGCGGGAACCGGTGGTCAAGGATCGGGCGGCGGAGGTGGGCATGATTAGCCCGCACGGATCGATCCTGTTGGACGTCGCCTACGACGGTCGACCGTTCGCCGGATACGCGGCTCAGCCCGGACAGTTCACTGTGGCCGGAGCCCTGCGTGAGGCGATTGTAGCCGTTGATCCCATGGCTGGGGAGTTGCGCGCCGCGAGCCGCACCGACTCGGGCGTACATGCGCGAGGACAACGCGTCGCCTTCGACGTGACGCGGGATATCGACTGCCGTGGTTGGTTGCTGGGCATACAGCGCCGATTACCGCGGACGATTGGCTTGCGCGCCGCGACGCGGATGCCGCCAGGCTACAATCCTCGTTTCGACACCGCGCTCAAGCGCTACCGCTATGTCTTGCTGTGCGACCGTGTCCACGACCCGTTGCTCACAGGGCGGGCATGGCGGATCGGTGATTTGCACACTGCGGAACGGGTTGAGCGTCTACGCCGAGAGTGGGCCTCTTTTTCGGGGACGCACGACTTTTCGGCCTTCGCCTCCTCGCGTGACGAGCGGCAAAACACCGAGCGATCCATGGTGACGCTCGACGTGAATCGCACCGGCGATCGGCTGGCGCTCGACGTGACGGGCGATGGATTCTTGCACAACATGGTCCGGATCATGGTGGGTACCGCGGTGGATGTTGGCCGCGGTCGTGCGGCGGCCGGTGCCGTACAGCGCGCTTTCGCGAGTGGCCGGCGTCAGGATGCCGGGATGACGGCACCGCCCGATGGTCTGTATCTCGAAGAGGTCTTCCTGAAGACGTCGACGGGCCCACGGTGGCCGCCTCTGGGTGAGACGTCCGGCCCGCAAGCTTCCTAACGAGGGGAAGAGCCCTTCGCCTTGCGATCCGCTTCGGTGACAGGTTCGCGGGCGATGACGCGGTATTTGCGATTGCTCACGAATCGGTGCCGAGCGACGGCGACGCGGGCGACGGCGACCGTGAGCTTTCCTTTGCGCCAGACATCAGCAGCGTGCGCAAAATCGTTGCCCTTCTCGTTGTAGGCGAGCATGACCAGCTGCCAGCCGATCGGATCGGGGAAGAACTTCAGCTTCTTGATTTTGTAGATTCGTACGCCACCGCTTTTCTCGGTTGCCAACACGATGGCTCCCTCGACCAGGTCTCTGCCTGCGGGGTCCGAGGAGCTGGGCACCGGGGGGCCGGAGCCCTTGCCATCTGTCCGGCAGCCGATCCCGATCATGAGCGCTATGGCCAGCGCCACGAGGCGGCTGTGGTGGATACCGTGGGCACGAGAATGAGCGCGGAGCATGACATAGGGATAATGGCCAACCGGCCTGTAAGCAAGCGGATGACGCGCCGGCGAATGCGCGTTAAGGCATGGGCCACGTCGCTCGGATGCGGGGTGAATATGACCCATGAAGATCTCTGATACGAAGACCGTGGTGACGGGCGGCGCACAGGGGCTCGGCAAGCACTTTGCGTTGCGGCTGGCGGAAGCGGGGGCCAGCGTGGCGGTGGGCGACGTGAACGAAGCCGGGCTTGTGGCGTTGGCCGAGGAGGCGCGATCGCTTCCAGGTACGGTCCATACCCGTCGATTGGACGTGAGCTCCGAGGCCGACAGCACCGCTTTCGTTGACTTTGCGTGCGACGCGATGGGGGGACTGACCGGCCTGATCAACAATGCGGGGATCTTGCGCGATGGCTTGCTCGTGAAGCGGGACCGAAAGACGGGCGCCATCGTCAAGCTGTCTCGCGACGAGTGGCAGGCGGTCATCGACGTCAATCTCACGGGCGCGACTTGGATGGTTCGGGACGTGGTCGCAAAGATGATCGAGACGGGGGAGCGAGGCGCGATCGTGAATATGAGCTCGATCGCCCGCCACGGAAATCGAGGCCAATCCAACTACACGGCTGCCAAGGCGGCGCTTGCTGCGAACACCAAGACCTGGGCGATTGAGTTTGCGCCCTATGGAATCCGTTGCGGCGCCGTCGCCCCCGGCATGGTCCGGACACCGATGACGGAAGGCATGCCTGACAAGGCGCGGGAGGCCTTGGTCGCGAAGATTCCGGTGGGTCGGATCGGCGTACCGGAAGACATCTGGCTTGCCGTGCGGTTCGTCATGGAGTGCGATTATTTCAATGGTCGAACCATCGACGTCGATGGTGGATTGTCCATGTAGGAGCAGCTGATGTCAGTGAAGATTCTCGTTGTTGATGATCAGCGCAATATGCGTACCACGCTCGCGCTCATGTTGCGCGATGCGGGTTTCGAAGTCGATGAAGCGAGCGACGGACAGCGCGGGAGCGACCTCGGGGCGGCGGAGGCCTACGATCTTGTGATCACGGATTTGCGCATCGGCAAGGTGAGCGGGATCGATGTATTGCGGGCGGTCAAAAAGGGGCACGCCTTGAGTGAGGTCATCGTGATGACCGCCTACGGAACGATCGAGAGCGCGGTCGAGGCGATGCGTTTGGGCGCCCACGATTACATCCAGAAACCCTTCACAGAACAAGAGCTGCTGATGAAGGTGGACCGCGCGCTCGCTCGGCGTCGGCTGGCAGGACAAGTTCAGCTTTTGACCACCGAGTTCAAGGAGCGGTACAAATTTGAGAACATCATCGGGAGGTCGCAGGCGATTCGAGCTGTATTAGGCAGAATCGTGCGAGTGGCACCGACGGACGCGACCGTACTCATCACGGGAGAGAGTGGCACCGGAAAGGAACTCGTCGCCAAGGCGGTTCACGCGAACAGCAAACGAGGAGACAAGGTTTTCGTGCCAGTGAACTGCGCGGCGATCAGCGAGACCTTGCTGGAAAGCGAGCTCTTCGGCCACGCGCGGGGATCGTTTACCGGGGCGGTGACGGCCCGCAAGGGATTGTTCGAGGAGGCGGACGGCGGTACATTTTTTCTGGACGAGATCGCCGAAACGACCATGCAGTTTCAGGCCAAGTTGCTGCGCCTGCTCGAGGAAAAAGAGGTCCGGCGAGTTGGCGAGAATGTTTCGGTGAAGGTCGATGTCCGTATTGTTGCGGCGACCAATCAAGACCTGAAAGCGGCGGTGACGGCCAAGCGGTTCCGCGAAGACTTGTATTACCGGCTCAACGTGGCCCGCTTTGTGCTGCCGCCTTTGCGCGAGCGGCTCGAGGACATTCCCGCCTTGCTCGAGTTCTTTCTCGAAAAATACAACCGAAAGCATGGCAAGAACGCGGTACTCAACGACGATGTTATCGAGGTGCTGCTCAATCAGCGTTACCCGGGCAATGTTCGAGAGTTCGAGAATCTCATCGAGCAGGCGGTCGCCCTTGCGGTAGGGGATCGCATCACGACCGAGGACGTGTTGCCTCCGGACGCGGCGATGTCTATCGAGGCGGCCGGTCCGAGTACCCTGGCGACGGCCGTGGCGAACGCCGAAGAGATCGCGATTTCGCAGGCGCTGCGGGGTGCGGGCGGCAATCGCGAGAAGGCCGCCGAGGCGCTCGCGATCAGCGCCACGACGCTGTGGCGCAAGATGACGCGACTCGGCATCGTCGAGTAGTGCGCATCGTACCGTAATGGACAACGACGAGTCATGCGAGTCGACGAGCTAGACTATCCGCTGCCGCAGCACCTGATCGGCCGTCGACCGCATCCGCAGCGGGACGGGTCCCGTCTGTTGGTCGTCCATCCCGACCGCCATGAACATCTTCGGTTTTCGTCGATCGTGGAGCGGTTACCGCGCGGAGCGTTGCTCATCGTCAACGACACCCGCGTGATCCCCGCGCGGCTCTTGGGTACCAAGCCCACCGGCGGGAAGGTCGAGCTGCTTCTCGTTCGTCGTGTACCAGGCGAGGCCGACGCCTGGCGAGCCATGGGACGCGCCTCCAAAGCTCTGCGCCCTAGGCAGATGCTTCAATTTGGGGAGTCCTTGCGAGCCGAAGTGCTCCAAGGGCCAGACGCAGACGGGTTGTTGGCGGTGCGCTTGTCGAGCGATCAGGGGGAGAATGTGGACACATTGATCGAGAACAACGGGCAGGTGCCCTTGCCTCCCTATCTCGAGCGGCCTGCTGATGCCGATGACCGGGAGCGTTATCAGACTGTGTACGCCGAACATCCGGGTGCGGTTGCGGCGCCGACCGCAGGCCTGCATTTTACCCGCGCTCTTCTCGACACGGCCAGGGAGCGCGGTTGTGAGGTGTTGGCGGTGACCCTTCATGTTGGTCCGGGTACATTCAGGCCCGTGTACAGTGACGACCTCGCGGACCACCCCATGCACGCGGAGGAGATCGATATCCGGCCCGAGATCGCGGTGCGAATCAACAAGGCGCGGCGAGAGGGTAGGGCGATCGTCGCGGTCGGTACGACCGTGGTCCGTACCTTGGAGAGCGCGACGAGCGAGGGTGGGGAACTTGGCGCACGATCGGGGCAAACGGACTTGCTCATTCAGCCAGGCTATCGATTCAAGGTCGTCGATGCGCTGATCACGAACTTTCACTTGCCTCGCTCCACGCTGTTGGCATTGGTCTTCGCCTTGGGCGGCACGGAGCGTGTGCGTCGAGCCTACGAGATCGCCGTCGAGCGAGCGTACCGTTTCTATTCCTACGGGGATGCGATGTATTTAACCCCTGAGACTTGCCGTCGAGGAGGCCAATCGTGAACATGAAACCCGTGGTGTCTTGGCGTCCTGTCGCGCGTGACGGTGAAGCGCGACGAGGGGTCTTGTGCACTCCTCACGGAGAGGTCGAGACACCCACATTCATGCCCGTTGGCACGGCAGGGAGCGTCAAATCACTCACCCCTGATGAAGTCCGGGCTTCGGGTGCTGGGGTCGTTCTCGGGAACACCTATCATCTTTGGTTGCGCCCTGGGCCCGAGATCGTCGCCGGCCTCGGTGGCCTGCACGGATTTTCGCGATGGGGTGGGCCTATGCTTACCGATTCGGGCGGTTACCAGGCGTTCAGTATTGGCGGCACGAAGCTGAGCGAGGATGGCTTCGCGTTTCGCTCGCATATCGACGGCGACAAGAAGCACTTGTCTCCCGAAGAGGCGATGCGCATTCAGCGACTGCTCGGCGCCGATATCGCCATGCAGCTGGATGTTTGCCCGCCTGGCGGCGCGCCACGGGACGAGGTCGAGAAGGCATGTCAGATCACTTCTCGGTGGGCAACTCGATGTTTGGATGCACGCCGCCGAGCTGATGAAGAGAGCGGCGCGGCGACCCAAGCGGTTTTCGGCATCGTTCAAGGTGGGGTCGATCGCGAATTGCGATTGGCGCATGCGGCGGAGCTAGCGGCAATGCCCTTCGAAGGGCTCGCCCTCGGCGGATTTTCCGTCGGCGAACCCATTTCCCAGATGCACGAACTGTTGGCGGATGTGGCGCCTGCGCTCGACGCGAAACGGCCACGCTATCTCATGGGCGTCGGCAAATTGCGCGATCTCGTCATCGCGGTGGGGTGTGGCGTCGACATGTTCGACTGTGTCCTGCCGACACGGAACGCCAGGAATGGGCAGGCGATCTTGCGGAACGAGGTCATCGTGATCAAGAACGCGCGCTACAAGACGGACGGCTCGGTCCTCGATCCTGACTGCGCCTGCCCGGCTTGCGCGGGTGGGTTTTCGCGAGCCTATTTGCGCCACTTGTTCTTGGCGCGTGAGATTCTCGCCCTTCGTTTACTTTCCGCACACAATTTGCATGTTTATGGAAAGCTTATGAGTGACGCTCGGCATGCGATCAGCGAGGGGCGTTATGATGCCTTCACACGCGACTTTCTGACCCGCCAAGCGTCCACTCGTCTATCGTGATGTTGTGCTTGTGAGATCTGAGAAAGTCGCGGGTGGTGGCTCGGCCGAAGGCGCCGCGGTTGGGCGAAGGGGGCGGAGATGAATCCAGAAGAGCTGAAGTTGGAGACGCAACAGCTTGAAGAGCTGGCTGATGCGAGCGGATTTCCAGGTATGGATCTGAACCGGATTTGTATTCGAATTCGGGACTTCGATGTTCTCCCACCGGGAGTTGCCGAAGAGCACCAAGTGTTGGTCGTGCTGACAAAGGGCGAGCGTCTGTTTGTCGCGATGAAGAATCCAGGCGATCTCCAATTGGTCTCACATCTGGAGTTCTCGACGGGCAAGAAGGTTTTCGCTTACATCGCGCTGGCCTCGGCGCTCGAGCGTGTCATCGCGGAGGTGGTGGCGTTGAAGGCCGAGGATCGCAATCATTTTGTTGGCCCTGCGTGCCCGGAGAGTATCTGGCGCAAAGCGCGTGTGAGCGTACCTCCTCCTGCAGTGGCGCATTCGCTGCCGGCGGCTTCCTCACCGCGCGATGATTCGGGAGTGCCGAGCGCATCGGCAGTACCTGTGCCGCTTCCTCCGCCGCTTCCTCCGCCGCTTCCTCCGCCGCTTCCTCCGCCGCGACCCCGCGCGGAGTCTTCACCGCCGGACTTTTCACCGCGAGAGTCCCTAACCGAACTGCATGTCGTTCCGGCTGTCGTAAAAGATGACTCCATGGTCGATGCAGGATTCGAGGTCGCCGAGCCTTTGGTCGATGACGACGATTTGGCCGGCGCGGAGTTGGTGATGGCGCCTAGCGGAGAGGAGGATCTGGTGCTGGTGGTCGATGACGACGATGACGTTCGTCGGCTCCTCGTCAAGGTCCTCAAGGAGAAGGGTTTTCGTGTTGTCGAAGCGAGCGACGGTGCGGCGGCGTTGACGGCCGTGCGAGATTATTCGTTCTCGGTGATTGTTCTCGATGCCATGCTGCCCAAGGTACACGGATTCGAAATTGCTCGGCGTCTCAAGGCCAGCGAAGTCTATCAACACATTCCCGTTGTGATGGTTTCGGCAGAGTACCGCGGCTGGCGCTTTGCCGAGGATGCGAAGACGAACTACGGCGTGCACGCCTACGTCGAAAAGCCGTTCAAAGTAACGGATGTGCTCAATGCGGTTGCGGGCGCCCTGGCACAGTCCTCGAGTCGGCCTGAACCGAAAGTGATGAGCCAACGTGCGGCCGAACATCTCGAACAAGGCCTCGTTCATTATCGGGCTGGACGTATCGAGGACGCGAGCCAAGAGTTGTTGACGGGGCTCGGCGTCGATCCCTTGGCGTATCAGCTGCACTTTCAGCTAGGCCTCGTTTACGCCAAGGGTGACCGCCTGTTTGACGCGATCCAAGCGCTCGAGAATTCGTTGGATATTCAACCCGGGTTTTTTCCGGCTTTGAAGAACGTCGCCGTGCTCTATCAAAACGCGGGATTTAAGAACAAGGCGATCGAGATGTGGGAACGTTGTTTGGTCGCCGCGCCTGACGACTCGACGCGCGCGAGTATCCGGGAACATCTGGTGGCCGTGTTTTAGCCGAGGGCTTTCGGGTCCGAGCTTTGGCACTCCGCGCGGGTAGCGGAAATCATGATTGCGTTGTTTCTTTGTGCAACCATTCGATTACGCTAATGAAATAGCACGCTTGCCAGCGCGGTCGGTTCCTAGTTATGCGGTTTAACTGCCAAAATTGCGGTGCGAAGTACCAGATTGCCGACGAAAAAGTCGCCGGCAAGACGGTTCGCATGAAGTGCCGCAAGTGCGGGACGGTCATCCAGGTGCGCGCTCGTCCGACCGAGGCGGGAATCGTGCCATCGTACGTCGGACCGCTACCGGGACCGGCAACCGGTTCGCAGCCGCCTGCGGCCGAGCGAGGATCTGCGCCGCGCGTGGCTCCTGTTCCAGTGGCGACCGGTTCGCAACCAGATGAGCCCACGGTCGTGATGTCCAAGCCACTCACGGACATGCTGAAAGCATCGGGGTCAACGCTAGGACCGGGGGCGACGCCTCCCGGCTCGAATGATGCGGCGACGGAGTGGTTTGTTGGCCTCGGTGGCGAGCCGGTGGGCCCGGTCCCGAAGTCCTATCTCGCTTCTGAGTTCGAGTCTGGGCGCGTGCGCGCTGACTCGCTCGTGTGGTGCGAGGGAATGGGCGACTGGAAACCTCTGGGCAGCGTGGGCGCTCTTGCGGATATTGCACGCGCGTCGAGCCCCGGCTCGGTGCCACCGGCGAAAGTGTCGGTGCCTGTGGCATTGACCCGGGTGAAGCTGACGTCCGCGCCCGCGGCGCCTACCGCGCCCCCTGCGCCTACCGCGCCTACCGCGCCTACCGCGCCCCCTGCGCCCCCTGCGCCTGCCGCGCCTACCGCGCCCCCCCGCGCTGCGCCGCCGCGCGCTGCGCCGCCGCGCGCGGCGTCTGTCGTGCCTCCCCCCGCTGCGCCGCCG
>JAPYTK010000031.1:36055-37314 GCA_029941785.1 Polyangiaceae bacterium | reverse complement strand
GTCGTTGGTGCTTCCCGTCACGGACGAAGCGCTTCCCGCGCAAGGCATGGGTCGCGGCGCGCTGGCGGATGACCCACGCAACGGGGATGCCGCTGCCCGTGTCGATCTCCGCCAGTTCGATGCCGCGGAAGGCGCTGGGCTTGGCGGGCTTGAGGTCGCGCATCGGTAGCCAAAGACCGCGTCGACTAAGGCCGTAGCGCTGGCCGTCTTGTTCGCGTTGCTCGGACACGGCGACGGCAAAGCCCGGTTGTAGCGTCATGGCGGGGGAACCGAAGTCGACTTGTTGGAAGCTCTTGTAGGCGAAGCTGCCGTCGCTGCCGACGAAGTAGTAGCGGTAAGGCATGCCGTCGGAATGAGCCGTCGCGCGCTGGTTGGGCGGTAGGGCCATGCTGCCCGACAGCTCGACTTCATCGCTGCAGGCCCACGCTTGCGGACCGAGCTGAAGCCACGCTCCTTTGCAGCCCACACCGCGTCGCGCACCGAAGATAGGCAGGTAGGCACCGGCGCCGGCCGAGCCGCGACGTTTCGCTTTTCCGCTGGCAGAGACGAAAAGAGGCTCTTCCCGGTTGACGATGTGCACGCTTCGCGCCCATGACGGCAGGACCGCGCTGTGCGACCACGGTGGCAGCGCCCGATCTCTGCTGTGGGCGGTCGCCGCCAGCAACAACATCATGGCGCACAGCAATCCTGCCGCGCGCGACTTGTGTTTTCGCTGACGGAAATCGCCGCGCAGCTCTGGTGTCGACGGAGGTCGAATCACACCAAAGTCCCGCTCACCCGACCGTGATCAGGAGCTTACTCGACCGTGAAATGAAGATCGTGGTCGCAAATGCTGAATTGGTCACCGGCGGCGATCGGCTTGCGTTGCAGCCGTTGGCCGTTGAACTCAATTCCGTTCGTCGAGCCCATATCCACCATGAAGTACTGCCCGTTGAGGCACTCCACCATGGCGTGTTGACGGGAGACGTTTGGATCCTTGATCGTCAGGTCGCTCGATTGCTTACCGCGGCCGATGATGAAGCGATCCTTGTTCACCTCGTGCCGTTGCCCGCGGTAGTGCAGGAAGAGCCGGCTTCCAGCCGGTGAGGTCGGAGGAGCCTGAAATGCTGGTGATCCCGGGGGCACCGGAGGCTGCTGGTAGCCGCCCGGTGGTCCTGGTGGTCCTGGCGGCGGGGGTGCCATTCCCGGTGGTCCCGGTGGTCCCGGCGGCGGGGGTGCCATTCCCGGTGGTCCCGGTGGTCCTGGCGGCGGGGGTGCCA
>JAPYTK010000031.1:0-35955 GCA_029941785.1 Polyangiaceae bacterium | reverse complement strand
GGCGCCATTCCTGGAGGTCCTGGTGGTCCTGGCGGCGCGGGCGCCATTCCTGGAGATCCCGGTGGTCCTGGTGGTCCTGGCGGCGCGGGCGCCATTCCTGGAGGTCCCGGCGGTCCTGGTGGTCCTGGCGGCGGGGGCGCCATTCCTGGAGGTCCCGGCGGTCCTGGTGGTCCTGGCGGCGGGGGCGCCATTCCTGGAGGTCCCGGCGGTCCTGGCGGTCCCGGGAGTGCAGGAGGCTGAGGGTAGCCTCCGCCTCCTGGCATCGCCGGGGCGTGAGACCCGTGCTGGCGCCCGTACTGTTTCATCGACTCGTTGACGAGATAGTCGACGGAACACTCGAGGTTGCGCGCAAGCTGTTCAAATTGCTCCCAAAGCACGTCGCGGCATTGGAAGGTCCGTGCACTCTTCTTGTTTGGATCGCCGTTCATGGTTTCTCAACCGAGCTACTTGCTCATTGCCTTACCCGTTTTGGAGTCGGTCTTTTTTCCGACGCGCTTCTTCTTCTTCTCGTCTTTAGGCACGTTGCTCGCGGCCTTAGGTACGATGCAGTATTTGACGAAGTCTCCCAAGGTTTTGACGTCTTTGGTCACCCTTTTCTTGCCTGAGCCTACTACACACGACCAGTCGCATTCACCGTCCTCGTCACACTTTGGAATGCGTTGGCCCGCGCGCTCGAATGCGGCCAGCGCCTTGAGGTCCTTTTTCGTACCGTACTCGAAGTAATAGCTCAGAGCGGTGAGCCGTGCGCGAACATTGCCTTTGTTCGTGTGTTTCAACAGGGCCTTTTTTGCATCCCCGTCTTTGAGCGCACCGAGCAAGGCGCCGTAGGTGAGCACTTCAGGAAGGTTGAAGTTCTTGCGCGCGAGTCGCGATAGGTTGTCGATGAATTCGTCGATGTGTTTGGCCGTGGACATGGCCAAAATGGTGGCCGCGGCGGCACGGCGCAACTTCCATTTCTTGGTCTTGAACAGATCGTACAGCTGCGGAGCGGTCTTGTCCCGCGGGAGCTCTCGCACGCGGCGAAAAGCCTGATCCAACACCAGGTTTGGCGCGTCGCTCTTGGCGATGTTCAGCAAGGTGTCGATCTGCGACTTGCTCTTGTTGTCGATGTGTCCTTCGATCGCAGCCAAGGACTGCCGACGTCGTTTGGTAGATTGTTTTTCGTCGCTTGCGACGCCGAGGCAGTACTTCACCACGGCGGACCCACCGACCTTCTTCATCGACACAAACACGCGCTCGCCGGCTTCTTTTTGGTAGTCGGCCATCTGCGCTTCGAATTGCTTCTTGGTAGGCTCGATCTTCGCCTTCCGGTTCGCTTCTTTCAGCCCCGGCTCCTTGTCCTTCCGCCATTTGGCGGAGGAAACGTACTTCATGATGGTGACGAGCTTGCGGCCCGCGGCGTCCTTCGCCGTCTTGGTGCCGAGCTTGGCGACGAGAGAGGCGATCTTGCTGAGGTTCCGGTTTTCCTTCGTCATCAGCGCGGGGAGCCCGGCGACGGATTCGGAGCCGATGAGTCGCAGTAGCTGCTCCATTCCGTAGGCTTGAGACCGGTCGTTGAGCTTACGCTCGAAGTCGGCCATCGCCCACTTGGTGAGGGCCGACTTCAGTTGCTTCTTCAGCGCCTGGTTGGTGATGATCTCCTGCTTGTCGTAGGTCATCATCATGTACGCCGCGTCCTTGTACTTGAAGGAAGGATCGGGCGTGGCTTGGCCACCCTGCGTGGGTTTGGGCAGCGGCTTGCCGAGTTCGGTGATGATGATCGGCACGAGTTGTTGAAGGATCTGCGCGCGTGTCTCAGCCGCGAGCTGCACTCTTCGACAGGGCTCCTCTGGTCCGCCAGCGGTGACGAAGGTTGGGTCACACACCAACGAGCCGTGAACCAGGCGATCGAGGCCCACGCGCTGCCCTTTGCGGGGTTTCATTTCGATCAGCGATTGGGCCGCGCGAACTCGGAGTTCAACAGGATATTTTTCAAAGAGCACCACGGCGGACAATCGTCGTGGCCCCTCTTCTGTCTTTTGCCAGCGATCCAGGTGTGCCTGATCGACGGCACATCCGAGCGCCGTGAGCGAACAGATGATGAGTGCGAAAACCGCGGTTTGTTTTGTGCGCCAGAAGAAGCGCAAAGGAGTCATGGCCATAGATGTTGGATTCCAGGATCGAAGGCTGGCGAATGCTACCGCCCGAGCGCATGGAATTGAAAGAGTTCGTGCCCTTCGAGGCACCTTTTTTGTCGATTTGCTCTTTGTACATGAACGTCTGCGCAGCAGTTGCTTATCGAAGCGCATCGAGCGGGAAACTTTGCCCTGGCTATCCAGCACCGATATGGGACAATGTAGGTACTTGTAGGTATGAGTTTCTCCCTTGCGGGCCTTCGAGCCAGACTGCCGTCTTCGGCGGCGCATACCGATTCTCTTGAGGAATCGCAGCGCCCGCGTGCGCTGAAGGCGAAATCCAAGCCGAAGTCCAGCAAACGCGCCTCTCGTGCGAAGGCTGCCGGTTCGCCAAGCGTCGGGGCGACTGCGTCGGATCCGGCCCCCGAGATACCTCCGCGGCGCAGCATGAGGAGTTATGCGCGGGAAGCGGCAGCCCTGCTGCTCATGGCCGCCGGTTTGTACGCCGCGCTCGCTTTGGCGTCTTTTCAGGGTGATCCTTTTCGTCCCGAAATCGGTGGCAGCGATTGGGTGGGACCGGTGGGCGCGGTCTTTGCTCGTTTTGCTGTGGGCTTGATCGGGGTCGTCGCGTGGTTGATTCCCGTGGAACTCGTGTTGCTTTCCAGACCGCTGCTGTCCGACAGGAAGATTCGTTTCAGCATAAGTCGCGTCAGCGGGGACATCGTCATTGCCGTGATCGCATCGGCGCTGACCCATATCGCGATGTCGGATGGCAGAGCTTTCGGTGGAATGCCTCTCGGGGGCATTGTCGGCGAACTGTTTGGTGAGATTGCGCGAGGGTTGTTCTCGACCGTCGGATCCTTCCTCATTGGTCTGACCGCCGTGGGGCTCATCTTGATCGAGCGGGCGACCTTCTCGTTCATCGATGTTGCTCAACGATTCGAGTCCGCTGTCGCACGACTTCGGGGCTACATGTCTCGCTCAGCGAACAAGGTCGCGCAGGCCTGGTCCCTCTCGCGCGTCGCCGACCGTGAGCGACGGGACGAAGAGCGCCGGGCTGACGAGCCTTGCATCATGACGAACGAGCAGGCGGATGCGATCATCGTCGCCTTGGCGGATGACCAAGGCGTGACATCGAGCAGCGGCCGACTCGCACTGACCAAGCTCGACGCGGCGAGTAGCGAAGGGGCAACGCGCGTTCGGAAAGATGATGACCCTGGATGCCAAGAGCCGGCGGTCATTCGTTCGAGTTCGCGTCCCCTGGCCGAGCCTGCGATTGCACCGATCGAAGGGAGTGACGTGCTCGAACAGGAAGACGTTCTGAGCGCCGCCCTGACCCCGTTGATCACGGCCAAGGTGAGGGTAGATGCGCTTCCGGTGGCAGCGGCAGTAGCCAAGAAAGCCCGACCTCCTCAGCGGCTAGCGACGGCGAGCATGAAGCGAGACGGGACGGATCCGAAACGCAGGCAAACCACTGATAATGAACCGAAAATTGTCGATACCTCGTTTGCGTCGAAGACCGTAAAGAGCCGCCGAAGCAGCAAGCGCCAGGCGAAAGCTGCTTTCCAATTGCCCAGTCCCGACCTTCTCGATCCGGCCATCGGCGGCGGCGCCGAAATCGATGAGTCCGCGCTCAAGGCTACGGCCCGCCTCCTCGAAAAGACGCTCGCGGACTATGGGGTCGACGGCAAAGTTCAGGAGATCCATCCTGGTCCCACGGTCACTCTCTTCGAGGTTTCGCCGGCTGCCGGGACAAAGGTATCCAAGGTGGCGGGGCTCGCCGACGATCTTGCGCTCGGATTGTCGCGCAAGGTCCGCATCATCGCCCCCATTCCCGGGAAGAACCGTATCGGTTTCGAGGTGCCGAACCGAACGCGAGCATCGGTCAGCCTGCGTGAACTCGTCGAGTCGCAAGACTTCATGGAAATGGATGCTCCGCTGCCTTGCGTGCTCGGCCGAGACATCATTGGCCGCCCCTACTTCGCCGACCTGGCGAGCATGCCTCACGTCATCGTGGCCGGCGCCACCGGCGCGGGAAAGAGCGTGGGTTTGAACGTCATGCTCCTGAGCTTGTTGTTTCGGCGAAGTCCAGAGGATCTGCGCCTGCTGATGATCGATCCGAAGGTTGTCGAGCTTGCGCCTTTCGATGCCATCCCGCACCTCTTGTTTCCCGTCGTGACGGACATGAAGCAGGCGGCCAATGCGCTGCGTTGGGCCGTCGACGAGATGGAGCGGCGATATCAACTTTTCGCCGACGCGGGGACGCGAAGCATCGTCACCTACAACAAGTGGGTCAAACGGGTGAACCGGGGCGAGCTTCCGCTACCCAAGGGGCCAAAGACGGTCGGCGCCATCGGCCCGGTGGGCGAGCAAATCGAGATCTCCGCTGCGAAGGATGGATCGGACGCCGAGCCGCCTAAAAAACTTCCGTACATCGTCGTGGTTGTCGAGGAGTTTGCCGATCTGATGATGCAGCAAGGCAAGGAGGTTGAGGCCTCCGTTGCACGCCTCGCGCAGAAGGCGCGCGCGGCGGGGCTCCACGTTATCCTCGCGACGCAGCGACCGAGTGTCGATGTGATCACCGGGATGATCAAAGCGAACTTTCCCACCCGTATCGCTTACCGCGTGGCGCAAAAAGTGGACAGTCGGACCATCCTCGATCAGCAGGGTGCGGAGCACTTGCTGGGCCGCGGTGACATGCTCGTCAAGATGAACGGGACCAACGACGTGAAGCGCGTTCAGTGTCCCTTTGCGTCCGAAGAAGAGGTGCAAAAGGTCACAGAAATGCTAAGGCAGCAGGGTGAGCCGGATTACGACGAAAGCATCGTTAGGGGGACGGAAGAACCCGAAGACGGGGGCAAGGGCGGTGGTGCTGAAGCCGACGCCTTGTACGACCAAGCTGTCCGCATCGTCGCGGAGTCGGGCAAGTGCTCCACCTCCTGGATCCAGCGCAAGCTTGGCGTCGGCTACAACCGCGCGGCCAAAATCGTCGAAGCGATGGAGCGCGAAGGAATCGTTGGCCCGCCTAACGGATCGAAGCCCCGCGAGATCCTCATCGGTGCCCGCTAGATTGACCATGGGGAAGAGCATCTTGGACGCGGCGAATATGAACGAACCCCATGTCGTCAGTGGCACCGCGGACGAGCTTTGTGAAATGTCGCGCACTCGTCTCATTCGGCAGATCTCGCTGGCACTTCAGGGCGACGTGCCGGCTGACGCCCGCCAGGCGGGTCTGACGTTGATCGGCTGGCTGGCTCGTCGCATGCCCGGCGAGCCGCCCGACTCAGAGCGTTAGCTCCGACCGCGAGAGCGCCCCCCGCCGAAGCTCCCGAGGCCGATAGGCCGTCAGCCGGTCGTGGGCGGAGCGGAGCCGCTTGAATTTGGCGTGGCTTGCTCGGCAGCGATCTTCCAGACGAGTTCGGTGTTTCCCCACGGTCCCGCGAAGCGAAGCCCAAGCCAATTGGCGTTTGGCGCGATGGTCGCTCGTCCCTGGACCGACTTTCGCGGGAACCTCACGCGGAAGGCTTTACGCCACACCGTGTTGTACGGGTAATAACGTCGCTGCAAGATGCTCGGCTTGCTGATGGCCTCGATTTCGCTGGGTGCGTTCTCGTTGCCCGTGGAGTCGATGAGCCGCACGATCCAGGCGCTGTCAGACTTGTTCAGGTCGTTGAACTTCTGTTTGCTGCCGTACAGCGCGACGAAAAATTCGTGGGTATCGCGCGTCTTCGCGAGCGACTCGGCCAGCAGCTCTTGTCGTTGGGGGATCGTCAGCCGATAGTCTCGTGCGTAACGAATCGTGTACGCCCAACGAAAATCCCATGTTTCGAATGTCGCTGTGACCGTCAGTGCGCGTTCGAGTTCGCCGAAAAGCAACAGGTCTTGAGAACGCGTCCAGCGCTTGATGACCACATCGTAGTCGGTGGCGACGTATTCGCGGGGCCCCTCCTGTAGGCTGACGATCGGTGCGCCGCAGCCGCTGACGAGGACGAGCGCCAAGCCGAGCGCAACCGACAAGAGGAGAGGCGTTTTCATCGTTACCAAGTCACGGGCCAGAGGGTGGCGTAGACGCCGTCGGCAGCCTTGTCGGTCAGCGCTGATTGTTGCACCAGCAGGACGCGTTGGTTCTTGAGTGGGCAGAGATAAGCGGGGCCGGTCGACGAAATGTAGATCTGGTTCTTTTCGGCCGGGGTGGCTCTCGCCTCTGACCAATCCGTGCGCTCTTTGACGTAGCGAACGGCCGCGTTCATGGCCTTTGTCACGTCGCCTCTTCGATACTTGGCGATAGCTTTTTTGGCGTGACGGATGGCCCCAGAGCGGGTGTCGGGAATGGCACCGATGGCGAACTTGTTCGGCATCTGGCCTGGCCCGGCCTCTTTGGTTGTGACGGACCAACGCTTCAGGACCGTGAACTCGTCGACGAAGGCACCGCTCTTCACTCGGTAGCCCTCGCCCAGGTAGCGACTCTCGCCTGCTGCGGTGAGCCTCGGCAGCGCCACGCAGTTCTCGAACGCGGCAAGTACGCTGCACGGTCCGGCGTGAGTGGATCCCTTGGTGCATCGCAGGGCTTTTTGGAGTCGTGCGACATCGAGGGCCTTCGCTTTGGCGACGACCACTTTGGGAGCCGCCGCGACCGCCGTTGGCGCCGCGGTGGCTGCCGTCGTGGTCGTTGGCTTCGGTTTGTCTTTGCCGCCGGCCAAGAGCAAGACTGCACACGTGAGGGGTCCGAGGCGCATCATGATGTGGAGCATCGCACGGTCCCGCAGTGGTGCGAAAGAGCTGACCCTCATTCCTCTCACTGTCGCTCCTATCTCACCGGCTGTGCGCTAGAGCCAACGGTCACGAATCGCGTCTTTCGCGCCCCGATGTCGCTGGGGTCGAAGCTGAAACTGAGTCCTTTGCGACTCGTTCCCCCGGCCGGCTTACGGGTCGTCGAGTTGACGCTGACAGTGACGATCGCGCCTTTGGCGAAAGCGCTTCGCATCGGAAACTGCCGAGCGGAGAGCGCCGCGAGGATTTGACCCTTGATCCCTTGCCACAGGGCGCGACTGCCTCCTTGGTGGTGCAGCAGACTGACGGATCTCGTCGTTCCCTGAGGCCCAAGAGCGATCGAAAAACCAGCGCTGCACGTGTACGGAGCTTCGGAACCGCGAACGGTCGTTCGTACGACGGACGCGATGGCGCTCGCGGCTGGAAAGTCCAAGCCGAGTTTTTTGTCCTTTTTTAGCATCCCCGCTTCGAGGGCTCGCTCGGCCGCCTTCCTGTCGATCTTGCGCTTGGGAATCGTGGTTGGCGCAGCCGGCCCTCGGGCGCGACCACTGGATGTGGCTCCGGGTAGCACCTGCCAGACGGATGGGCCGCCCGCTCCGGGGATCTGTCCGGGTCCGGGGATAGCGGGGGGCGGCCGGTTGTATTCGTCGGTACCGAGCTCGGCTGTCACCGGTGCAGCCGTCGGTGTGGGGGTCGCGCTTTCGGCCGGTCGGGCGGAGGCGGTAGGTGCTACGTGGGGGAGCGGATGGGGGTCGAGCGGTAGCCTTGGCGTTTCGCTCGTTTCTCGGTCCTCGGGCAAGGGGAGCGGCCGTTCGTCGATCGGTGGGGGAGGCGTCTCGTCCAGTTCGACCTCGATCTCTTGGATCGCACCACGCTCGTCGAGTCCCGCGAGCTCATCCCGAGCGGGTGCGATGGCTGCCGCCACCGGCAACGCGAGGTGGAGGACCAACGCGGCGGCCAAGAAGCGAAACTCAGAGACCCTCACCGGGTGTCAATCTCCGTGCCCTGGCGCGGGCGGTAACTTTCGCAGCGCATCGCGTTGCTCGCGGAGGTGCCACGGGAGTTCGGCGTAGACGTCTTCGAACAAGCTGTCACGTGGCGGCGGTGCATGGGCTTCGGCCGTCTTGACTGCGGCGAGGATTTCCTCGTTGAGCTCGTCCTCGAGAGCCTTGTCTTTTGCGTCGTCGAGCGAACCTTCCGCTCGCAAATGACGTTCGAGAGCCTTGACGGGATCACGCTTCAGCCACGCGTCCACTTCTTCTTGGGACCGGTACCGGGAGGGGTCGTCGCTCGAGGAATGAGCGCCGATACGGTAGGTGAGCGCCTCGATGAAGGTTGCCCCTTCGCCTCGCCGGGCGCGCGCCACGGCTTGGGAGACCGCGTGGTACACGGCGAGCACATCGTTGCCGTCCACCCGTAGAGAGGGCACGCCGTACGCGCGTCCCTTGACCGCGAAGGTCTCGGAGGCCGTCTGTTGTGAGGAGGGCACGCTGATGGCAAAGTGATTGTTTTGGCAGATCATCACGCACGGAACCTTCGCGACCCCTGCGAAGTTCATCGCGTTGTGGAAATCGGGCTCGCTCGTCCCTCCGTCGCCAATGAACCCGATGGCGACCGCGTCGTCACCGCGCAGCTTGGCCGCCCAAGCGGCCCCGACGGCGTGGGGAAGTTGGGTACCGATGCAGCTCGACCAGGAGACCTGATTGACCTGCTTCGCGCTCATGTGAGAAGGCATCTGCCGGCCCTTGAGCACATCGCCGGCGTTGCCGAAGATCTGACAGAGGTACGTGCTAAGGGGCATGCCTCGAAGAAGCATGATCGAGCTCTCCCGCAAGGCCGGGAAGACCCAATCCTGCTCTTGCAGCGCGAGCCCTGTTCCCGTCGGCGTGGCCTCTTGCCCGGTGCAGGCTCCGTAAAACCCGACGCGCCCTTGGCGTTGAAGCAGGATCATGCGGGCGTCGAGCAGGCGGATCCGCTTCATCTCGCGGTAGGCGCGCCATTTCGTCTCGGCCGAGATGACCGGATCGCTGACGGAGCGAATACCGCCGTCGTCGCGCAGCACCCGATACAGACCCAGATCAGGCGCTACTGTGTTGCCGTCCGTTTCGCCCTCAATCAGGTCGGCTGTCCCGCTAGTGCCTTGCATGCCCAGCTAAATAGCTCAAAACGCCCGTGTTCGCAGCTTTCGCGCCCGGCAGGGGCCCGGTAGCGCACGGATCGGTCGTTGTCGCTACTTCTCCCCGGCCATTGGGTAGATGGGCCGGATGTCCACCGGAACGTGGTTCACCGAGCCCAGGGCCTGGCTCATCGATGGCGACATCGTCCCGTACTTGCTCAACAACTCGTCTGCCGCGCCTTTGTCTCCGTTGTGCTGGAGCACACACAAATCGCGGGTCAGATTCGTGATCGCCGTCTCGAGTTTCGCGAAATCGACGGTGAATCGTCCCGTCTTCGCGTCGAAGGCAGCAGCTCCGTCTTCGAGGAATCGGTTGATCTGCACCGCGGCCCCCTTACCGTGTGCTTCGCTCACACCGAAACGCACGCTTCGAAACAGCCCCGCAAAATACGACGCCAGTGCTTTTTCTCTGAAGTCCTTGGGGAACTCGCCACGCTCGATCATGTACAGCGTGTTGTAGGCGCCCATGACGTCTGCTTTGCATTCCTCGATGGCCGAGTAGCTGCTCTCGAGCGCAACGCGCACCTCGACCTTCTTGCCGTCCTTCTTCGTGTGCGCTGGGCCAAGGCTATGGGACAGCTCGTGAAACAAGACCTGGTTGAAGAACGCCGGGGCCGACATAAACTGTTGTTGATCGGATGAGATGATGCGGGCCGCGATCGGGCGCAGGATCAGATCGAACTTCTTCTCGATGAGGTTGCGCAGGAGCACCTTCTTGGCTCCTTTGGTTTTGCGCACCCGCTCGTCATTCGGAAGATTGAAGGCGATGGTTTGGATTGATTTTCGGGCGTCCCCTGCGGTGAAGACCAGATCGACGACGCGGATCGGACTCTCGCTGCCGCGCACCGTTCGCATCGACCGGGGGATCGGCAGGTGTTTCTCCATGTCGGGCAAGAGCCCTTTGTATTTGGCGAGGTTCTTCGAGGCCACCGGATCGCTGACGGTCACGAAGGACTCGTAGGAAGCCTTGTAGCCCTTGAGCTTGTCTTCGTAGACCTCGTACGGTCCGATGGTGACTTCGACTCGGCTGTTGAGGTCCATCCAGTCCAGGTCGCTCTGGTAATAGTCGTCCGTCGCGAAGGCGGCGGCGCGTGAGCGGAGAAAGGTGGAGAGCGAAGCGTTCTTGGTCAATTCTGCCGCCTCTTCCATTCGTTTGGCTGCCGGCTCGAGCCATTTTGCGTAGGCCTTGTGATAGGGCGTCGCGACGAGCTTGTCGCCTTTGCGACTCACCAGCGTGAACAGTCCCGTCAGCGACTTGGTCTCGTCGGGATGGGCCCCGAGGTAGGCGTCGAATTTTTCGCTGGTGAGATCGGTGGGGTAAAACCCAGCGCCGGGGTAGTAATCCTGCTCGCCGGCGAAGCGAGCGTGGTCCTTTTGCCGGTCCCAGGGCCCACGCATGATCTTGAAATAGGCGAGCCGCAGCTGGCCAAGATCGCTCTCGTCGTTGGCGAGCCGCTGCGCGAGTGCCGGATTGTTGGCCGAGGCTTGGCGCTCGAATACGGCCTCCAGGTGTTTCGAGGCCTCGATGAGCTTGTGCAGGGCGGCGCGCTCGTTCTCGGGCAAGTCTGTCACGTTGGCGGTGATCTGAGCCGGCGCGAACTGCTTGATACTATTGCGTAACTGTAAGATCAGCGCTTCGTCCGCCTCGCTCGTCTTGGGCGGCGGCGGCGCTTCCCCGTCGAGCGGCTCGTCGACCGGTGCGATCGGGATGTACTCCACCGGCGCTGGAGCGTGGGCGATAGGGCTCGCGCAGGCGCTGAGAAGGGCTGCGCACGAGCACAAGCGAAGGAGCGACCGAGTGTTTGTATGGATCCGCATGGGCCCGCGACCCTCGCACATCTCGACCCCGCTGCTCAAGCGATCCATGATGGTCTGCACGTAAAAGCCATCGGGAAATGACGAAACGAAGATATGCCAAGGGGTCGAAGGGGTGTCAGATCAGTCATGATGAACGCGAGATTGAACAAAAGGGTGGGGCGTCAGGGTGTGGGTTCGACATTCCTTCTGGCGTTGACGGCCGCGTTGTTGATGCTGATCAGCCAAACCGCGCGCGCGCAGCCGTCCGCGGGGCCGACCTTCGACGATGCGAGCCATGGCAGTTACGTCATCGAAGGCGAGTACGTTGTCGATTTTGAAGATGACATCGAATCAGGCACCATCGCGAAATGGCTTGCGAAGCTCGGGCTCACGTCTCGTTCCAGCGCGCTTGCTGACGAGACACGAGTAGAAATCGTGCGCATCAAGCCGTCGCTTCGCGGGCGGCTCAAGGCGATTGTCGCCACGCTGCGCGGAGACGAGCGCGTCGAGTACGTCGAACCTCACTTTCGCGTGCGGGCCCTCTTTGCGCCCGACGATCCGATGTATCGCGACCAATGGCATTTGCGCCGGGTGGGGGCCGAGGTGGCGTGGCTGGGATCGATTGGACGCGGCGTGACCGTCGCGGTGGTGGATACCGGTATCGCATGCGAGAGCTTCGAGGGTTTCGCCAAGGCGACGGATCTGGCGCAAACACGTTGCGTTGCTGGCTTCAATTTCGTGACCGGTAAGCGGCACGCCAACGATGATCACGGGCACGGAACGCATGTCGCTGGCACGATCGCGCAGTCGACGCACAACGGTTTGGGCGCGGCCGGGCTCGCCTTCGGGGCTCGGCTCATGCCCGTCAAGGTCCTGTCCGCGGATGGCTGGGGAACGACCAGCGCGGTGGCAGACGGTATTCGCTGGGCGGCTCAGCATGGCGCTCAGGTCATCAACTTGAGTCTCGGCGGGCCACGGCAATCCCGCGTGCTCCGAGAAGCCGTCGCCTACGCACGAGGTCGTGGAGCGATCGTCGTGGCCGCCGCAGGGAACAATGGTGGTGCGGCGTCGTACCCGGGAGCGAGCAAAGGGGTCATCGGGGTGAGCGCCACGGACCAGAACGACAAGCTCGCCCGTTTTTCCTCGCGCGGACGAGGGGTCGATCTCGCGGCGCCGGGGGTGGCGGTCGTGCAGCAGACCGTCTGTCAGCGGGGCCTGAACAAGTGCGAGATCTTCCCCTCGTACAACGGAACATCCATGGCTTCGCCTCACGTGGCGGCGGCCGCTGCGATGCTCGTTGGTCTCGGCGTCACCGATGGCGATGCGGTGGCCGCTGCGCTCATCAAGCACGTCACCCCTCTCGAGGATGGCGCGGCGGGAGCGGGCTTGCTGCAAGCTGGAGCTGCCGTGCGGGGCGTGATGACGCGCCAACTGCTCGCGCGTTTTGCGGCGCTTCTCTTGGCTCTGGGGCTCGCGCGAAGGTGGGCTAAAAAGAGGGGGCCGATCGTCGGATTTCGCTCGGCCGGTTTTTGGTTTGGCGCCATAGGTACCTCGGTGGGACTCTTGTTTTTCTTGCCGTGGCTGCTCGGTCGTCACCACCTCGTCGTCGATTTGCTCTCCCGTCCCTTTGCTCAGTGGGATCTCGTGCTCATCGGCGCCTCGTGGCATCGCTTTTTGCCGCTCGCCAATGCTCTGTTGCCCGTCGTTCTCGTCGTGAGCTTGCTCAGCGTTCGGCGGATGGCGGGGTTTGTGGCAGGGTTTTCCGTCGGCACGGGCGGTTTCCTGCTCAGCGTCGTCCTGCTGGGTCAGCATGGCAGCCCCCTGGGTTGGCTGCTCACGACGGTCTGGTGCGGAGTGAACGGACTGCTCGCGATCTACATTGGAAGTCTGCTGATCGTGGAACGCAAAGGGACCTAAGGTCCTGGGTCGGGTTCGCGCGGAAAGGGCGCATCTGATCCCCGGGGTTTCTCGGCTACCGAGCGACTCGCTTCTTCGATCGATGGCCAGCGCCAGGGCGAGAGAAGTTGTCCGACGTAGCGCGCTGGAAACGCATCCAGATCCGAAATGCCTACCGCTTCTTCGGCTTCCCGATCGCTCGGATGGAAGAAGGTGCCGAACACGAGATCCCAAATGATGATGTTGTTCCCGTAGTTGCGGTTGGCTTCCTCAAGTCGCAAGGAGTGATGCCAGCGATGAAGCTCCGCCATGCTGAAAAGGTAGTTGAGGGGGCCGAGGCGCACCTTGATGTTGGCGTGCTGAAAGAGTCCGTGGACGGCGATCCAAACGGTGAGCATGAGCATCACGTCCGCGCTCGCGCCGAGCAACAGGAGCGGCGTCATCGAGACGGTGAAGGATGCCGCCGTGTCGAGAGGGTGAAAGCGTCCGGCGTTGAGCCAATACAGGCGAGCGGGGCTGTGGTGTGTCGCGTGGAGGCGCCACAAGAGAGGTCGCTCGTGCATCATGCGGTGCAGCCAATACTCGAGGAACTGCGAAAGCAGCAGCGCCAAGGCGAGCTGTGCCAGCAGAGGCCAGCGGGTGGGCCAGACGGTGAAGCCCAGCCACTGGGTAAGTCTAGCCGCTCCGGCAAGCATCACGATCCTCAAGCCGAGTTCGAGGACTTTTGGCAAGATGATCTGTGAGACGAGCGAATGCATCAGGTCGGTGGCGATGTCGTTGCGCGCGACGTTCCAGCGCGCATATTGCGGGTTGATGCGCTCAGCGATGGCGACGATGACGATCGTGGCGAAGGTGATCCCTGCGAGCATGGCGCCGTGCTCCAGGCCTCGGGCAAGACCGCAGAGTCCCGCGATCATCGCGGCCGCGAAGCTGATTGGAAAGAGTGCGTAGGTGATTGCGGATCGCAGGAAGGTCATGGCTTTCGTGGCGGGACCGGCGGCGCGTGGGGACCGGCTGTGCGCGAGCCAACCTTAGCCCGACTCTGGACTGGCGACGGCGATGTTTGTGCTCGGCGGTGGGTCGTGATTAGCTAACTCGTCGTGCACGCCATACTCGGCTCCTTCTTGTTTTGTTGCTGCCTGCTCTGTTGCAGCCAGGTGGCCTATGCCGCAGAGTCTTCGTCGCCCCCCGATCGGGACGTCGAGCAAGCCGAGCGCGAGAAGCGGCAAGGTCTCCCCGCGCTTCCCGAACTCGAGCCGTGGCCTGCACCCCGTTGGCAACGGCGCATCGAGATTGGTGGAGACTTTGTCTATCTGAGTCGACCTTTCAGCCAGGCCTTGCAACCCAGCCGGACGCATTATCCCGCGGCGCCCGGCTTCGGCGTGCACTTGCGCTGGCGCGTGTGGTCGTGGCTGCGTTTCCAACCGTACTTCTTTCGGGTTGTGCATGACGTTCAGCTCCCGCCGGGCAGTCTGCAGAGCGGCACCGACAAGTCGATTCGCCCCGACGCGAGTTACGGCCCGCTCTCGTTGGAGACCTTCGTGTTTGGGGCGAGGTTGGCTCCGACGTACGAACTTAGCCCACGCGCACGAGCATGGCTGAGCATCGGGGTGGGCTGGGGCCGGTTTCAGTTTGAGCCGCAGACCATCACGAATGGTGGCAACAACACCTTCGAGGTGGGTAGCCGCAGCGGGGTTTTTGCGGAGATCCCGGTAGGATTAGGAATCGCGTACGACATCGTGCCCCGATGGCTGGCGCTCTCCTACGAGGCGGTGTTTGCGCCGGCTCTGGGGCAGAGTGGCCTGGCTCACGAGGTGGTTCCAGCTGTCGACGCTGATGGCGCGACGCGGGATGTGGGGCCCTTGGGCGCCACGGAAGGTTCGTTCGTTCAAACCGTGGGCCTATCCCTCATCCTGTGACCGTATGGAGGTGACCAACGAGACGGCGCTGAAGAAGCGCGCCAAACAACTGCTCGTGGCGATGACGCAGCGCGACCGTTACATCTATGCGCTGTCCCCCGAGACAGACAACCGGAACACGGCGGCGGTGCTCGGGGCCCTCCTATCGGACCGGGGTATTGCTCAGGCGGCCGACGAAGCGGACGGCAGGGTCGTCAAATACGCGACCGACGGCGGCGCACAGTTCATCGTGTTCGACAACCGCGAACTGGACATCGTATTCGTTGAGGCCGCCGGATCGGGCGTGATCCCCGTGATGCAAGAGATCCTTCAGCGGACAGGGTTCATCGCGCAGTCCAAGCTGTTGGGGGTGGCGCTCGATGTGGGTCGAGACGATGCGCCGCGCGCCCTTCGGGTGCTCGCACACATGGCGGTGGCGTGGGACGAAGACTGGACGGATCTCTTCGTTCTGCATCTCGCCTCGCCAGACATGGTTGTTCGGCGGAGCGCCATCGATGCGTTGACGCTCGCTGCCATGGTGGCGCAGGAGTTCGGCCCCGCTAGGGAATTGCTGGCCGAGGCGGCTCGTCGGGAGAAGATGCCGAAACTCGCCGAGGTGATCGCGGATGCGGAGCGCGTCGTCGGTGCGGCTGCCGGTGATCCCATCGACCTGACGGCGCCATCGTAGGATGAGCGCTCCCGGTCAGGCGCGGGGCAGTTTGATTTTCGGCTTCTGCGGGTGACGGCGGTAAAGCAAGATGGTCCCCCCCAGCGTCTGGACCAGTGAGGCCTTGAGCTGCTGCGAGAGTTGTTCGCCGACGTCCTCGCGTGACACAGGGCACTCGCTACCGCACTTGATCTTGATCAGCTCGTGGGTGGTGAGCGCGACGTCTGTTGCCTCGGTGAGTCCTTCGGTGATCCCCTTCTTGCCGAGCTGCACCACGGGGTCGAGGTGATGACCGAGACTGCGCAAGTGGCGCTTTTGAGCGTTGTTGAGTTTCATGACGAGGCGCTCTTCTAGCATGCTGCTTCAGTTTGGCGAGCTTAGCCGGTGATCAAACGTTCGGTGATGTCGAAGATGCCCTGAGGAGAAGGCCGACCATTGGCGCCGAAGAGATTGCGCAGTTTCTCGGTTTGACGCCAGGCGTAAAGCTGTTCCTTTCCCCTCCAGAGCAAAAAGACCGGTTGCAAGAACGCCTTCTTAGGCAGATGCCGAAGCACGGGGTGCAGAGCCAAGGAGGTCGCGTACGACGCCTTGCTGCTGACCGGGATATCGAACACCTGAGCGCTGCTCAGCAGGGGGTCGGACAGCATCGTGAAAGGCAAATCGAGCGCGATCCGGAAGTCGGAAAGCTGCTCTTGCGTGTCGGTGGCGATGCCGAAGACTTGCACTCCGAGAGCTTCGAATGCGGATGCCCGTTTCTTCAGTCCCTTCCAGGAACTGACGCAGAAAGGTCACCAATGTCCGCGGAATGACAGGAGCACCGTGCCGGTGCGCTCTCCGAGCGCGTCCGAAATACGCACCGAGTGCCCCGCTTCATTCGGTAGCGAGAAGGTGTTGTCGAGCGAATGAGCCACGTCTTCGACCATGAACTCAGCACGGAGCTTGGTGCAAGGGGCACTTGAGGCTGATACAATGCCGTCCGATCGGGGCACTCAGAGGACGACGCAGTGAAGGAACCGCCGCGGCCGAACAAGAGGATTCCGTCGACCGATCCACGACTTGCCGAGTCGTCGATCGACGATCCTCAACCGACCGAGTCCACGCGGCAAGATCCGCTCATCGGTCGGACCGTGAGCGACAAGTTTACCATCACGGCGCTCATCGCGCGCGGCGGCATGGGAAAGGTCTACAAGGCGGTCCAAGCTCCTTTGGGTCGGCTGTGCGCGCTCAAGGTGCTCTCGCCGAAGTACGATCAAGAAGACGACCCGGAGTTTCAGCGGCGCTTCTTTCGTGAGGCCTCGACGGCGGCGAATTTGAATCACGCCAACACGATTACGGTCTACGATTACGGGCAAGACGGCGACATCTACTACATCGCGATGGAGTATGTGCGAGGCCGGACGCTCTACCAGATATTGCGCGAAGATGGCCCCATGGATGAAGTGAGCGTGTCTCACATCATGCGGGAGGTCGGGCGCTCGCTTCGTGAGGCACACGCGCTAGGGGTGATCCACCGAGACATGAAGCCCGCGAATGTCGTTGTGACGACGCAAGGAGAAGAACTCGCCTTGAAGGTGCTTGATTTCGGTCTGGTGAAGAAGTTCACCCCGGAAGACACCGAAGACCTGACTCAGGAAGGTCTGTTCATGGGCTCCCCAAAGTACATGGCGCCCGAGCAGATCTTAGGTCATGCGGTCTCGCCTCGGACGGATATTTATGCGTTAGGGGTAGTGGCTTACGAGATGTTGACTGGAGAGCCACCGTTCGAGCGGGGCAACAGCGTCAAGACGCTCATGGCCCACGTCAACGAGCCTCCTCCGCCCATGCGTCGCATACTTCCTGAATTGCGGGCAGGCGAGGCGTGCATCGACGTCGTCATGCGCTGCCTCGCAAAAGATCCTGACGATCGTTTCGAGGACATCGATCACATGCTCGAAGCCCTCGTCGGGATCGATGGCATTGCGCCTAGTCGCTATCCGCCGTCGGTCTCCGAACCGGTGATGCGCCCGCCCTTCTCTTCTTCGGAGTTCCCGTTACTCGACGACCCGCCAAGCTCCGACACCTTGCCCGATCAGCTTCTCGAGAGTGCTGCCCCCACCACTCGAGATCACCACATCCCCGCGGCGCTCGACTTTCCCGGCCCGCCCAGTTCCGGCAAGCCATTCATCCCGAGCGCGACGCCTGCACCGATGGCCCAATCCGCCGTTTTGGAGCCGCTTGGGGCAGGCTTTCGCTTGCCAAAGCGCCGTGTCGGGATCGCGGCCGCTGCGCTGTTTCTGATGGCTCTTGGCGTCAGCGTGACCCATGAAGCGGAGCTGGCGGGCCGAGCGGAACCACGTCTCGCCCGGGTCATTCCCGTCGCGGGTCTGGACGCCGGTGTGGTTGCGATAGGCGAAGGCATCGACGTGGGGGGGGTGGTCGTGAGCAGCGAGCCAGCCGGGGCTAGCGTTCATGAGGGCGAGACGCAGCGCTGCGAGGCCACGCCGTGCACGATCCGTCGCTCGGTTCGCGACGCTGAGCCTCTGGTACTTACCCTGCGCAAGGCGGGACATCGTCCTCGATCGGTCGAGGTTCAGAGGCGATCCCTTCGCATCGACGTGAAGCTCGATCGGGCTCGAACATCGAAGAAACTGCGCCCGCGGCGATCGCCCGGTACGCCAAGGCCCAAGAAGCTCAAGACACCGAGTGGGTACAAAGCCTCGCCGTATTGACCTATCGTGGGCCCGTGTCATTGCGGCGCTCATGGCTCCCCCTGTGTTTCTTCGTCCTGACCTTGGCGTTGGCATCGGGCTATAGCCGGCGCGGACGCGCCGACGCGCGGAGTGAAGCGCGCGGTCATTTCGAGGCGGGCATGCAGCTCATTGCGCAGGGGCGATACGAAACAGGTATTGCGGAGCTCGAGCGGGCGGACGAGATCTTTCCGCATCCGGCGGTCCGTTACAACATCGCGCGCGCCCTCGCCGACGCAGGCCATCTCGACCGGGCCATCACCGTGTACCGGAGCTACCTGCGGACGGAGCCCGACGATCGGGATGCGGTCGAGGCCCTGCTCGTCGATCTCAAGCGCCGACGTGCGGCCCAACTCGCAACCAAGTCGATGTCCCGCGGTGAGCCCTCCGCAGCGGGACGAACCGGGGAGGTCGGGAGGACTCCGCACCTGTACGAGGAGCGAATTGTGACCGCTTCGCGTCGGGCTCAGAATCCGCTCGATGCGCCCAACTCGACCACCATCGTGACCGCACAGGACATCCGTCTCTCGGGGATCACGCGCATCCCCGAGCTGTTGCGCCGTGTAGCGGGCATGGACGTCATGCAGATCACCGGTGGCGACAGCAACGTCTCGATGCGTGGCTCCAATGGGCGACTCGCGAACAAACTCCTCATTCTGATCGACGGTCGGGTCATCAAGAACGACATTCTCGGTTCGACATTCTGGGAGGGATTGGCGATCGACGTCGATCAGGTGGAGCGCATCGAGGTCGTGCGCGGTCCGGGCTCTTCTCTTTACGGCGCCGACGCTTTTGCAGGGGTCGTGAACATCATTACCCGGACACCTGGCGAGGGAGGCAATAGGGCGCGAGTCGGTGTCGGAGACCATGCGCAGCTGTACGCTTCCTTGTCGACGACTGGGCGAGATGGCGATCTCGCGTATCGCGCCGGGGCTGGGTTTACTCGTTATCCACGATGGACGCGGGAGGTGTCTTCGGCGCGTGTGGATCTTCGGCGCAGTGACTTTGATCAAAACGTTGGCGCACAAAACGCGCGCGCCTACTTGGATGTCACTCGACGATTCTCCAAAGGCAAACGCTTGCGGGTCACGAGCGGCTACAGCCACAGCTTGATCGACATCTACGGCGTTGGCCCATTCAACGACTATGTCGTCGACATGGACCACGGTTACGTCGACGGTCGCTTGGACGTCGATCCCCTCGTGTTTAGGCTGACCTACACGCACCTGTCCGCTTTTGCTTCCGCCAACGCTGCCTATCTTGGCCACGGTCTGTACGAAACCGACCCGCGGCAAGATGTCGTGGGTGCCGACGTGCAATTCAATCGGGTTTTTCGCCTCCTCGCCCACTTCGAACACGAACTGAGTGCGGGCCTGGGATACCGGCTCAAGCGTGTTCGCTGGAATTACCTCGTCGATGAGCCTCCCACGGAAAATCATGTGGGCGTGTTTGCCCAGGACGCGGTTCGGGTGTCGAAGGCTGTGCGCGTGGTCTTGTCGGGGCGGGTGGATTACGTTCCTTCGATTCGAACGGCTGTTCCTTCAGCCCGGGGGAGCGTGATCCTCAGGCCGAGCGAGAGCGGGCGCCAGGCGGTACGCGCTTCGGTTGGCACAGCCTTTCGTTCACCGAGTTTTCTCGAGTCTCATCTCCACTTGCCCATCCAACTTTCTCTGGCCGGGCTCGAGATGCTCTCCTCCTCATCGCGGGATGACGATGTGGATTTTCGGCTTGGTCCCGAGAATATTCTGGCGGCGGAGCTGGGCTATGCCAATCAGGAGCACCGCGCGTTTCAGGTGGAAACGGCAGCCTATTATCATCGGATCAGCGATGCGATCGAACTCGCGGACGCGCGACCGCTCACGCTCTCCGACGTGGCCGCGGGTCTGGGCGGTATCAACCCGGAGACGGGCCGCTTCCGAGTGGCGAGTGGAGGCTGGCAGAACGACTGCGGCGTCGATCACGTGTTTGGCGGGGAGCTTGGGGCCCGTTGGTATGGCGTCGAAGGCATCGACGTGTTCGCCAATTACGCCGTCAACTACAAGCTGCTCGAACGGCCGACGGGCTGTGCGGCTTCGGCAGACCGGTCGACGAGTCGTCACAAGGTCAACGCCGGCGTGCAGTTGCGTTCGTCCTTTGGACTCGATGCTGAACTCAGTGTGCACTATCAGACGGCACAGCGCTGGGTCGAGCAGATTGCGTCCCTCGAAGGCATTGTCGACCGGCGCTTCGATTTGCCCGCCTACCATCTTCTAAATGGTAGCGTGGGCTACTCCTTCCTCGAGCGTCGGAAGGCCCGCGCGGAGGTCGTGGTGTTCAATGCTCTATCTGGTGTGGTCGGACCGCCTCCCCAAATGCATCCATTCGGTAACCGCGTGGGTCGACGCATCATGGGTTTTCTCTCGTACCGCTTGTAAGAATCATGACTTCCCCCCTCGTTCACTTTCTGCGGAGCTACTGCGTCAACATCGCCTGGCTGTCGTGTCTCTTGTCGATCGCGGGATGCGGAGAGCCTGACACCTTTGTTCCCGAAGGACCTCAGGGCGGGCCTGCTGGCGCGATCGCGGGACAGCTCGTCTACTCTGGACCGCTGCCGTGCACGCGCGACGGTCGTATCGTTGGCTCGGCGGTGATGATGGTCTTCGATCGGCGATCCTTGCCACCGCCCGACGGAGTGGGCCGGACGCCGGTCGGCTTGTCGGTCATCACGGGCGAAGAACTCTTTTCTCCTGTCTACCATCAGTTGTCGTTCGAGCCTGACGGGAAGCTGAGGTGTCCACCGCCGGACGGGCCACAGGTGACGGTGTCGGCGGCCTGGCATGTCGCCCCTCTATCGGCTGGCGAGTATCATGTTCGTGGTTTCTATGATCATGATGGTGACTACAATCCCGCGTTGATCATTGCCCAGCTCCCGACGCGAGGGGACATCGCGGGGGGGGCGATTCGTAATCTCGCTGGAGTCATGGCCGGCGGCCCGGTCGAGTACGCGGTGATCGGTCTCGGTGACCTCGACCACAACGGGCTGCGGGTGATTGGTGAGGCCGGCGCTCGGGTTGATGGTGTGACCGTGAATCTGGTATTGGCTCTGCCCCACGAGCGGCCGTTGTTTCGCTTTCGGGGAGTTCTCGATAGCCAGTTCGCCAACGATCGGGTCGAGCGCGTCGTCGTCCCGTCCGACTATCCGATCGCCACCTTCGATTTGGCCGACCCAGCTGGAACCGAAGAGTCATTTGTTCGCCTACAGCTCGACGCGAACCTAAAAAGCGAAGAGCAAGCGTTGGCCGCCGCGTCGCCGTTCTTCTTGGCGGTCGAGGATGCGCAATTTGCGATGTCTCGCGAGGATGTCGACCGAAATGGGGTGATCGATGGCTTGGACCACATTCCGGAGACCTCGCTCGTGCCGGCGCTCACCCCGCTTGGCTTGTTGAGCAAACTTCAAGACGGCAGTTCGCTTCGTCCGCAGGTGGCGCCCGTCGTCGTCATGCCAGCGATGACCCTTCACGAAGGGCTGGCGACGACCGCACAGCTCACGGCCGATTTCGGTGAGATCACGGGGGAGTTGATGTTGGCGCTACGTCCGGCCGTCTTGTGCATTGACGAGAGTCGGCCGAATGCGGAGTTGACGCTCCTGCTCGCCCGAGAACGGGACGATGCGGGGCGGGCACTGATCGAGGATCCCGAAGCCGTCCAACAGGGGTTGTCGGCGCGGTTCGGGCGGCCGGTGCGCATGGTGTATGGCTGCCTCCCGCAAGGGCGTTACGCGACCAATCTGGTCTACCCCAGCGGACAGGCCTGGACGGTACCCAACGAAGCGGGGATCTGTGCGGCGACCGAGACCGAGAGCCAAGATGGTCGTTTGTGCGGCACCCGAGCGAAGCTCGAATCGCAATCCGTGGTGATCGAGATCGGCGCTCCGACCGACCCGGTGTATTGTGAAGCCCACCCCACGCCGAGCACCTGTCTGCCATGAGCCAAGCTGCACAAGCCCTTGTCGTCATCGGAAACTTCGATGGCGTTCATCGTGGTCACCAGGCGGTGATCCACGCGGTCGCCAGGTTGGCCAAGCAGCGGGAGCTCACGCCTAAATTGATGACATTCGAACCGCATCCGGCCGTGACGCTGGGACGGGTCCCCCCGCCTCTGCTCACGACGATTGCTCGCAAACGTGAACTGGTACGCCGTCACTGCCCGAACCTCGATGTCGTGGTTCGGGCCTTTACTCCAGAATTTGCCGCACAGAGTCCGGAGCAATTTGCGCGGACTGTGCTGTACCAAGAACTGGGCGCCAAACTCGTGATGGTTGGCTACAATTTTCGTTTTGGTCGTGGGCGAAGTGGCGGTTTCGATGCCTTGGAGCGCTTCGGGATCGATCTCGGTTTCGATGCGATTGCCGAGCCACTCGTCTGCGATGATCGCGGCGCTTGGTCGAGCACCCGCGTGCGCGGGCTCATCGCTGCCGGCGAGATGGATAAGGCGAGCGAAATGCTCGGGCGCCCTCATATGGTGTCGGGCCAGGTGGTCCGTGGTCATCAACGGGGCCGCACGATTGGCTTTCCAACCTGCAATCTGGCCGGAGTGATGGAGGTCCTTCCGCCTTTTGGCGTGTACGCGGTCGTGGTCGACGTTCGGCGCGAGAGCGACTGGCGTGCCTTGGGCAAGGGCGTCGCCAACATTGGCTTGCGGCCCACGGTCGCCACGGGCGCTTCGTCGCCACTGGTCGAGGTGCATCTGTTTGGGATCGACGAGGATCTGTATGACGCGGAACTACGCGTCCATCTCGTCTCGCGTCTTCGGGACGAGAGGCAGTTCGCGGGCCTCGATGAACTGCGCGTTCAGATCGAGGCTGACGGTGAGCGCGCGCAGCAGCTCTTGAACGACGCCGTGCCGGACCCCGACCTAGAGGGTATCTGGTATTGATAATTTGCAATAATTATAAGAATAAATAACATTTATTGCAAAATAACAACACTCCGAATCGGTGAGATTGTTATGATTACAAGTAGTTGTGTCTCTTAGCGAAGTTGGCATTCATGTTGCTTTAATGGTTGGCGTTACGATAAACGACCCAACACGAAGGAACGACCCATGAACACCAACATCACCAAGCTGCTCTCTGCATTCATCCTCGCCACGGCCACCCTGCTCACGGGCTGCGCCGTCGACACTTCCGAGGAGGTCGGTAGCGTCAGCGAAGAGATTCGCTTGCCCGGACGATTCACCGTCTTCGAGGCGAAGAACGGCGAGTACTACTTCAATCTCAAGGCTGGCAACGGGGAGATCATCCTCCAGTCCGAGGGCTACAAGGCCAAAGCTGGCGCCCAAAATGGCGTGGAGGCGGTCAAGACCTACGGCGTGGACATGGATTTCTACGAGCTCAACAAGGCCAAGAACGGCCAGTGGTACTTCAACCTCGAAGCGTCGAACTACGAGGTCATCGGTACCAGTGAGCTGTACACGAGGAAGTACAGTGCCAAGCGCGGCTCACTGACCGTCCGTCGCGTCGTCGCCAAGATCCTTCGTCTCGAAGCTGCTCTCAACAATGGCGCTGCCTTTGACCTCTTCGAAGCGAAGAATGGCGAGTACTACTTCAACCTCGAAGCTGCGAACCACGAGATCGTTCTCTCGAGCGAAGGTTACGTCAGCAAGCACGGGGCGCTCGCCGGAATCGATTCGGTGCGGGCCAACGGCCGAGACATCAACAACTTCGAAATCCTCCAAGCGAAGAACGGCCAGTATTACTTCAACCTCAAGGCTGCCAATCACGAGATCATTGGCACCAGCGAAATGTACGTGTCGAAGTACAATGCCAAGCGTGGCGCCAAAACGGTCGCCGCACTCCTGTACAGCGAGCGGGTTGCCAATCCGTAGTAGGGAATCGACGCCCGTGCGCGCGCTCGAAGGAGCGTGCTCGAAACGCCATCTCGACGAGGTGGCGTTTTCGTTTTGTGATGTCTCCTTCGCTGATTTCTCGTCGCCGACGGAGCCGGCGTGCGTCTGGTCACTGTGGGGCGTCAACGCCGATGATCGGTGATATGGTGCGGCCATGTTCACGCCCCAACAGCTCCACGCGCAATCGCGGGATGAACTCATCGAGCGCGCGCGTGGATTTGGCGTCGTGAGACCCGAAGTGCTCACCCAAGCGGAGCTCGTCGACGAGATTGTCAAACACAGCACTCCGGTGTCTCGAAGGCGGAGTGTCCGCGGTTGGCTCGGGCGGGCTCGCGATCTCGTCGCGCAGGTGATCGACAAGGGGCTGCATTTGCCAGAAGCGGCAAAGATGTTCCTCGGGCCCCTGCCGGCCGATTCTCTGCCGACCGCGCCGCCCCCTTTGGCCACCGTCACTTTGGCCGAAATCTATGCCGCACAGGGCTATTTCGACAAGGCAATTCGGGTGCTCGACGAGGTCGTGGGATCTGAGCCTGAGCACCGCGAAGCTCGGGTGCTTCGGGATCGATTCGCGGCCGCTGCGGATACGAAGCGCAACGCCAAACGCGGGCTGGGTGGGCAGGCGAGCGGCGAGTCCACGGACGCCGCCGACCTGCCGAAGGCGTCCGCCTCCGTCGTGACAGATGCTGCCGTTGCCGAGGATGTGCCGGAGAAAACGAGCCCGTCCAATGGTGCGGCGAAAGCCCAAGCGGCGAAGGCGAGCTCCACGGCGGAGCCTGAGGCCGAGACGAAGGGCGAAACCGGTCCCGGCGAGTCCATCGAGCGCGATGAACTTCTCGCCAGCGCAACGAACGCTCGCACGATTCAGCTTAGCTGGACACTTCGTCCGCTTCGTTTGGCTCGAGCTCGGGCGCGCAGCGAGGAGGGGCTCTTCGTGCTGCACCTACTGATGATCGATGTCGAGAAGGGGGCCCTTCGATCGCAGGCACGAGACGTCCCGATCGTGGCTCTTCGCGGGCAGCTTGCTTTGGACGACATGGTGCCGGGGGCTGAGATTCGTGCATGTCTCGCCTGGCGAGCCGGCGATCGGCTCACCCCGTTTACGGTCGCCCCGGGATTGCGGATGCCCGCGACCGACTGACGAAGCCGGGGCGCGGAGATCTCCCTTCTGCAGCGGGGCTGCATTCGAGGCGGCAATTCGCTATGATAATCGCATGCGCTTGTGGGGTATGTGGGCGAGTTTGGTGTTTCTTTCTGTTGCGTGCGCCAAGACGGCTGAGAGCGACTCGGATCAGCAGACCGATGCTGCCCAGAATGGAAGCTCCACCAGCGCTGGCGGCGCGACGACAGCGGTCGGGCCCGGAGGAGCGGCGGGCGCCGGAGGCGAAGCGGGGGCTGGCGCGACCTGTCCGGATGGCTGGGGTGACTGCGACGATGAGCCGCTCAACGGCTGTGAAGTCAACATCAAGACGAACGCGTCCAACTGCGGCGCTTGCGGCGAGAAGTGCTCCTTTGGCGAGGCGTCCTACGCGACCTGCATCGACGCCATGTGCGAACTGGTGTGCACCCAGGGCTACCAGGACTGCGACGGCGACGCGGAAACGGGCTGCGAGGCCCACACCGCGAGCGATCCGGTCAATTGCGGTGCCTGCGGAGTGCTCTGCCACGGGACCTGTTCCGATGGCGCGTGCGATCCGGACGATCTGGCGACCGGGCGGTTGCATCCAACTGCCATCGAGTTGTCGGCGACCCACGTCTACTGGAGCGAGATGGGAACCTACCCCTATTACAATGACGGCGGCGTTCTTTCTGTGCCGCTCGCAGGCGGGGCTCCGACCAAGCTCGCGACCACTGCCACGGCGGCGTTCGGCTTGGCGGTGGACGCGACGCACGCGTATTACACCGAGCGCGGAAGTGGCAACCTGACCAACGGCGTCTTGTCACGCGTTCCCCTCGCCGGGGGAACGGCGGAGGTGTTGGCGACGAACCTCCTCGCACCGAGCAACGTGGTCGTCGATGCGACCCATGTCTATTGGACAAACGCTGGCGCCTATCCCGCTTACATCGACGGCAGCATCAACCGCGTACCCTTGGCTGGGGGAACCGTGGAGGTCATCGCGAGCGGCATGTACAAGCCCTTCTTCTTGGCGGTCAACGACACCGACGTCTACTGGACGAACTCCGGCCAAGAGGTCAACATGTTCACCGATGGCGCGCTCTACAAGGCGCCGAAGGTCGGGGGAATGGCCACGAAATTGGAGGACGGTTCGTTGATGTATGGCGTCGTGCTCGATGCGACCAACGTCTATTACAACGAGACCGGCAAGAATACGCTGTGGAGGAAGCCGCTTGCGGGAGGATCGCCCACCGCCCTCGCGACCGGTCAGCAGAACAACATCTTCCTGACGCAGGCTGCAGACGATCTCCATTGGGCGAACTTCGGCATCCCCGACATGAACTCCGGGACGATCCGCAGCGTGCCCAAGATGGGCGGCAATATCCAGACCGCCGCTTCAAATCAAGGAACGCCCTACGATATCGAGGTTGACGCTACGCATGTCTACTGGGCGAACTACGGTACCCAGAACATGAACGATGGCGGCATCCACCGCATGCCTCTGTAGCGGGCGGTTCGCTCGGCGACGCCCCGGAGGACGTCTTCGTGAGACAGGAAAGAGGCTCGCGTCGATGACACGTTGTGAAGCCACTTCTCAGCGTCGCGGTTCTCTTGCTCAGCGTCCAGGTCCGCATGGCTCAGCCAAGCGACCCTTCCCATGTGCAGCCTTTCGATTCGCCTGCCGGCTCGCTCCGCCTCAAGGAGACCGCAGCCGGGGCACAGTTGGGGATCGACTTCAAATGGCTCGGAAGTGATCGGCGATCGGATTACGCGGCCGGCCTCGTCTTGAGTGTGCCACTTGGCGGCATTGTCGAGTCGGCGGACCTCGTGTCTTCGGACCTCGTGTCTTCGGGGCTGGTGGCACAGGGGCTGGTGGCACAGGGTCTGGTGGCACAGGGTCCGAGGGCAGCGTCGGCGAAGATCAAACCTCTCCCAGCGTCCGCCGCACAGAGCAAGGGGCCGACTGCGATGACCTTCACGCCCTCTGAACTGAAGGCCGCGGTGCGCGCCGGCCTACAGCGATCCGGTTTCGGGCCCCTCACCACCCGTCTCGATGCTCTGTCCGCTCGGTCGCGCCGGGCTGCCTGGCTGCCGCGGCTTCAGCTACGGACCACCCGGCTTCTCGACGAGACGACGACGCTCTCTCCGACATCCTATGATCCCGAGCGCACAACGCATTCTGGTGGGGCACGAACCTGGCTCGAGGCCCGGATGAGCTGGGACTTGGACCGGCTTCTCTTTGGCGGGCACGAACTTCAAGCTGAGCGGATGCGGCAGCAGCTGCTATTGGCTCGGCGACGAAAAGCGGACGAACTCGTCACGCTGATCGGGCGTTGGCAACGGGTCGTATTCGTGTCGCGCGATCCGACCTCGCCGTGGCCACGCTGCCGTCACGCCTGGCTCGAGGAGCGACAATTAGCGATGAAAATTGACTGGCTCACCGCCGGTTGGCTCAATCGTTGGCGTAAGCGGCACGCACCGGCTCCTCTTCGGCCTTGCATCAGGTCGCCGTCGGATGCCGACATGTTTGAGTGACGGAGGTCAGCCGCTCGGATGAAGCGCGTCGTAATCCACCTTGCCGTTTTCCGTGAGCGGCAACTCCGTTCGCAAGACCAGACGCTGCGGCGCCATGTAGCTGGGAAGGTGCTCGGAGAGGTGCGCACGGATCGATTCCGGTTTGGCTTCATTATCGGCAGCGACGAAGGCGGAGAGCTGCATCCCGAAACGAGGATGCTCGTTTGCGATGACCGCGGCTTGGCGAACGTGAGGGTGAGTACACAGGGCGGTTTCGACTTCCGAGGGATCGACGCGATATCCTCGGATCTTGACCATTCGGTCCAGTCTGCCGCGAAAATAGAACAGGCCGTCTTCGGCTCGCCGGACCTGATCCCGAGTCCGGCACTCTCCGCCGAGGGCGGTTGGGCCACGGACGAGGAGTTCGCCCGTGCCCACTCCTTCGATGAGGATTTTGGGATCGGAGGGGTCGACGAGCCTACAGTCGGCGTACGGAGCCGGCGTCCCGATCGGTGTCTCGCGCTGCCCGTCCAGCGAAGAGCGGTCGACCTCGTGAAAGGTGCATACGTTCGTCTCCGTCGGACCGAACAAGTTGAACAGGCGCGCATTGGGTGCGCGGTGCGCGAGGGCGAGAAGCTCGCTCGGTGGGAAGATCTCTCCGGCGAAACAAATCGTGTGCAGCTCGTTCGGCAGGGCCTCGTGTTTCGGCCACCCTGCGCACAGTCTCATGAAAAAGGACGGGACGCTGTAGACGACCGTTGGCGCGAGCAGGCGAACTTGATCGGCGATCGATCGAGCGGTGCTCAGCTGCCGTCGGGACATGGTGAGCAAGGTTGAGCCGGACCGAAAGGCTGCCAAGTGATCGAACCACGCGAGATCGAAGCTGAGCTCGGCTACCCGCAGCACCCGATCCCTTGGCTCGAGCCGCGTGATTTTCATCATCCAACTCGTGAAGGCGTCGATCCCCTCCCACCGCATGGGGACCGCTTTCGGCATGCCGGTGCTACCCGAGGTGTGCAAGATGCATGCGATACCCGGTGAGGGTGGTCCGGTGGCGTCCGCGATCACGCCGAGACTTGCGAGCACGAAGCCCTCGTCGTCGAGCTCGACGCGAAGCGGAGGATCGGGCGCACCGATGTCTCGGACATGGGCCGCGCTCTTCTCGTCGTGGACGATGGCCCGGCAGTTTGCGGCCCTCATCACGTTTGCGATCTGTGCGCGCGGCGCCCCGTGATGAAGGGGCACGACGACGCCACCGGCGAGGATCACACCGAGCAGTCCCGCAGCCTCGTCATGACCGCGACCAGCTGAAAGCAGGGCGACGTGGTCTCCTGTTTGCACGCCCGCGTCGATGAGAGCGTTGGCTATCGCTTCGGCGCGTCCAGCGAGTTGTGCGTAGGTGGTGGTTTCACCATCGCTCTGGAGCGCGACGACCTCGCCGCGGGCCGTCAAGGCCTTGAGGGAAGGTCGCCACCCGTTTGTGGGCACGGCCGGTTCGCTCATGATGGTTGGCCGACGTAGCCGTGTACGAAGTCGGTGAGCTTCTTCAGCGTCTCGATTTCATCGAGCACGACATCTTCGTCTGGGATCACGGTGCCGAAACGCTCTTCGACGAACACCAGGATCCGAGTCAGCGACATCGAGTCGAAGCCGGCATCGAAGAGATCTTCGTCGGCGCCCAGCGCCTCGTCGCGAAGCAAGACCTCAGCCTGAATGTGGTCGTGGAGGGCTTCGTAGATCGCGTCCCGGCTCGCGCTTGCCTTCTCGTTTGCCACGTCCGTGTCGCCTATTTGAAGAAATGTCCGCCGGGCGTGAGATCGCAGTGCAGATGGTCGGCGTGTGCTTCGTTGTAGTCGGGCGAAAGAATGATGTTGTAGACCCCGTCGTTGAAGGCCTGTAGCGCAAAAGTGCGCAACAATTTCCCACCGATGCTGGTGGGCGATGATTGGCCGACCTCCCAGTCCTTGAGGACGCTATAGTACTCGCCGTCCTTTGTCCTGAGACCAGCGATGTCGATGCCATTTGCGTACCCGTGCTCGCTGAGCTTGCTCGTGCCCGAGATGACCCTGCAGTTGTAGATCCCCCAGTGCACGACGTCGCTGATGTCTTGACCGGCCAAAAGCATTGCACTGTCGACCATCGCAAGCCCGTGCTCGCAGCCGGTGAAGATGGCGTTCGCTTCGCCGTCGACACTGCCCGGTCGGTAAGTGACACCGTGAAGAACGGGCGAGATGTAGATCGGGTCTTCGATGTCGCAGATCAGATTGGGTTGTCCCTCAGGTGAAGCTTTCGGATTGACTGCCGGGCTGAAGGCGATCCCTTCGTCGAGTAGCTGTTGGTGGCACTCTCCGAGGACAAAGGGATCGTCGGTGCCAGGGACACAGCTGTAGATTTTCGTCTCTTCGTCGCCATAGCGCTCTTGAAGCTGACACTGGTAGCCGTCGCGGCAGCCCGATGGACTCTCGCCGTAGTCGCAACGGGTGGTGCACAAGCCAGACGGGATCATCGTCATGATGGACGCATCCAATTCGTCTGGATCGACACAGAAGGTCGTGACCGCCCCGTCTTGATCGGGACAATACTTCTCGCAATCGAGCGAACACATGCCGTCTGGAAATCCCTCGCTGTCCCCCAGGCAGAATCCCCCGTCGTAGTCGCAGTCCGCATCGCTTTCGCATGGCCCTCCGATGAAGCCCTCATTGATCGCCGGGCCCATCGTGTCGCCACCGCTACCGGCGCTCGTGCTGTTCGCTGCGCTGCTGTCGCTCCCGTTGCTTGCCCCAGCTTGGCCGCCGGCACCGGCAGCTACGAGGTCGCCGTGATCGCTGCTGCACGCGCTGCCGCCGACCCATGCGAGGGTGAGGCAGGCGCAGGCGATCACGCGAGAGAGTGCGTTTGGGGTCATGACGCTGTAAGGCTACGCAAAAAAACGCTGCCGTCCAGTGGGGAAGCACCATTCGCGCACATTGGCGTAGCCACCCTACGCGCCTTGGCCGGTCCGGTGGTATACCGGCGCCCATGAAGCACGCGATGAAGCATGACCTCAGTCCTGAACTCGCCAAGAAGGTCGCCGAGAAGGCCTTCGAGTCCTACAGAGCGAAATACCCCAATTACAATCCGACGATCAACTGGACGTCGGAGAGTCGTGCCGAAGCGTCTTTCTCGGTGAAGGGCGCGAGCCTCAAGGGCGTGATCGAGCTCGCGCCCGGGTCCATCTCCTTTGATCTCGAAGTGCCCTTCCTTTTGCGCATGTTC
Source organism: Polyangiaceae bacterium (assembly GCA_029941785.1). Classification (GTDB taxonomy): domain Bacteria; phylum Myxococcota_A; class Polyangia; order Polyangiales; family Polyangiaceae; genus JAPYTK01. The sequence goes on along the minus strand of JAPYTK010000031.1, from coordinate 5,142 downwards.
AAGGGAAAGGCGATCGAGATCATGGACGGAGAACTGCGCAGCTGGACGGAGAAAGCCAAGCGGGGCGAACTCGACGCGTGATCGGCTGACTTCGGCGCTCAGGCAGCGAGTGGCGACGGGAGCAGTTCTGCGGCGAGCTGTTTGCGGCCCCGGTGCAGGCGGGACATGACCGTTCCGAGCGGTACGCCGAGCCTTGCGGCTGCGTCCCGGTAGCTCATTCCGTGAAGGTCGATGAGGTTTACCGCTGAGCGGTAGCAGGGCGGGAGATTGTCCATGGCTCGTCTTGGCCCCCGCGACAGGTTGGTCATGGCGGGCAAACCGTCCTTGCTGAGCCAGGTGCAAGGATCGATTCGCATCGTGTTGTATGCGCGACGTTGCCGACCGCGCCGACGGCACTCGGTCAGAAAGACGCTCTTGAGTACCTGGTTGAGCCAGGCCTTGACGTTGGTGCCGGCCTGGTACTGATGTGCGAATCGCAAGGCGCGGACCATCGTGTCATGAACCACGTCTTCGGCCTGTTCGCGGTTGCGGGTGAGGCGAAGCGCGCGGTGGTAGAGCGTCGGGCGCAAGGTGACGAGCGCGTCGCGGACCTCCTCCCTGGAACGATCCGTGGGAGAGGTGCTTGAGGGTGTGTTGTTTCGCATGCCTGTGCATGGAGCAAGGGCGATGCCACCTGGCAAGACACGTCATTACAACACCTTGAGGGAATGGAACTTCGTGACCTGTGGCTCTGCAGCCGCACCCTGTGTCAGGATGACGGCGCGCTCGTGCGGTCAACGCGAGGGGGCAACGCGGCGATGGCTGCAGGTAATCCTGCGATGATGTCGCTCGCCACCATGCCTCGATCCGCTCCTTGGGTCGCGCGCCAATGATCGGCGGTGTTGGCGTGAAGGAAGACGCCGGCGCAGGCCGCGTCGAGTGGGCTGGCGTTTTGCAGAAGCGCAGCGATGACACCCGTCAATACGTCGCCCGAACCACCGGTGGCGAGCAAGGCGTTTCCTCGGTCGCAGATCCGCGGCTTATCGTCGGGCGAAGCGATGATGGTGTGCGGTCCTTTGTAGACGATGAGGGAGGCCGATTGTGTGGCTGCGTGCTCCGCTGCGCTCAAACGGTCGGCTTCGAGTTGGCTCGCGGGGATGTCGAGCAGGCGCGCGAGTTCTCCGGTGTGCGGGGTGAGGATCCGCGGTCCGGCTGCATCGCGAAGAGCATCTGCCCGCCCGGAGAAGTGGGTGATCGCGTCGGCGTCGACGACGACCGGGAGAGCGGAGCGCAGCACGATTTCGTCAACCAGTTCACGGGCGCTGGAGTCGAGGCCAAGGCCAGGGCCGATGGCGATGGCGCTCTTTTTGACCAACATCTCCTCGATACTGCCCAGGAGATCACCCGGATCGATGACGGCGGTCATGATCTCCGCGGGGAGATCGCTGAAGGCGTCTTTGCAGCCCGGCCAGCTTGCGAGTGTGAGCAGCCCGGCCCCTGCGCGCAGCGCGCCTTGTGCTGCAAGCTTCGCCGCGCCGAGTTTTCCTGCGCTTCCCGCGAGGAGAAGGACGTGACCGGCTCGGTACTTGTGGCTGTCGATGGCCCGCTCCCCGATCGCCCGCGCAACGTCCCGTGGCTCGATGATCTGTGCCCGGTGCCCAGTCTGCGCAACAACCGATTCGTCGAAGATCCCGAGGCTGAGGCATTCGATGGCGCCGGCGTGCAGAAGGCCGGCGCCTTGGAGCAAACCTGTCTTGAGGTGCCCGAAGCTCAGCGTGTAGCGGGCCCGGATCGCGACGCCGAGTACTTGCCCGGTGTCGGCGTCGATCCCCGAAGGAATGTCGAGCGCTACCGTGTCGCAACGGCACTCCGTCAACACGTCGACGACGCCGGCGAACACTCCGCTGATGTCCCGAGCCAGCCCGGTTCCGAATACCGCGTCGATGGCCAAAGGTGCATGCTCGACCGCGGCACGAAGCGCGCCCACATCGTCGTCGATGCTCTGCACCTCTCCGCCGAGGCCTCGCCAGGCATCGAGGTTGGTCTTCGCGTCAGCGGGCATTCGCCCAACATCACCGACGAGAAACACCCGCACGGGGAGGCCTCGCGCTCGCAGGTGGCGCGCGACGACCAGCCCGTCCCCGCCGTTGTTTCCGGGGCCGCACACGATCACTGTGGCCTCGTTGGATGGGCGCTCGCCGAGCAGTTGAACGACGCGCTCTGCTGCTCCCCGCCCGGCGTTTTCCATCAAGACGATACCCGGTACGCCACATCGCTCGATGGCATCGGCGTCGTACGCCCGGATCTGCGCGCGGCTGAGCACGGGGATCATGGCCAGCTCGCTTTTCGCTTCGGTCCTTCCATGATCACGACCGCGGCCGCGACGCCCGCATCATGTGTGATTGACAGCTGCACGCCTTCGACGCCAACGGAATCGGCCAGCTCGCGGGCGGGGCCGTGCAAGATGAGTTCTGGCGGCCGTTTGATCGCTGCGCGCACCTCGAGGTGATGCCATCCTACGCCGCGCGCGCCGGCCATCGCCTTGGCGGCGGCCTCCTTCGTTGCGAAACGACCCGCGAGCAGCGTCGCCTTGTCTCGTCGGCGCGCGTAGTGCTCACGCTCCACGGGTCCGAGGATCCGGTGCACGAAGCGATCGCCCCAGCGATCGATTATCGCTTCCATGCGCTCGATCGAGCAGACATCGATTCCGAGTCCAAGAATCATGGCCGCATCATACGCTCAGACCGACGCCGAGGTCGATCGCCTCAGTCACGTAGGGCGAGACCGCGCTCGATCGCGTCCCGAAAGGAGCACACCGCCTCGCCGAGGCCCATGAACATCGCGTCTGCAACCACGGCGTGGCCAATATTGAGTTCTTCGATTTCCGCGATGGCCGCAACAGGTATGACATTGTGTCGCGTGAGGCCGTGACCTGCGGCGACCTCCAAGCCGAGCCCGTGCGCCAACTTCGCCCCCCGTTTGAGACGTTCGAGCTCAGCTTCGCTCGGCGCATGGCAATAGTCTCCCGTGTGCAGTTCGATTTGCGCCACACCGAGATCTGCCGAGGCTTTGATCGCCTCTTCGTCGGCCGCGATGAACAAGCTCATCTTGATGCCGTGCCGCTCGGCCATCCGCTGTGTCTTCTCGATGGCGGCACGTTGTCCCACGACATCGAGTCCTCCTTCGGTGGTCTGCTCCTCGCGCCGCTCGGGGACGAGCGTGATCACCTCGGGCCGCACCGCCGCGGCGATGTCGATCATCTCATCCGTGGCTGCCATTTCGAGGTTGAGCAGCGTCGTGACAACCTCCCGCAAGCGTCGTACGTCCGCGTCTCGGATGTGCCGTCGATCTTCGCGCAGGTGGCAGGTGATCCCATCGGCGCCCACTTGTTCGCATAGCTGCGCGGCGTATACCGGGTCTGGATAAGACATGTCCCGCGCGTTGCGGATCGTTGCGATGTGATCGATGTTGATGTGCAGTCGTATGGGCATGGTGGCAACCGTCTCGTCGGGCGCGTGGGGCCTGTTTCTAGTTATCGTCGGTGGCGCTCGCGCTGGCGTGTCGCTCGCTGCTCTCCACCAAGAGCTGCTGTATGCGCTCGACCAAGGCGGCCGGATCGCGCACCACACCCTCGCTCAGAAGGGCCTGGTCGAAAAGCATTTCGCTGTACATCGCCACGTGGCTCGACGTCGCATCGGCGGCGACCAAGGCGCTGAGGTTTTCGACCAAGGGATGGCCGGGGTTGATCTCGAGAACCCTCGTCTGCTCCGGCGTCTTGTCGTCCATCATCTTCATGAGTCGTTCCATGTTGGCCCCCATGGCCCCGTCGTTGGAGACCAGACAGCTCGCGGTCTCCGTGAGCCGAGTCGAGGCACGCACGCTGCTGACCTTGTCCCCGAGGGAGTTCTTGATCGCCTCGAGCGTTGCGGCGATCGTATTCTCGTCCTTCTCGCTGCCCTCGTCATCGTCTCCCAGATCGAGCTTGCCGTGCACGACGCTCATCAGCGTGCACTTTTCATATTCGCCCAGACCCTGGACAAACCACTCGTCGATGGGATCGGTGAGCAGCAGCACGTCAATGCCCCGCTTGCGGAAGATCTCGAGGTGCGGGCTGCGCCTGAGCTGAGCGCTGTCGACGCCGGTCATGTAGTAGATCTCCTTCTGATCGTCCTTCTTACCAGCGAGATAATCGTCGAGGGAGATGTGCTCATCGGCGCTCGTGTTCAAGGCCTCGAAGCGACAGAGCTTGGCGATGGCGTCCTTGTTTTTCCAGTCCATGGAGACGCCTTCTTTGATCACCGGACCGAAGGACTTCCAGATGCTGTTGTAACGGTCTTCGTCGTTGTCCGCGATGCGTCCGAGTTCCTTGAGGATCTGCTTCGTGATCTGGGTTTCGATCTGCTTCAAGGAGCGGTCTTCTTGAAGGGTTTCACGGGAGACGTTCAAGGTGAGATCTTCGCTGTCCACCACGCCCCGAACAAAACGGAGATACGCTGGCGTGAGGGTTTCGCAGTTCTGCTGGATGAGCACGCGTTTCGCGTACAGGCGCAAACCGGGCCGCTCTTTCTGCATCATGTACATCTGCGAGGAGGGCTTCTCGGGGATGTACAGCAAGGCGGAGAACTGAACCGGGGCGTCGACCGCGTAGTGGATCGTCGCGGCGGGCGACTCGCCCCATTGGCCCTGCGTAATGTGTTTGAAGAACTCCGCATGTTGTTCCTCGCTCACTTTTCCGCGAGGCTGTCGCCACAAGGCACTCGACTGGTTGGCGACTTCGCCGTCGAGCTTGATGGGAAAGGTCACGAAGTCGGAGTACTTCTCGATCACGCCTTTGACTCGCCAGTTCTCGGCGAACTCCTTGGCTTCTTGCTTGAACGACACGACGACACGCGTCCCTGCTTTGTCCCTCTTCCCTGGCAGTACGGTGTAAGCGCCTTCTCCGGTCGAGCGCCACAAGACGGGCTCGGCGCCCTCCTTCATCGACAGTGTCTCGACGTCAACGCGCGAGGCGACCATGAAGACAGCGTAAAAGCCGACACCAAATTGGCCGATGAGATCGGTCGTTCGACTGTCGTCGCCCTTGGCGTTTTCCTCAGCCAGCGTGGCGAGCTTGTCGGCAAACTCGCTCGTCCCAGAGCGGGCGATCGTGCCGAGGTTGGCGAT
>JAPYTK010000030.1 GCA_029941785.1 Polyangiaceae bacterium | reverse complement strand
CGTCAAGCCAGCCAATATTTTCATGCATCGCGCCGACGACGAGGAGATCATCGTCAAGCTTCTGGACTTCGGGGTCGCCAAGGTGAAGATGGAACAAGCCACGGACAGCGGGAACCAGTCGCTGACCCGGACGGGCAGTCTACTGGGCTCGCCGATGTACATGGCCCCGGAGCAGGCTCGTGGGCTCAAGGACATCGATCACCGCGTTGATATTTGGAGTGCAGGCGTCGTCCTGTTCAAGCTGCTTAGTGGAGAGGCCCCGAACGCCGGTGCGCAGGGCTTGGGAGAATTGGTCTTGGCGATTTGCGGGGCTGCCCCATCCGATGTGCGTGATGGGGCTCCGTGGGTGTCGCAAGAGCTCGCCGCGATCGTGGCTCGCTGCTTGAGTCTGCTGCCTGCCGATCGTTACCGGAGCGCGACGGAACTGTGTGCCGATTTGTGCGCGGTATTGCCCGGAGGAGATTGTCGCATCACTTCTGACATGTTGGTGGGACGAGAAGACGATGTCCCCGCCGGGGACGGTGTAGTTGACGAAATGATGGACGCCTTCGACGCGACTGTCATGCAGAAGAAGGCGGAGAAAACAGGGATGACAAAGGACGACAACGAATTGGACGCGACGGTCGCGGTTGAGGACGGCGCGTCCTTGGAGAAGACGAACGCTATCGAAGAGTCGAGCGAGAGGACGACGATGCCGAAGGTGGAAAAGACGACGCCCAAGCCGCCGCGGCCGCCGCGGCCTATGGCATCCGCGCCAACCGCTGTGTCGGACGCAAACGAGACTGAGCCACCGGACGCTGCGGAAGACTCATCGCCCGAGGCGACGGAGCCGGTCTCGAAGGAGTCTGCGATCGACGCCACCGTGGTCATGGAAGATGCCGGGGCGGTGGTGAAAGATGAGATCAAGCCGCCTCTGCCCGAATCGGAGCCGTCTCCGGACATAGACGCCAAGCCGGTTTCCTCGGATGACGCCAAGCCGGTTTCCTCGGATGACGCCAAGCCGGTTTCCTCGGATGACGCCAAGCCGGTTTCCTCGGATGACGCCGAGGTCGATTCATCTGCGCCATCGGACAAGGTTGTCCCGCCCGAGCCCGGCTCGCAGGGGTCTGGGGGCGGACTCAAGTCGGTCATGCTGGCTCTGCTCCTTGGCGTCGGGATCGGTGGTGCGGTGTTGAGTGTGTACGTCGCGTTGTTCGGACAGGGCCAAGATGAGCGCGGGCCAGTTGCTTCGTCGTCCGTGCTGCCTGACATACAGCCACCAGAGCGGAGCGGCGAGGTGGCCCCAGTCGTGCCGGCCACCGCGGCTGCAGCGGCCGGACAAACTGCCACGACGGCGACCCGTGCCCAGCTGGCGGAGGCAGGGACGCCTGCTGACAGTGCCGAGCCCGTTGAGAGTGCTGAGCCCGCAGGAAGTGCTGCGCCTGCAGGAAGTGCTGAGCCCGCAGGAAGTGCTGCGCCTGCCGAGAGCGCGGCGGTGGTCGCGAGCGCGGCTCCCGATGGAAGCGCGGCTCCCGATGGGGCTGCGGCAGGCGAGCTTCGCGTCAAAATCGTGCCTTCCTTCGCTGGTGTCGTGGTGGCTGGAAAGCGAACCTCGCTGCAGGGTGGCTACCTCACCTTGACCGGCAAGACTGGCGATGTGATCCCGATCCGTGTCACGGTCGGCGGGCGCTCGCGAATCGGGTCGGTTACCATCACCGCCTCGGGCCCCCAGCCTGCGACCCTCCAGTTTGCGGCGCTGAGAGCGGGCTCGATGCCCGGCGGCGCGGCAGCTCCTAGCGACGACGTCTACTAGCTTTAGCGCGGGGAAATGGCAGCGGAGTGGGGTCGTCACGCGGGCCGCCAACAACAACTCTTGACGACAGGTCGTCAGAGGCGCAGCTCATGGTGCATGAAGTTGTTTATCGATTCGGGAGACATGGACGAGATCCGTGAGGCTCAGGCCATGGGCGCCATCGATGGCGTGACGACCAACCCTTCGCTCTTGGCGAAGGCCGGACGGCCCACCAAGGAGACTTTGCTTGCCATTTGCGAGATTGTCGATGGACCGATTTCGGGGGAAGTACTGGCCACCGACTTCGAAGGGATCCTCGCCGAAGGACGTGAGCTCGCTGCCTTGCACCCCAACATCGTCGTCAAGGTTCCCCTCATTGAAGAAGGCCTCAAGGCGGTGAAGACGTTTACCGACGAAGGGATCAAGACGAATGTGACGCTCTGTTTCTCGGCACCCCAAGCCCTGCTGGCGGCGAAAGCTGGCGCGACGTACATTTCCCCGTTTGTGGGTCGCGTCGATGACACCGGCGGTGATGGAATGGAACTCATCGAGCAAATTGTCTCCATCTACGACAATTACGACTTCGACACCCAGGTCCTCACGGCGAGCGTGCGCCACCCGACCCACTTCATACAGGCAGCGCTCATCGGCTCCCATGTCGCGACGGTCCCGTTCAAAGTCATTCGCCAGCTGCTGAAGCATCCACTCACCGACATCGGTCTTGCGCGTTTTCTCGAGGATGCCAAAAAAATCCCCGCGAGCTGAGTCCCTCGTTTGCGTGACGACACGGGGGGGGCCTTTTTCAGGGGCCGATCCTCGGGTTCTTCTTCGTCGAGCCCACAAGATGCTCGATTGGCTTAGGGGCGCATCCGCACTCGACGGGCCGGTGGAGCTCAGTATCGCTCTCGTGGATGACGCGACGATTCGCTGTCTCAACTGCGATTACCGGGACCAAGATCGAGCGACCGATGTGCTCGCCTTTTCGATGCGCGAAGGCGAACAGCTCGCACCGAGGATCGACGGTCCCCATCTGCTTGGCGATGTGATCATTTCCGTGCCGACCGCGAACCGCCAGGCGCGCCAAACCAAGAAGCCGTTGCGGGAGGAGTTGACCATGCTCCTCGCTCACGGTCTGCTCCATTTGCTCGGCTACGACCATCAAACCGACGAGCAAGACGCGGAGATGCGTGCCCTCACAGGGCAGCTCGAGGCCGCAGCGCGTCAACGTCGCTGAGCCGGCGGATCAGCCGGTGATGATCTTGTCGATGATCACGGGCCCTTGATTGCTCAAGTGATCGTAAGGGAGGCCGAGGGCTTGCATGACGGTGGCGTGTACATCAGGTGGCCGCATGATGACGCCGTTCGGATCGAGCTGCCCGGTCGTCGGGTCGACCGCTTGAGAGGCGTAGGTGTCGTCGGTCGTGGCGCCAATGACTTGGTTGCCAGCGATTCCGCCGCCGATGAGAACGCAGCTGTTGGCGAGGTGGTGGTCGCGGCCCGAGCGCACGTTGATCGTCGGCGTGCGCGCGAACTCTGATCCCACCATGATGATGGTGTGATCGAGGTAGCTCCCGCCTTTGCTGTGTGGTTGCCCGGAGAGGAAGGTGACGATCGAGGCAACAACATCAAAGGCTTCTCGCAGCGCCGGCTGATGGAGATCGGTCCAGTCTTCATCGTGGTCGTCGAGCCTTCGAGCGACGGGTTGGATTGAGACTGCCACCGAGACATCGGTCACGATAGCCTGCGCGGCCACCATGCCTTGACCTTTCACGCCGGCGAGATCAACATTGAGGTTGTTTATCCCAAAAGCTTGATACAGCGCTTCCATTTGTGACCCCTGCGGGGGGTTGGGCTTGAAGTTGAAGTACTCGTAGAGACTGCCGTCGTGGAAGGTCTGCGAGCTTTCCCAGCTTGCCTTGTAGGCCGCGACCTTACCGCCCACGTCGAGCTGCGAATCGAGGCAGTCCGCCGACGCGATGTATTCGGCGAGTGCGGTCTGGCTCGTATCGCTCAAGGTATATTGGGGATTCACGCTCTTGAGCACGAAGTTCAGATCGTTGTGTGTCGGCACCACCACGCCGCTCGCCTCGGGTAAGCCCGTGACGTTGTAGGTTTCGACCCCGCCCATGACGAGGTTCGGTATCAGGGCGGCGGCAGGGTTTTGGGCTGCAAAGATGGTCCCTAGCGAGCTGCCAGAGGGATTTAGTCCGCTCGGGAACTTGCCGGTCAGGCCGTAGCGTCGTCCGACGATGTGCGTCAGCGTGCCCATGTTGACGCCTCGGAGAACGCACATCTTGTCGTGATGGTTCGCGAGCGTACCGATAGCTGGGCCGAAGGCGATGTTCGAGCCGGTAGGTTGAATCAGTCCGGAACCGCCGTTGGCGAGCAAGCCTGAGGTAACCGTATCGGTTTGGGCGAGGATGTCGAAGCCCGTATAGATCGAGCCGTTGGGATCACCAAAGCTGTTGTGATCGCGCGGATCGAAACACATCAGCGTGTCCCAACCTCCATCGAGATTGACGTAGATCACGCGTTTCTGATCGGCGATCGATGGCCCGTCAGCGTGCGCGGTCGAGGGAAGGAGGCTGCGGTACAGGATGGCGCTGCTTGCCGCGACGCCGCCACAGGCCAGCATCTTTCGGCGCGGGTAACGGGAACTCTTCATACGGTTGGACATCGTGGATGGCTCCTCGTTAGTGCAGATGGAAGGCGGGATCTTCGAAGAGCGCGATGCAGACGATCCCCCAGGCGGCATGTTGTGCTGTTTGAGGGTTTGCCTTCTCCGCGTCGGTTTTTGCGACGGAGTAGAGGGTTCGGAGTCTCGTGACACGGCCGGACGCTTCGTCCCCTTCGAGTCCAAGAAAACGGAGCAGCAAGTAACCTAGGTTCTCGTCGATCTGTGATTCGGTTGCAGGGCTGTCGACCGGAGCATGGGGCCACAGCACCTTCGCTTGATTTGGCGGTCTGGTCGCGTCGGCGAACACCATTTGTGTGCAGACATCGCGCGAGAGGTCTTGAACGAACTTGACGTACAGTGGGCTGGGGCTGGGGTCCTCGCTCGTGAGCGAAATAAAGTCAGGTTTGCCGAGGACCGGGCCGTAGGCGCGATTGTCGAGCGCCGAGAGCGGGAGACCCGCGAGTGCTTGCCAGAAGATGGGGCTTCCGTCGGCCGCGGGCCCAGCGGCCACCGTCACGCTCTTGTCCAACTCGCCCAGGGTCATTCGTCGGATCGATGTGCCTTGGTTGATGCCGTTGAGGTCATCGATGGGTCCCACTTCTCCTAGGTCTTCGCGGTCAACCTCGAGCGGTCGACCGTTGGTGTCGGGCCCGCCGCTGCAGGCGAGGAACCCCGTCATGCTCAAGAGGATGGCGGCGAGGGCAAGGCTGAGAGCCGTTGGTCGTGTCATGGCATCCTCCGGAAGGTGGGGAGCATGACGATTGCGCGGCTCAGCGATTTGAAGTCGAAATCGTTTTCTTCGAAGGCCGTGGCGAGCTCATCGAGCAATTCTTGTTCGTTTGTGCCGGCGTCGAGGGACAGCGACAGTTCACGGTGTGTGAGAAAGGCGAAGAGTTGCCGGGCCGTCGACCAAGCGAGCACCGAATAGGGCTTGCCGCCGTAGGGCTTTAGCGCTTCGTCGACGACGATGCCTTCGGGCCCCTGATCGTAGTGCGTATCATATTCGGCGTGGTCATCTGCGAACTCCAGCGGGTTAATTCGGTAGACGGTCGTGCTGTTCTTTTCGATCGGTCGGTAGAAGCGAACGCACACGCCATTGCTGCCGGGGAGGATCTGCGTGGCGCACCCTTCGATCGTGGCTGTTTCCTTGGCGAAGTGCGTCAGCATCGAACTGCCAGCTTCCGCGAAGGCGCCGAAATAGCTCGTGAGCGGCTCGAGCGTTTGGTGGCAGCCGCGGCAGATGCAACGTTTCGTCAGATCCGCTGCACTGGGCGAGCAGCCGTCGGTATCGTCGGTACTCGGCGGCAAAAAATACTGGCCGAGAAACGCGATGCGGAAGCGATTGGCTCGGGCCCGGCCGGTTTGGTATCGAAGGAGGTAGGCGGGCAGCGTCAGGATCCCTGCGTGAGCACCAGGGCGGGTCACAGCGTGCCAACTCTCGTCGAACCACTGTGGATCTGCGGGCAGTGTGGAGGCATCATCACCTGGCCGGTTGAAGATGCTTGTGTAGTTGTTGCCGGCGGCTTGGTGCTTCAGATAGTGGTCTAAAATACCGTTGGAGTAACTTTTCTTGGTCGTGAGCATCTCGTCGTAGGGCTCGCCACCGGCGGTGTGATCATCGACAAGCCGCAAGAGTTGTTCTTGCATCGCCGCCCAGATTTCCTTTTTCGCGTCATAGGTCCGCTCGAAGAGGCACCAGCGCAAGTTGGCGCCGCAGCCGCAGCCTTTTTGCCCGCGGGCTTGGCGTTGATTGCAGGGCGCGGTCGTGCCGCTGTTGTAGTAATTGGAGCCGTCGGGCTGAATGTAGGTCGCTGCGGTCTGCGCTTCGAAGGCGCAGACCTTGATCTTGATGTTCGGGTCGAAGAAGGGATTTATCTCGACCCAGCCCTCCTGACAGTAGGCGCCCGCGTTGTCGCTGCCTTTGGGCTCGCAGAAGGGTGCATCACCGGGCAGGTAACTGGCCTGGAGGGTCGTCTGGGCGACGTTCTGGCAGCTATGACTGCCATTGCCCCCCCGGTAGCTCTTGCTGCGCTGTTTTGCCGGCAGCCACCAAACGGGCAGGTTGGGCGCGATGGGGAAGAGGGTATGCCCACCGTCCATGATGGCTGCGCCGGCCGGGTTCGTCCACAAGAGCTCCATATGATAGCGCCGCATGTGGAGGCGGTAGTCGTCGCTCTTCAGCCACTCGTCGATGATGGTTCCGAAGACGGGATCGTCGGATGCCTGACCTGATACTTGGGCATACTCGTCCATGGTCGGGATCCGACCGAGAAGCGCGAGCGCGGTGCGTCGGAGGCGCCGCGTGGCAGAGAGTTCGTCGTGCAGCTTGCAGGCGGTGTCGGCTGCGTCCTCCGGGGCGGCGGCGACCCGACCGGGATCGTGGGCGACGGCGACAACGAGCAGAGTCAACAACAGGAGGGCGAATCGTTTCATGAGGGGCGCTTACCGACGATGCACGAAGTGTACCACTAGCAGCGGGCCAGCACGAGATGCGCGAATGACCGGAAAACGGGGAATCGCGTCGGAAGCGACCATGCCCGTTGCGCAACTTGCGTACACCACCATTGCGGAACCGACACGGCGCCGAGCTGGCAGCGAAACGGCAGCTGCTGTGGAGCGGACTCGACCCTCGGGCCCCTCGACACGCTAGACTTCCACTTCGGTCCAGCGACCCCGCTGCCATAGGACGGCGAACATGCTCGCCTGAATGGCGCGGTAGATTGCTTGCGCGACCCAGATCCCGACGAGTCCGTAGCCCCAGACCGGGCCCACGAGGTATGCGGCGGGGAGGAAGACGAGCCATTGCAGTCCGACGACGAGGACCATCACCCGCGTGCTGTCTCCTGCGCCCAGCAAGGCATTTTGCAGGACGAGGCCAACGGCATCGACCGCGATGACGCCGCCGATGATCATGAGGGGGACCCGCGCTTCGGCCAACGTTCCCGCATCGTGGATGAAAACGCCGAGCAAGAGATCGGGCACAAGCAACATAGGAAGTCCGACCACGCCCATGCCGAGCACGCCCACCTTGACGACATCCCAGCCCCACTGTTTCGCGTCGTCCGGCTCACCTCGACCGAGTGATTGGCCGACGAGTGAGGCGGCGGCCAAGCCAAGACCGATCCCTGGAAGGATGCCGACGAGCATGAGATTGATGACCACGTTGGCTGCTGCGAGCGCCGTCGTGCTCACTCGGCCGACGATCCAGAAGAGGGCCGTCAGGCCTCCGGCGAAGAACAACTGCCGAAAGCCGCTGGGCACGCTGAGCTGGAGCATCTTCTTCATCGTTTCGCGATCCGGGAGGCCACGCAGGAAACCCGCGCCACGAGCGACGCGCAGGGCCATGACGATATAAACGATCGTCCCGATGTAGGTCGCGATCGCACTGCCGACACCCGCACCGGTCGCGCCGAGTTGGGGCATGCCAAACTCGCCGAAAATGAGTCCATAGCTCAGCACCAGGTTGAACGCGTGCATGATGAGCAGTGAGCGAAGGTAGATCTTCGAGAGGTTGACCCCGTTGAAATAGCCTCGGAACGCGAAGTTCATGCCCACTGCCGTGATCGAGCAAAGGCGCGCCCGTAGATAGGGAACACCCTCCGCGATCACCTGCGGATCATCGTTGAGGTAGGGATAGAGCAAAGGCGCATAGGTGAACAGCAGGATGCTGAGCGGAATGCCGATGACCAGGGCCACGAGAAGACCACCGTTTAGCGGAGCCGCCATCCGATCCGTGGCCGCCTCGCCAAGGCGCCGTGCCGCCATGGCTTGCACGCCCGATGACAGGCCCATCAGGAAGGCCTGGGCCATGAAGTTGGCGAAGCTGCTCATGCCAACCGCCGCGAGGGCGGCGTCTCCAAGCGTGCCAACCATCGCCGTATCGACGAGGTTCATCACGTTCTGCGAGACCATGCCGCCCATGATGGGCAGCGCAAGCACGAGGATGGTCTTGTAGCGTTCGCGCTTCAATTCGGGGTCTTGTAGCCTGATTGCTTCACCGCGTCGCTTGCTTCATTTCGGAAACGAAGTCGCGTAGTGCTCGATGTCGCGTTTCGCCTTGCGCGGAGGCGATGAGGCGCACCACAGCCGAACCGCTGATCGCTCCGGCTGCGCCGCTTGAGCAGGCTGAGCGGACGTGTTCGGGCGTGCTGATCCCGAAGCCGACGAGTGCGGGCGGCGCTCCGTAGCTGGCGAGTTGGCGGACCGTGGTGTGGTGGCCCGTTCCGGCTGTCACTTTGGTGCCGGTCACACCCTTGCGGCTGACGACATAGGTGAAACCGCGGCTCATCGAGGCGATGGTCTCGAGTTCATCGTCGCTGGCGTTGGGCGTGGCGATCATGACGGGGTCGATCCCGTTGGCGGCTGCGCTCTTTAGGTAGGGGGCCGCCTCGGCGGTAGGTACATCGGCGACGAGTATGGCATCGACACCGGCGGCGTGGGCGCGCCGATAGAAGTGGTCCATGCCCCGTGCTTCGAGCAAGTTGGCGTAGACGAGCAGGCCAATCGGGATGTCCGCTTGTGTCTCGCGCAAGCGGGCGATGATCGCGAAGGCATCCTGCGGGCGCGTTCCCGCGTCGAGGGCTCGGCCGGCAGCGGCTTGGATCGTGGGCCCGTCTGCGACAGGATCGGAGAACGGGATCCCAAGCTCGAGCGCGTCGGCCCCGCCCTCGCACAGCGCGAGGAGAATGGGCAAGGTCTCGTCGGGGGAGGGATCGCCGAGCACGCAAAACGGCACAAATGCGTGTTCATCGCGTGCCGCGAGTCGGTCGAACATCGTGGCGAAGCGACTCATGACCCTTCTTTCCGCATGGCGTCTTGCCGCGCGATCATCGTGTCGAGGTCTTTGTCGCCGCGCCCCGACAGGTTGACGATCAAGGCCGCTGGGGCGCTGGGCGATTCGGCCATCCGCATGGCGTGGGCGACCGCATGGGCCGACTCGAGAGCGGGAATGATCCCTTCATTTTGCGACAAGGTGTGAAAGGCGCGGACGGCCTCATCGTCATCGATCGCCACGTAACTCGCTCGGCCGCTGGCTTGCAGGGCTGCATGCTGTGGTCCTACGCCCGGGTAATCGAGCCCAGCGGAGATGCTGTGCGTTTCCTGGATCTGGCCATCCTCGTCTTGCAGAATGAGGCTGCGAGTACCGTGGAGGATCCCGGTGCGGCCCTTCAACAAGGACGCTCCGTGTTTGCCCGTGTCGAGCCCTTCTCCCCCGGGCTCGACACCGATGAGCGCGACCTCTGAATCATCGATGAAATCGGCGAAAATCCCGATCGCGTTCGAGCCCCCGCCGACGCAAGCGACGACGGCGTCCGGTAGCCGGCCAAGCTGCTCGAGGATTTGTGCGCGCGCCTCTCGTCCAATGACGCGCTGGTACTCGCGGACCAAGGTGGGAAAGGGGTGGGGGCCTGCTGCGGTCCCTAGCACGTAGTGCGTGTGGTCGAAGCTCGCCGCCCAATCGCGAAGGGCCTCGTTGATGGCGTCCTTGAGCGTCTTGGAGCCGTTCTCGACGGCGATGACCTCTGCGCCGAACAGCCGCATCCTGTACACATTGGGTCGTTGTCGGGCGACGTCTTTCGCTCCCATGTAGATACAGGTTTGAAGTCCGAGGACGGCACCGACCATCGCCGTGGCGACACCATGCTGACCGGCACCCGTCTCCGCGATGAGACGCGATTTGCCGAGCCGTTTGGCGAGTAGGCCTTGCGCGAGAACTTGGTTGGTCTTGTGAGCGCCGCCATGCAAGAGGTCCTCCCGTTTGAGGTAGATCTGCGTGGCCGTGTCGCTGCAGAGATTGCGGCATCGATACAGTGGCGTCGGGCGGCCGGCGTAATGCTCGAGCAATTCTTGCAGCTCGGCCGCGAAGGTATCGTCCGACTGCGCGTCGAGGAACGCGGTCTCGAGCTGTTCGAGCGCGGGCAACAGAATCTGAGGCACGAACATGCCTCCATACTCACCGAATCGTCCGTCTCCTATCATGGGGTATCCCGGTTGGACCCAACGGCGCCGCTCCGCAAGGTGAAAAAGAGATTCTCGAGAAGTGCGGCATCTTTTTTTCCGGGCTCCGCTTCGACCCCGCTGGATAAATCGAGCCCCCAGCAGCCGATGGCGTCGGCCTCCTGAATATTCTCGGGCGCGAGCCCTCCGCTGAGGATGATCTCGTGCCGCCCTGCGTGGGATGCGACGGCGTCCCAGCCGAATCGTTGGCCTGTTCCCCCAGGCTGTTCGGCGTGGAAGGCGTCGAGCAGGACGCGGTCCATTCCCAAGGTCGTGGCATCGGGGATCCCGGTGCCCGCCGCGCCGCCCATTCGCTTCGCTCGCCACAGTTGGCAGCTGCTTGGCAAGACCTCCCGTAGGGCGCGGACATAGGCATCGTCCTCGCTGCCGTGCAGCTGCACCGCGCTGAGTCCAAGCGTGGTCGCGGTGCCGTGAACCTCCTCCATGGCTGCGTCGACGAATACGCCCACCCAACGAAGGGGCGCGCCCGCCATGACAGACGGTGCGGTATCCGCGGATACGGCGCGTGACGATCCGGGCCAAAACACGAGACCGCCGTAAAGGGCGCCGGCACCATGGGCGCGAAGCGCGTCCTGGGGATTGGTCAGACCGCAAATCTTGACCCGACCGAACAGCAGTTGCCGCACGGCGGAATCCAGATCGGGGTGGCGCATCAAGCTCGTTCCCACGAGAAAGCCGTCGACGAGGCTTCGAAGTCGGACCACGTCTGCGTGGTCGCGGATCCCGGACTCACAGATGCGCACGGCGCCATCGGGAATGAGCGGGGCCAAGGTGTCGGTGGTGGCGAGATCGACGTCGAGTGTCTTGAGGTTTCGGTTGTTGATTCCGATGATGCGCGCGCCAGCATCGACCGCCTGCACGACCTCGTCGCTGTCGTGGACCTCGATGAGAGCGTCGAGTCCCAGCTCCGTCGCCAAGGCGTACAGTTCGGCGAGTTCCTTCGAAGAGAGCAGAGAGCACATCAGGAGTACGGCGTCCGCGCCATGATGGCGGGCCTCGAAGATCTGGTAGGGGTCGACAATGAAGTCTTTACACAGGACCGGTTGCCTGACGTGCTGGCGCACTTGCCTGAGGTAGGCATGGCTCCCCTGGAAATGAGGAGCGTCCGTCAACACGCTGATGGCGCTCGCGAAGGGTGCATAGCTTGCGGCGATGGCGCTCGGATCGAAGTCGGCTCGGATGACCCCCTGTGAGGGTGAGGCCTTCTTGCATTCGAGGATGAAGCTCGTGCCGGGCGATCGCAACGCATCCTCGAGACTACGATCGGAAGGGTTGATGAGTTTGTCGAAGGAATGAAGTGGGGTGTCGTCTTTCCGAGCAGCGACATCCCGCCTCGTTCGCTGGACGATGGCATCGAGTACCATGACTCAGGCGGCTCCAGCGCCTTCTTGGGACAAAGTGCACCAGCGTTCGAAGCGCTCGGCTGCCCGCCCACTGCGAATGATCTCGTTTGCCTTCGCCGTGCCTTCACGGTGGCTGGCGGCCTGTTCGCTGATCCACAACATCGCGCCGGCGTTGATCGCGACCGCGGCGATGTGCGCGTCGGTCGCTTGGCCGTCGAGAAGGGATCTCAGCCAGGCAGCGTTTTCTTCGGGCTCGCCGCCACGGAGGGCTTCGATCGGCGCCTCCTCGACGCCCACATCCGCCGGAGAAATCGTCATGTCCCGAACTTCTCCGTCGTCGAGCAGGGCAGCTGTTGTCGGGCCGTGAAGCGCGATTTCGTCGAGTCCGCTGCCGTGCACGACCAACGCACGCTTCGTGCCGAGCAGAGCCAGGGTCTCGGCCAAGGGTCGGCATCGCAAAGGATCATAGACGCCGATGAGCTGATGCGCGGGTCGAGCGGGGTTGGCGAGAGGACCGAGCAGGTTGAACATGGTCCGCACGCCGAGCGCACGCCGAACGGGCATCGCGTGACGTACGCCGGCGTGATATTGCGGGGCGAACAGGAAACAGATCCCCGCCTGTTCCAGGCACTGCAGCGCGACGGAGGGGGGAGCATCGATCCGGAGGCCGAGTTGCTCGAGGACATCGGCGGATCCACAGCGTGAGGACACGCTGCGATTGCCGTGTTTGGCCATCTTGCTGCCGCCTTCGGCGGCGATGATCGCGGCAGCGGTAGAGATGTTGACCGTGTGTGCGCCGTCACCACCCGTCCCGCAGTTGTCCGCCACTTGCAGGGAGCCCGTGTCGAGCGAACGCGCCGCTTCGCGCATCGCCAACGCTGCACCCGCGATTTCTTCTGGAGTTTCCCCCTTCGCCTTCAAAGCCGTGAGCAAGGCTGTCAGGTGGATTTCGCTGACCTCACCGCGCATCACGGAGGCGAACAGCCCCTGGCTTTCGTCGCGGGATAGCTGCTCCCCACGGCACAGACGCTCGAGCAGTGGCGCGATCGGTATGGCTTGCGTGTCTGTCATGGTTCGATTTCCGGGGCCTTCGTCCACGCGCTCGCCCACTGAATCACACCCTCGATCAGGGAGCCACCTTGTGGTGTTAGGATCGACTCCGGGTGAAACTGCACACCGAAGACCGGCGCATCAATATGCTGAACGGCCATCACGATTTCGCCACATCGCGCCGTCACATTTAGCGAGGAAGGCAGCTCCGAAGCGGCGAGCGAGTGATAGCGAGCGGCTGACATCGGCGAAGCCAATCCCGTGAATGGCCCCGTGCCGTCGTGGTCGATTTGCGCTGTCTTGCCGTGGACCACTTCACCCGCGAAACCCACCTTGCCCCCGTACGCTTCGACGATGGCTTGATGGCCAAGACACACGCCGAACACCGGAACCCGACCGGAGCAGCATTTGATGATGTCGATGCAGGAGCCGGCATCTCGTGGCGAACCGGGACCCGGGGAGAGCACCACCAATCCTGGCCCCGTCCATTGCTCCGTGATCGCGAGGGCCTTCTCGGGGTCGATGTCGTTGCGCCAGATCTCGACGTCGACTTGCCTCTTTCGCAGCTCATCGACGAGGTTGAAGCTGAAGGAATCGAAATTGTCGATCAGCAGCACGTGGAGCGACTGCGGTCTGCGGTGCTTGTCAGCGACGCTCATCGCTCCTCCAAGGCTTTGAGGACGGCGGCGGCCTTGCGCCTCGTTTCATCGGCTTCGGCCTGGGGATCGGAATCGAAGACCACGCCAGCGCCTGCGCGGACCTGGGCTACACCGTTGCTGACTTGAGCGGACCGGATCACGATGCAGCTGTCGAATTCGCCGTCAGCGGTGAGATAGCCGACCGCACCACCATAAGGGCCTCGTCGGGTCGCCTCGTGTTGTCGCAACAAGGTCGCGGCCCTAATTTTTGGCGCTCCAACGAGGGTTCCCATGTTCATGGTAGCGGCGTAGGCGTGCAGGGCATCGAGATCGCTTCGCAGGCGTCCTGAGACCAGACTCACCAGGTGCATGACGTGCGAGTATCGGACGACCTGGAGCAGCTCCGTCACTTCGCGCGTACCCGCCTCGCTGATCCGCGCCACATCGTTTCGCGCGAGGTCGACGAGCATGATGTGTTCAGCGACTTCTTTTTCATCGAGCCGTAGCTCGGCTTCCAGCCGGGTGTCGAGGTCGCGGTCGATCTCTCCGTCTTCTCTACGGCCCCGGGGCCGTGTGCCCGCGATAGGGCTGACGGTCACCCATTTCTGACCGTCGGCGCCGTCCTTTGTGACGGTCAGTGCACTCTCGGGCGAGGCGCCAAACAGAATGCCCTGGCTCCCCGAGAGAAAGAACATGTACGGGCTGGGATTGAGCGCGCGAAGTCGCGTGTAGGCGGCGAGCGGGTTGGAACACGGAAGCGAGAAGGTTCGAGACGGAACGATCTGAAAGATGTCACCATCGACAATGTGCTGCTTCAGCTCTGCGACTTGGGCCATGTAGGCCTCGTCGTCCATATCGACCTGTGGCCTTGGGTGCTCGCCGGCAGATACAGCGTAGGCAGCTTGGCTTTCGGTCGCTTCGCAGCTCGCTACGAGATCCGTCAAGGCATGGGCCCCGTCGTGGTAGCGCTGTTCGCTCTGCTCTCCTCCGACGACGTAACAGACGGCCGTCGTGCGGCGTGCCACATGATCGATCCACACCACGCGGTCTGCGAGCCACATTTCGATGTCCGGCCACCCGCTCTTGTCGGTCTGGGCGTCGGGCAAGTCTTCGTAAGCGGCCACCAGATCGTAAGCCAGGGATCCGATCAGCAGTGCCGGGTGGTCTTGGCTCGTCTCTGTCGGCCGGAGCTGCGTGAGCAGCTGGCGCAAGACGTCCAATGGACCGGCTGAGGTGAGCCGGGTCTGTTCTTCGCCACCTGCGCGAGGCGGATAGCAAAGCTGTAGTTTGGCGTCGCCGTGCGTGACGGAAACTTCCTCCGGAACGATCTCCGCTAGCCGCGTCAACAAACAGTCGCCGTTGGGACTCAGCGCTCGAACCTCGACACGGCGACCGCGGCCGGTGATCGCGAGTGCGGCCCGAGCCATGACCAGACTCTTCTCGCCACTCTTCGTGGTTTGGTCGGCCGATTCGAGCAGTGCCGTGGCCGGTGCGCTTCCCTCCGCACAAAGCCGGCCATAGAGCGAGACGGGGTCGGAGGCACAGCCGGAGATGCTGCGGGTGAGTGTGGCGACCGTCCCGGACTCGATGGCGGCAGGCTTCACAGCTTCTTGCCCACCGCCTCCACGAAGGGACGCAAGCCTTGCATGAACGCCGCGAATTGATCGGGAAACAAGGATTGGGCGCCGTCCGACAAGGCTTCGGGTGGGTTGCAGTGAACCTCGACCATGATCCCGTCTGCTCCGCAGGCGACCGCGGCACGGGACATCGGTTCGACCAATTCACGGCGCCCGGTTCCGTGAGAAGGATCGACGATCACCGGCAAGTGGCTGCGCTGTTTGATGAAGGGGACGGCACTTAAATCGAGGGTGTTGCGCGTGGCCGTCTCGAAGGTTCGAATGCCCCGTTCGCAAAGGATGACGTTCTCGTTGCCCTCACTCACGATGTACTCGGCGGCGAGAAGCAGATCCTTGATGGTCGCGGCCATCCCGCGCTTGAGGATGACGGGTTTGCCACATTCGCCGAGTTGTTTCAGGAGGCGGAAGTTCTGCATGTTGCGGGCGCCCACTTGCAAGGCGTCCGCGTGGTCGGCGATGGCTTGAATGTCGCTGGCTTCGACGACCTCGGTCACGGCCGGGATCCCCAAGGCGGTTTTGACCTCGCCCATGATCTTCAAACCCTCGATGCCAAGGCCTTGGAAGCTGTACGGGCTCGTGCGTGGCTTGAAGGCTCCGCCGCGCAACGCGTGGGCGCCATGTTTCTTGACCTGCTCGGCCGTCTGCGTGAACTGCTCTTTCGATTCGATCGCGCAGGGTCCGGCGATCACCATGAAGGCCTCGCCCCCGACCGTGGCGCCTCCGATCGACACCACCGAGTCGTGGGGGTGCACTTCCCGACTGACGAGTTTGTACGGGGCGAGGATGGCTTTCACGCTCTCGACCATCGGGTGGCTCTCGAGTCGCAGTTCGCCGAGCACTCGCTCATCGCCAAGTGCGCCGAGCACGGTACGCTCGCTGCCCGGCATGTAGAGAGATTTAAGGCCGCGCTCCTCGATGCGCGCGAGAAGTTCGTCAGCCTGTTCTTTGGTCGCTTCCGGCTTAAGAACGATGATCATGTCGCATTACCTCGGTCGTGTTCGCGTAGGGAATCTAGGGCGGCCCAGAAGTTGGGGAAGGACTTGCTTACACAAGCTGGCTCCGCGACGCGAATGCTCGGTGCGCGCAGGGACACGATGCCGAAGGCCATCGCCATGCGGTGATCGGAGTCCGGATCGAGGGTGACCGGCGCCGAGTCGTTAGTGAGCGCCGCTTGCGACAAGGGTTTCATGTCGATTCCATCCGGTAGTGGGATCATCTCGGCTCCGATCTTGGAGAGTTCCCGACACAGTACCGCCACCCGGTCGCATTCCTTGATGCGGGTGTGGGCGGCTCCTCGGATCTCCGTGGGGTGGCGCGCGTACAGGCAGCGAGCGACGAGCGGGGCGATGAGGTCGGGCGTGTCGCTGAGATCGAAGCGATTGACGGGCTGCTGGTCTATCTGAGCGAGCATGTGGGCAAATGCCGAGTCACCCTGTAGCGAGGATTCCGGCGACAAGAGGCCAGGCAACACCACTTTGGTACCGATGATCTCTCCGGCGGCCAACAAGAACGATGCGGCTGACCAGTCGCTCTCGATGGCCACGCGGCGGGTCGTGGCGGCCGGGAGTTGATAGCCGCTTCCGGCTACCACGATCGTGTCTTGTGCCGGTCGATCGATCGCGGCGCCAGCCGCCCGCATCATACTCAGCGTCATTTCAACGTAAGGCATGCTCACCAGCGCGGTGTCTTGGGGTGTCGTGAGCTTGACCGTCAATCCACTGGGTAGCCGTGGCGCGATCATCAGCAGCCCGCTAGCGTATTGACTGGACAAGGAGGCGTCCACTTCCACCACGCTGGGTGCCTCTTTCGTCCGGTGAAGCGCGATCGGTGGGCAGCCCTCGCGCTTGAGGTGTTGCACGTCGACGCCAAGCTGACGAAGGCTGTCGGACAAGGCTCCGATGGGTCGTTTCCGCATGTGAGGGTCGCCGTCGATGACGAGGGGCTCGTCGAGCAACAAGGAGAGGCAGGACCCGAAACGGACGGCGGTTCCGGCGTTCCCGCAATAGAGCGGTTCGGTCGGGCGGCGCCACGTCGCGGCTGGCCGCAGAGCGACTTCATGGGGAGGGGCGTCGGCATCCCCCTCGGTGGCCGTTGAGGTCCAATCGATCTCGCAGCCGAGGGTTTCAAGTAAGCCGCTGAGATAGCGTGAGTCGTCGCATAACAGCGCGCGCTCAATCACGGAGGGCTCGGGGCACAAGGCTCCGATGAGCAAAGAGCGCTGAGTCATGCTCTTGCTGCTGGGGGCTTCGAGGTGGACGACCATGGCTCGACGAAGCCTAGTGGGCACCTTCGCTGTGGTCGAGTCGGGCGGCAGTGGACATGGCGGTTTCGAGATCTTCGACGTCAATCCGGCGCTGCAGCATGAGTTGCATTTGGGCGGCGCCCTGATGAATCCACATCGCCGTAGGATCGAGGGTCAGCGCGCCTTGTGCATGGGCTCGCTCGAGAAGACGCGACGGCTCTGTCGCGATGGCGAGATCGAAGACAACTTGTGTGTTGATTCGTGCGTTCTCAGGCCATGGGCATTGCCGGCCGCCGATCGATGTCGCGTTGATCAGGACATCGTGCGCGTGGTGGCTCCGCTCGAGCCAGGCGGTCGTGGTTCCTCGATCCCCGACCGTGCGGCTTGCCGCCTCGATGTTTCGTCCCGACACGGTGATCTGCAGGCCGAGCTGTGCACACGCCATCACCGCTGCGCGCGCCGCTCCACCGGTGCCTAGGATCAACACGCGCGCGTCCCTGCCGCTGACCCGAGTTACTTCGGCCATCGTCACGTCGAGCGGGACCCGCACCCCCCGGATATCGGTGTTGCTCGCGTGCCAGCCGTCGTCTTGAAGCCACAGCGTGTTGGCGGCTCCGGTCTCACGGGCGAGGTCATCGGGGATCGCGAGACCGAGCGCGCTGCGTTTAAGGGGCATTGTAACGCTCAGTCCCCGTGCCCCCAACGACTCGAGCAAGGGGAGCGCCGCGCTCAGATCGCCGACGATGATCGGGACGTAGCTCGAAGGAAGATCGTGCGCCCGGAACAGGGCGCAATAGGTACGCGGGCCGGGTGATGCAAAGACTTGCGGTCCGCCTACCAGCGCATACAAAGGGGCTCCCGCGGAACGGGGCAAGTTCATCGCGAGGGCGGCGGGCAAATCGAGCTGTCCGGGGGCGGTCGCGGTTTGCGCCGTGGCCGCGACATAGGTCCAGGCGCTGCCGAAGGCGCGATAGTGGCTACGGGACACGAGACCCGCGGGGCCCATACCGATGATGGCTGCTGGGACTTGTTGCCTCTGAAGTTCGCGGGCCGCGTGGTGAAGGGGCGCGAGTTGTTCCGCCGCGCTCACGTGGCAGGCGAGCTTGACCGCCCCCACGTTTCGATCGGCCATTTGCATCACGATGCCGAGCGCCTGAGGAGGAACCGCGTTGAAGTCGTGCCGAGACAAGACGATGCGACCGCGGTCAAATCCGGTGAGCTGGCTATCGGGAACGTCATGTTCGATATCGATGTAACGCGCCGGCGTGTCGTGCGCTCTGCGCAACAGAGCAATGCGTGCCGCCTCATCTCCGTCAAAGGCTCCGCCCTCACGCACAGGACGGCAGCAAACCAAGGCTCGGCCGCCGAGCTTGTCGATGAGCGCGAAGGTGTCGTCGTCGATCGAGGCTATGGCGTCGAGCCGGACCTCGTGCATCCAAGTCTTGACGCCTGCTTGATGGAGCGCGGCGTCACTTCGCTCGATGCGGCGGTTGAGCTCAGCGGCGCTCCCCTCTTTGCCAGTGATACAAAGCACACTCAGGTCCGGTTCAGGCCTGAGCTTCCCATGCTTTTTCAATCTGATCGAGGGATGTTGCGCGGGACCAGCCTCCCGGGCCGTCTCCAAGGGCTTCTGTGACGCCCAAATCCGTCGGAATGGCGCAGTAGATGACTCCAGCGGTGGTTTTCTTGTCGTGCGCCAAGCCGGGGGCTGCCTCGGCAAAGGAGCAGGGCGGCCGGGTCGGCAGCCCGAGGGTGTTCAATAGCGCCTCGAGTCGAAGGCCAGCCGTCTCTGTCAACCAGCCTGCGCGAGCTGCGAGACGAGCCTCGACCACCATTCCGATGGCGACCGCATGCCCGTGGGGGGTCTGGTGAGCGGTGCCGTGCTCAATCGCGTGGCCCACCGTATGTCCAAAGTTGAGAATATGCCGCTTTCCCGTATCGCGGTCATCGGCCGCCACGACCTCGGCTTTGATTTCGACGCAGCGCGCCACGATTTCGTCTGGTGGCTTGTCGCTGCTGCGCTTGGCGGCCCACCCTTCGAGTCGTTCAAAGAGTGCGGGATCGGCGAGCATCGCGTGTTTGATCGCCTCGGCCAACCCGTTCTTCAACTCCACCGCGGGAAGCAGGTCGAGCGCTCCGGTATCCAGCAACACGGCCCGCGGGTGATGAAAGGCTCCGAGGAGGTTTTTCCCCCGAGCGGTGTTCACGGCCGTCTTTCCCCCAATCGCCGCGTCGACTTGTGCCAAGAGTGTCGTGGCGACGTTCACGTGAGCGATGCCCCGCATGTAGGTGGCGGCGATGAACCCACCGAGATCCAATGGAATGCCTCCGCCGACGGCGACGACGCAGCTCGATCGATCGAGGCCTGCGGCGAGCATCGCGTCTTCCAAACGTGCCTTGGTTTCACGGGTCTTGTGCTGTTCTCCTGGCTCGAAGCTCAGCGCGAGAACGTCGATACCGTTGTTCTCGAGGGCGCCCTGCAGTTGTCGTCCGAACAGGCGCTCGGTCGTGAGATCGGCAATGAGCGCGGCACGCCGCCATTCGGGGCGCCACAATTGTACGAGCTTAGGCGCGACCTTCGAGCCGTAAAACACGGGATAACTGCCTGCGGACAAGGGCTGGATGTCGGTAATGTGCTGCATGGGTGAGGGTCATGTGTCATTACACCAGCAGGAGCGCGGCGTGCCAATGGACCGTAGACGCATAAAGCCCATGGCCTTCCTTGATGGTCTTCGGCGATTCGGCAGATCGGCTTGTGCCGTGCATGGCTGCCCAGTTCCATGTAGACTCCGCCCCGATTGCTAGGGGGATAGAGGTACCAATGATGTTCCGTCGTATTCGTTTTCCTTTTCTTTTGTCTGCTGTCGTTGTTGTCGTTGCGTGCTCCGCTTCGAAGAATTCCAGCTTGGTGTTTGACGACGACGGGGGAGCCGCGGGTTCGGTGACGGCGGGTAGCGGAGGCGCGGGCGGCGCGACCGTGAACGCCAGTGCGACGACTGGATTCAATCCCTCCACGGGAGGGTCGACGGGTACGGGCACGAACTGCGATGCCGGTCCCGACGAAGACAAGGACATGGACGGCTGGAGCATCAATGAAGGGGATTGCAACGATTGCGATCCGAACATGAATCCAGGCGCGGTCGAGGTCGTGGCCGATCCGAACGGTATGGGTGGTGCTCCGCCCGCCGTGGATGAGGATTGCGACGGAGAAATCGACAACGTTCCGGGCATTTGCGACGGTCAGATTGCGGTCGACTCCAACGATCCCATGGACGGCGCTCGCGCCATGGATCTGTGCAAGACGGCGCTTGGCGCCAAGGATTGGGGCGTGATCGAGGCCAAGTGGGTCAGCGTGGACGGCAGCACGCTTCCGTCCAGCCCCAACTTTCACTTGGGACATGGCACGCTCAATGCCTTCGGGCCGAACGTCAACGTCCAGAAGGGCCAGCAGATGTTCGCCCTGTCCAGTGGCAGCGCGCGGCAGCCGACCGACCCGGGCTACCAGAGCCCTCAAGGGTTCTCAAAGGGCTACACGAGCAGCCACCCGATCGGCTTTCCGAAGGAGTC
Organism: Polyangiaceae bacterium; assembly: GCA_029941785.1. Classification (GTDB taxonomy): domain Bacteria; phylum Myxococcota_A; class Polyangia; order Polyangiales; family Polyangiaceae; genus JAPYTK01. The sequence goes on along the minus strand of JAPYTK010000030.1, from coordinate 17,119 downwards.
ACCATCGTGCCCAGGAGTCACGACCGGTACGCCGAATGACGGGACGGCCTTGCAGCTCACGATCCGCGTACCCACCAACGCGAACGGCTTTGCCTTCGACTTCAATTTCTACACCTTCGAGTGGCCGGGCTACGTGTGCAGCCAGTTCAACGACTTCTTCGTCGCCATTCTCGATCCCATCCCCATGGGTCAAAAAGACGGGAACATCTCCTTCGACAGCCAGAACAACCCGGTGAGCGTGAACAACGCCTTTCTCGAGGTGTGCGGCTGCCAGGGTGGTCCGCCATGTTTGGCCGGCGGTAAGAACTTCACCTGTTCGCTCGGCAACAGCGAACTTGCGGGCACCGGCTTTGAGGCGGATGGCATGTTTGGGCAGGATCACGGGGCGACGAGTTGGCTCACGACGCAAGCTCCCGTCGTTCCTGGCGCGGTGATCAAGATGATGTGGGGCGTCTACGATTCCGGGGACGGCGTGCTCGATTCCACGACCCTCATCGACAATTGGCGCTGGATCGCCGAACCGGGTACGGCAGTGGGAACCAAGCCGATCCCCGACCCGAAGTGAGGCTGGGTGAACGACCCGACCACGGCGCCATCCGACTTGGCTTCGGCGACGGCGGTACGTAAACTCGACCGTGCGCCGGGCTGGTACGTGGCCGATCTGCCACCTTACTGGAACTATTTCTCTCCTTCCGGTGGAGTGCTCATGACCGTCGCGATGCGCGCGATGGAAGCGGAACTCGCCGACGAGGGCTTTCGGCCCGTGTCTGCGAACACGCTATTTTGCAGTCCGGTGCCTCACGGCCCACTGGAGATCCGCGTCGAGGTGATTCGGCGAGGGAATGCGGCTGTGCAGATGCGTGCCGCGCTTTCCTCGACACTCAAGCCCGGACCCGGCCTCGAGGTGAGCGCGACATTCGCACGCGCACGAGAGGGGGTCGATGTGTTGGCCGCCGGGCCGCACGGATTGGGTGGACCCGATGACGCCGAAGATGCGGCGGACCGCGAGATGAGCCTCGCGAAGATCGGCGCGATCCCCTTCTTCGGAAACTTTGACATGCGGCTGGCGCACGGGCCGGCGTTTTGGCGTGCAGAATGGCAAGGGTCCGAGGCGCGATCCGCGTTTTGGTATCGCTATCGGATCCCGCAGCACACCGCGGAGGGGCACTTCGACCCTCTCGCGATACCGCCCATCGCTGACACCATGCCTCCGTCCCTGCTTGTCAGGGTCGGCCCGGAGGCACCTCGGGTTTACGCACCGAGTCTCGATCTGACGGTTCACTTTCTCGATCCCAGCCCGTCGCAGTGGTTATTGGTCGACGTCCGTTGTCCGCGCGCACGAGCGGGTTACGCCACCGCGCGCGCCGACATTTGGGACGACGGCGGCAAGCTGGTAGCGACCGCGACGCAGACCATGATGTTGCGGCGGGATCCGCGCGTCGGATCGGGCTGATCGGTCGCGCTGGGGCGACTCAGCGTCGACTGACGCGTTTTTTGTCCACTCGAATGCCGCAGCCGTTCGCTTCGCCCATGATGAAGTGTGATCGTTCGTCAAAACGTTCGAGACGTGCGTAATGCTGCGAAACGGTATGGGCGTCACCTTGACCGGCTGCACGGCGAAGCTGGACGTAATCTGCGTCGCCCATGCGCTCCATCGCGTGGGCTTGATTCAGTTTTCCATTGAGGCAGCGGCTCGCCTTGCGTTTTCGAGCTTTGCGAGCAAAGCGCAGCATGTCGTGGATCCGGTCACTTCGGAGCGTCATTTTCCGCGTCAACTCCTCGCCACGCTGGAGGTAATGGGGAACTTTTGTCTCGGGGCCACGAGCGGGGCTGGTCACCGCGTGACTCGTCGTGGTCACCAAGAGCACGGCGATGATGGCGCTGATGGTGCCTAATCGGATCGAGCGAACGGCTCGCCAGATCGTAGCCACGGGGTGGTGTATGTTGTGTTTTGGTTCTCTCACGGCTCGCTCTATATGTAGCGGGTTGTAGGTGAAACATTCATGAACTCCCGAATTATCCCGGTGACGGACTTGGCGGACCCACGACTCGTGGATTATCAAGCGGTCCGCGAAAAGGACTTGTCGACGCGGCGGGAGGCCTTCATCGCCGAGAGTGAGGTCGTGTTGCGCGTGTTGGCGAAGCGCGGCATCTACGCCATTCGTTCGGTGTTCGTTTCCCGTCCGCGGCTGCCCAAGATCAGCGATGTGATTGACCAATTGGACCCTAAGATCCCGGTTTTCGTCGGTGAGCCCGAGCTGGTCGACGAGGTGGTGGGGTTTCACATTCACCGCGGGATTTTGGCGGTTGGGCAGCGGGCGCCGGTGCCGACGCCGACCGAGCTGCTCTCTCGCTTGTCAGCGGAAGCGGAGGCCGCTGGCAGGTGTCTCCGGCGGGTGCTCGTGCTCGAATCGCTCACCAATCACGACAACGTCGGCGGCGTGTTCCGAAATGCGGCAGCCTTCGGAGCTGACGCCGTGATCATCGATCGGGCGACATGCGACCCGCTGTATCGGAAAGCCATTCGGGTTTCGGTGGGCGCGGCCTTGTTCGTTCCCTATGCGCGGACGACCCCAGAAGAAGGCCTCCTCGATGCCTTGCACGGCGCAGGATTCGAGAGCATCGCGCTCAGCCCGAGGCCGGACGCGCGAGCGCTGGAAGAGATGGGCGACAGCTGGCCGGTGCCGAAGAAAGTTGCGCTGGTATTGGGGACCGAGGGGGCTGGCTTGAGCGATCGGATGATGGACGCGGCTCATCATCGAGCCCGAATCGACATCGAATCGGACTTCGATTCGCTGAACGTGGCGACGACGAGTGGTGTGGCGCTCCATTGCGTGCGCGATGCTCAGCACCGCTCCCTTTCACGCTGAGCCGAGCTGCGAGTGTGGCGGCCGCGCATCGGTATCGTGGCGCGGCCGCGTCGATTTTGGTCAGCGCGCCCAATGATCGCGGACAGTCGTACCGTGGAACGAGTTTTGCTACGATGAGTCACCGTGAAGACGAAGCAATTTCTGTTGAGCCTCGTGCTCGCGTTAAGTGTCGGTTTCGGGTGCAGCGACCAAGTCGGAGATGTCGGGGCAGGCGGCTCGGGCGCTGGCGGGAGCAGCGCTGCGGAGGTGACTTGGTATCGGGACGTCCTGCCGGTGGCGCAGCAGCACTGCATCGGTTGTCACGCGGATGACTCGCTGTCGTTCTCCATGACCACCTTTTCGGAAGATCTCGCGGCGCGGGCGGAGTTGATGGCCCACGTCACAGGTCAAGGGATCATGCCCCCCTGGCAACCCTCGACCGCATGCAACAGTTACGATGGCGAACGCATCTTGAATGATGAGGAGAAGGCTGTGTTTTCTGCCTGGTCCGCTGGCGGCGCCGTCGAGGGTGACCCGTCAGACGCACCCCCTGAACTGGGCGCCCCGAAGGGGCTCGAATGGGTCGATGCGACTTTGACCATGGGCGCAAGCTACACGCCGGTCGCTTCTCTGGATGGGAACGACCATCGTTGCTTCGTCCTGGATCCAAAGCTCAGCGAGGACGTGTTCTTCGTCGGTTATGACGTCAAGCCTGGTGAGAAGAAAGTGGTCCACCACGTCCTTCTGTACGCGGCGGACGCCGCGGCACTCGATCAACTCGACGCCGCCGATCCTGGGCCCGGTTACGATTGCCCAGGAGGGCCCGGCGTGGCGAGTGCACAGGTGATCGCTGGCTGGGTGCCCGGCACGCCGGCCTACACGTTTCCGGCGAACACCGGGATCCGGCTCGAGGCTGGCAAGAAGATCGCCATGCAAATTCACTACAACATCGTGACTTCGGGCTCGCTTCCCGATCAGACGGCGATCGAACTGCAATATGCCAAGGAGCCGGTCCAAAATGAAGCGAGCCTCTATTCCATGAGCGATCATTCGTTCGCCATTCCGCCAGCGACGACGGGATACTCTGCCGAGGCGAGGATGACGGTGCCTGGCAACGCCACGGTGTGGGCAGCCGCTCCGCACATGCACCTCAAGGGCCGCCACACGAGCGTCAACATCGAGCGGCAGGCGGGAGGCAAGGATTGTCTCATCGACATTCCCGAGTGGGATTTCGATTGGCAACAGTTTTACTTTCTCGACGATCCGCAGGGAATGAAGCTGGATAAGGGTGACGAGGTCGTGCTTTCCTGCACTTGGGACAACATGAGCGACAAGACGGTCACGTGGGGAGATGGCACCGAGGACGAGATGTGTATCGCCTACTTCTATGTGACCGCCGGCCACGCAAAGTGATAGCTTCGCGCCATGCGTGCCCCGATCGATGGTGGCGTCGCGCTCGTTACGGGTGCTTCGTCAGGGATAGGTGAAGCGATCGCCCGTCAGCTGGCGCCGCGTTTGAGCGCCATCGCTCTGGTGGCGCGCCGCGAGGAGCGGCTCGAAGCCTTGGCCGAAGAGCTTCGCGCCTCGAACGCTGACCTCACCGTCAGTGTCCAAGCATGTGATCTGACCGATCGGGAGGCGACCGACGCGATGCTCGCCGCCGTCAAGCGACAGTTGGGCGTGGTGGACATCTTGGTGAACAACGCTGGCTTCGGTGACATGGGAATGTACGATCGCACCGATTGGGACAAACAGGAGCGGATGATCGAGCTCAACGTCACCACGCTTTGTTACCTGACCCGCCGGCTCGTCGGTCCGATGGTGAACAAAGGGCACGGGGGGGTGCTCAACATCAGCTCGGGTTTTGGCTTGAGTTTCTTGCCCGCCTTCGCGACCTACGTGGGAACGAAACACTTCGTGACTGGTTTCACCGAATCGCTTCGTTGCGACCTCGGTCCTGTCGGTGTGTGCGTGACGCAATCGTGTCCAGGTCCGGTCAAGACGGAGTTTGAAGCGAACGTTGGCAACGTGACCGGGCAGGGGTCGCCGGCCTGGATTGAGATCTCAGCCGAGCGTTGCGCTCGCGATTCGATTCGAGGGTTCGAACGGGGGGCGGCGATGGTCGTGCCAGGCACGGTGATGAAGATCGTGATGGCGCTCAATGCCTTGTCACCACGCTGGGTGAAGCGGCTTCTCTATGCGCCGTTTTCCGCTTGGCTTCGCAAACGCCAAGCCAAAGCTTGAGTGGGAGGAACCGGTGGCCGCCCTTCCTGGGGGTCGGCCTTAGCTGGTTTCGCCGACTGTTGGCGCGCTACTTTTCTTCCGGCACACAGTGTCCGGCGCAGACGTCGCAGCTGGGGCAGTCACATGACGACAAGCATTCCTGGCTCGCGGTGCAGCTTTCGCCCTTGGAGCAGTCTCCGTCGGACACGCACTCGCCGCAGCTCGGCGCACAGTCTTTCACGCATTTTCCTCCCTGATCGGGAGCCTTCGATTTCTTGATGCAGCTGAAGTCATCGGGGCAGCTGAACCCTGCGAATCCTTCGCAAACGTCCGGCAGGCAGACGGGGTTGCCGCCGCAGTCGGTCTCGCAGCTGTGGCCCGCTTGACAGAGCACGTTCGCGCAGCTGAGGGTCGGCACACACTCCGGGCCCGTCTTCGTCTCGATGCATTCGAAGCCCTCGGCGCACAGGACGTTGGCGCAGCTGAGCGTCGGCGGCTCTTCTTCGCATACGCAGCAATAGGGGTACTTGTCGAACTCGCACGCGACGGTATAGCCAGGGGCGCAACCGGGCATGGTGCCAGGCAGCGCGCCGTTCTGGCAGGCGGGGACTGGCTTCTTCTTCTTCTTCTTCGCCTTTTTCGAGGATTTGCTCTTCAGGCTGCTTTGGGCCTCCTCGGCGTGTTCGTCGGTGACTTCACCGGTACAGGCGAGAGCGAGAAAGGGAAGGGCGAACAACCAGGCGTGCTTCATGATGAAAACCTCTGTGAGGGGTGGGGTTGGGTTGCCCGCCAACAATTGCAACCGCCGTGCCAAGTGCGGTTCGCCCGGTCAAGTACCTGGGATTTGGTGGTTCACCGACCCACGGCCACGGCCGCTTGCGCAAGCTTTGTACACATGTGCGCACACCTCGCGCACACTCGCCTGCTACTCGAGTGTTCCCTGCGGGGTTAGATCGCGGCCTGCGAGGCCCGCAAAATCGGCCGCGTAACGGTAGGCGCGAAAGACCTGGTTGGTCGGCTCGCCTTGGTTGTTCGTCGGAATGCTCTCGCCTTGTTTGACGATCTGGCCCATGGCTCCGCTGGGGCTGAGGTACTGCCAGACGACGTCGCCGGCCTCGCTCACCTCGAACAGCGTGCCGTTCGCTCCGCTGCACACCATGGTGTTTCCGTTGGCGAGCCGCTGAGCGCCCGAGATATTGCGCGAGAAGAAGTCGGTTGCGGGCTCGGCCTTGTAGAGCCACGTCGGGTCGGTCGGCCCAAAAAATCCATCGGGCAGGAGCGAGTATTGACCGTTTGCGTCCACCGGCAGGGCGATCTGTTCGACGGTCGAGTAGTCGCCCTCGGGTCGATTCGCACCATTATTGAAGATGAGAACCTCTCCAGCGCCGGAGAGTCCGTTGCCGATCCACTGTGCGTCGTGTTGGCCGAACAAGCGCTCGTCCGCCGACGTGCCTGCACCGTAAGTCTGCGGGTTACCCCAGCGGTAAAGGAGGTCGCCGCCCTTGCCGCTGTTGCCTCCTTGGTGACTTGCCGCTTCGCTGCTCGTCGTGCTGTGATCGATGATCCACACCTCGTTGAGGTTGTGGGCGCTCAGGATGATTTGGTCGTGAGCAGCGTTGTAGTCGATGCTGTTGATGTGGAGCCAGTCGGCGTTTCCGTTGTTCGCGAAGTTGATGTCGATGAGCTCGGGATGTTCGGAAGGCACGCCGTAGTTGGCCTGGTTCGGGTCGTGATCTTGGATGAGATGGTCCCAGCTGTTCCACCGCCACACGATCTTACCGTCAGCGGGCCCCTCAGGTACGACCTCGATGATGTGATCGGGCCACAGCTCGTTCTGCGCGAGCAAGCTCGGGTCGCGACCTGCAGCGGTAGCCTCGGCTGCGGTCTTCTTCTCCCATGCGATGAGCAAGACATTGCCGTTGGGGAGCAGCTCGACGTCGTGGTGTTGTCGGTAGGTGTCCGTGCTGTAGGCGAACGTCCATAGCGTGTCGCCCTCCCAGTTGTAGCGAACGACCCGGCCGCCCGATCCTCCGGCCTGGAAGGTCATGCCGCCGACCTTCTCGGCTCGCAGCAGATCGCCGTTTTCGAGCAAATAGGTGCTCTGTCCAGGCCTCGACCCATGCTGCCACTGGTGCACGACTTGCCCGCACTCGTCGAGCAGATAGCTGCGGGTCGAGCCGTTCGGCGCCAGCAAGGTGTAGCCGCCAAAGCTGTCGTTCGTGTGCTTCAGCAGGCCGACGGTCGCGTTTGCAGGGATCGTGCAAAGGCCCTCTCCACCGTCACCGCCCGTGCCGACGGATCCTCCGCTACCTCCCGCGCCGCCGTTGATGGTCGTGCTGCTCGTTGCGCCGCCGCCGCCGGAAGCCGTGGTGGTCGAATCGCTCGGGGCGTCGATGTCCGATCCGCAGGCGAGCAGCAAGGCAAAGGCGAAGGGGGCAAAAATCCCGGCAGGCAGGTAGGTCCGAAGAGTGAAGATCGGGGTTTGGTTCATGTGAGTGTCTCCTCGCCGCGTGCTTTCAGAGCGGCCACGACCTCGCGAACATCCTGTGAACGCTGCCGCGGCATGATCAGCAGTGCATCGTCGGTTTCGACCACCACGAGATCGTCGCACCCAACCATCGCGATGACGCGAGGCTCGTCACCCGACCGCAAGTCGACGACATGGTTGTTCTTCGCGTCGATGAGAAGCGCGTGCTTCGGCGCGCTGTTTCCGTCTTCGTCACGCGTCGCGAGTTCGCTGGCGCTGAGCCAGCTGCCCACGTCGCTCCAGCCAAAATCACCGGGGACGACCCCGAGTGTATCCATGTGTTCCATCACGCCATGGTCAATGCTGACCGATGGCATTTCGTTAAAGACTTTTTCGAGAATGTCGTTTTCGCGACCTGCGGAGGCGGCTTCGTCGAGTTGTTTGGTGCATGCCGCCAGGGCGGGGAGGTGCGTCTCGACGGCCCGGACCATGTCACCGGCGCGAAAGAAGAACATACCAGCGTTCCAGTAGAAGTTGCCCGCGGCGACGAACTGTTCGGCGCGCTCTTTATCGGGCTTTTCGACGAAGCGGCGCACGCGCTTTACCGTCTCTTCTTTGGACGAAGTCTCCGCTTCAATATAGCCGTACCCCGTTTCAGGATGGGTTGGCTGGATCCCCACCGTCGTGATGAGGCCGGTTGCGGCCGAGGCCACGGCGTGCTGGAGCACTTCGCGAAAGCCAACCTCGTCGGTGATGTGCTGGTCGGCGGGGAGCGCGATCACCACCGCGTCAGGGTCACGGCGAGCGATGGTGGCGGCAGCCCACGCAAGGCACGGCGCGGTGTTCCGCGCTACGGGCTCGATGAGCAGTTGCTGCTCGGAAAAATCGCTGAGGCTGGCGAGGGTCTGGTCGGCGAGATGGCGCCCCGTAGCGATGAGGACGTTCTCCCTTGGGCAGACGCCATCGAGACGCCGGACCGTTTCGCTTAGCAGGGTTTCGTTGCCAGTGAGAGCGAGCAGCTGTTTGGGACGCAAACGACGAGATGCAGGCCAGAACCTGGTGCCGGAGCCTCCGGCCATGATGACGGCATAAATGGTGACCACCCTTGGCTTTTAACGAAGCGCGTCGGCGGGGTCTACGTTCGGCCGACAGTACCGCGTGACGCGGGTCTTAAGGCTCGGATATTAAAGAATTTTGGTCCTGCTCCCTGGGCCGGCCAAGTTGCAGCTTCCCAGAGCGACAATTCATGCTAAGTTGGCGCGACATGATGCGCTGCGCCACGAGGTGAGCGCTGAAGAGTCGAGAACGAGGCAAGCTGCTTCGGGGCCTCGACAACAGGATACTGGCGACTTGGACGGACGGCCTGCTAACGCGGCCCGACCCGGAGCAAGTCGCATAAGGAGGACTCGGTGAATTCGGCGAAACTCTCCCTTGATATTGAAGGTCAGCGGCACGAACTCGATCTGCCCGTCATCATCGGCTCGGAGGGCGAGAAGGCGGTGGACATCCGGGGATTGCGAAAGAATACGGGCGTGGTGTGCTTGGATCCAGCCTTTGGCAACACCGCGTCCACGCTCAGTGCGATCACCTACATCGACGGCGAGAACGGCATTCTTCGTTACCGAGGCATTCCGATCGAACAGCTAGGGGAACACTCGACCTTTTGCGAGACCAGTTATCTCCTCATCAACGGTCGTTTGCCGAACCGTGGCGAACTCGAGGGTTTCCGAAACCGGCTCACCATGCACTCCCTCATTCATGAGGACATGAAGAGTTTCTTCAACGGTTATCCGAGCACCGCTCACCCCATGGCCATCCTGTCAGCGATGGTCTGTTCCTTGTCGGCCTTCTATCCCGACGCGCTCGACGCAACGAACACCGAACTGTTCGACATCACCGCGACGCGGTTGATGTCCAAGATCCGGACGATGATGGCTTTTGCCTACAAGAAGTCGATCGGACAGCCCTTCGTCTACCCGCGCAACGACCTGACCTATTGCGCGAATATCGTCAACATGCTGTTCAGCGTGCCGTGCGAGCCCTATCACGTCGACGAAGAGATCGTGAAAGTGATGAACCTCTTGCTCATCCTGCACGCCGATCACGAGCAGAACTGTTCGACGAGCACCGTGCGGATGGTGGGCAGTGGCCAGGCGAACCTCTTTGCATCGATCGCATCGGGGATCTGCGCGCTTTGGGGCCCTCGCCACGGCGGCGCCAATCAAGCGGTCATTCACATGCTCGAGCGCATTCACGCCAGCGGCGAAAGCGTGGACAAATATGTCGAGCGCGTGAAAGACAAGAACTCCGGCGCACGGCTGATGGGTTTTGGCCACCGCGTCTACAAGAACTACGACCCGCGGGCGCTGCTCATCAAGAAGGCGGCAGACAGGGTGCTCAGCAAGCTCGGCATCGACGATCCGCTGCTCGACATCGCGAAGCGGATCGAAGAGGCGGCACTCGAAGACAGCTACTTCAAGGATCGCCGTCTCTATCCGAACGTCGATTTCTACAGCGGGATCATCTATCGGGCCCTGGGTTTTCCGACGAATATGTTCACGGCGATGTTCGCCTTGGGTCGCTTGCCTGGCTGGATCGCTCAGTGGAAAGAGATGAACGAAGATCCCAAGACGCGTATCAGTCGGCCCCGTCAGATCTACACCGGTCACACGGTTCGCGAGTACGTTCCCCTCGATGATCGCGAGTAGCTGCCTGTAGCGGCCATCGACAGGACCACTCTTTCCGCCTTCTGCCGAGGCATGCGACCGATTCGTGCTGTTCGGCCGCAGCTGGCGGAGTGTGTGTGAATCTAAGGGTGTGTTGTTTGATCGTCGCTTGAAGGCGCCTTCGGTTCAGGCGTCCAACTGGCGCAAACGGCGCGATTGGTGGTCGTTTTCTATGGCGATCCAGGATAAAATCGCCGTGCTCGTTGTTTCTTTGGCTCATTTCCTTCGGAGGGACCCCCATGAATCACCCCACCCTTTTCACCTCTGGCCTGTGTCTCGTCGCTGGATTGTTGCTGAGCGCCCCTGCGTCGGCGGGCAATATCGGTGCTTGTGGCGACATCAACGTCGAAGCGAGTGCGAATTGCGAGGTCTTGATCGAGGGTGGGTGTACCGCGAAGTGTGAGCCGATCAATTTCAGCGCGGCCTGTTACGTCGATTGCAGCGGCAGCGGATGCGACATCGACATCGAAGTGGGTTGTGACATCGAATGTGAAGGAGAGTGCGGCGTGAGTTGTGACCTCGACCCTGGCAAGTTCGATTGCCAGGCTTCCTGCGAGCTGGACTGTGAGGCGGGCTGCAGCGGGCAGTGTACCTCCTCGAATGACAAGACAACCTGCGAAGGTAGCTGCAAGGCGACGTGCTCCGGGGAGTGCAGCGCTTCGTGCGACGTGGTTCTGCCGTCGGCTGATTGTACGGCGAAATGTGACGCGAGCTGCAAAGGTAGCTGCAAAGCTGAGGCGAACATCGATTGTCAGATCGACTGCCAAGCGGGTTGCGCGGCAGAGCTGACAGGCGGGTGCGAGCTGGAGTGCAGCAAGCCCGAGGGGGCCTTGTTCTGCGACGGCCAGTACATCGACCATGGCGGGAACCTCGATGCGTGTGTCAACGCTCTGCGCGACTTGCTCGACATCGAGGTGAGCGGCTACGCCAGCGCGAGCTGCGATAACGGCGAATGCAGTGCCGAGGCTGGCGGCAGCGTTTCCTGCGCGACCGTGCCCGGACCGGCCGGAGGTGACTTGGTCGCCTGGCTCGCGATGGTGGCGATGGGCGGCGGCTTGTCCCTTGCTCGTCGGCGTCGCCGCTAGCAGCGATGGCGCCACCGGCGCTTGGTGGGAAGAACTCCCGCCCTGCGAGAGACTCCGCGACGCGCATGAGCGATGGACTGCGTCGTGCTGAGGCGGTGCGCGAGCCACGGCCCTTGTGCTAGACCGAGGGGCGAATGCTGGACGATCTTCCAAGGGTGCTTCGACGCGTGTCGTGCGGCGGCCTGCTCCTGAGTGGGATCTTGACGATCACGGCTTGCGACCCGGTCCCCATCGCGGTGGCCTCAGCCGCCTCGAGGGGATCGGTTTCCGCGATCGGAAGCGCCCCACGGAGAAGCGATCCGGCTGCTCTTGCGGGTCCGGTGAAGCCGGGTGGTCGGCGCGCCGTGCGGGGAGAGTTTGGCATGGTGAGCAGTGCTGACGCCCGGGCGACGCGGATCGGGGCGGAGGTGTTGTCCAAGGGGGGCAACGCGATCGATGCGGCGGTTGCCGTGGGTTACGCGCTGTCTGTCACTCATTTCACGGCGGGCAGTTTGGGTGGTGGCGGCTTCATGATCGTACGACGCGCCGACGGTCAGGTTTTCGCCGTTGATTACCGAGAAAAAGCACCCGCTGCAGCGACCGTGGCGAAAAACGAGCAGCAGCTCGCGGCCGGCGCTCACGGCTATCTCGCGGCGCCCGTGCCAGGAGTTGTCGCCGGCTTGAATTTGGCGCGGCGTCGTTTTGGCACGCGGCCACTCGCCGAATTGATAGCCCCCGCCATCGCTCTCGCTGAGCGTGGTCATCGCAGCAACCGGCACCAATCGCTGATGCTCGCTTGGATGTGGAAGAAGCTACGTCGCGATCCGGTTATCCGCGCGACCTACGGTTTGGGTCGAAGCGGCAAGCTACCCAAAGCGGGAGGGCAATGGGTTCGCCAAACTCGGCTTGCTCGAACGCTTCGGGCCATCGCCAAGAGCGGCGATGCAGGCTTTTATGGTGGCGAGGTCGCTGCCAAAATCGCGCAAGCCATGCGCCGAGGGGGCGGCCTGGTCACCGAGAAGGACTTGTCCGCCTACCGGGCGGAGATCCGCACGCCCCTCCGTTTTAATTATCGTGGTTATACGGTGCACACGATGCCCCCGCCCTCGATGGGCGGGATCGCGCTGCGCTCGATCATGGGGTACCTCGAGGCGAACGAGGCGCATCGTGCGGCGCCCCGTTCTGCTCAGGAACTTCACTTCTTCATCGAAGCTGCGCGCCGGGCCTATGCCGACCGCCGCAGCATCGGAGCCGATCCCGCCTTCGTCGATCCGAAGGTCGTCGGCCCGCTGCGCAAGCGGCTGCTCGATCCGGCCTACTACCGCGAGCGCCAGCCATCGATCGATCCGCTACGCGCCACTCCGTCCCGCGCCGTCGTTCCCATTCACAAGATGACGACCGTGCCCGCCGAGTCGGAAGACACCACGCATTTTTCCGTTGTGGATGCGCTCGGAAACGCGGTTTCTACGACCACCACCTTGTCCGCGGCCTACGGCGCCCGGGTCATGGTGCCGGGCACGGGCGTGATGTTGAGCAACGCCATGGGCGCGTTTTCACCCAGCGGTTTCAATGTGCTCCAGCCCAACAAGCGAATGGCCAGCTCGATGAGCCCGGCCATCGTCGAGCGAGACGGTCGCGCGGTGGCGGTCATCGGCTCGCCGGGCGGCGACACCATTCCTGGCACGGTCGCCCAGCTATTGCGAAACTTGGTCGATCACGGGATGACTGTGGATCGGGCGGTCGAGCGCGGGCGGATCCATCACCAATGGTGGCCCGACAAGGTGCGCATGGAGAAGAAGCGTTTGCCGTCAAAAGTGACGCTCAAGAAGTTGAAATCAATGGGCCATGTGCTCGCTCCTACGCATCTCAGCCAAGGGCACGCGAACTGCATCGTGGTCGATCCCAAGACGGGCGTCGCATGGGGCGTGGCCGACTCGCGCAAAGGTGGCAAGGCCCTAGGACCCAAGGCGCTTCGGAGCGGACCGAGCAAGCCTTCCGCCCTGCCAGGTTCGTCCCCGTCTGCCGGACCTTGACGCGTCGGAAACGTTTGGCCACGGTCCGCCCACCATGATCCCTCGCTACACCCCCCCAGCGTTTGCCGACCTGTGGTCGAGCGCCACCAAATACACGACCTGGCTGGAGGTTGAACTCGCCGCTTGCGAGGCGATGGAACGGGCTGAGCGGGTGCCGGCGGGTACGGCAGATCGTCTTCGGGACAAAAACATCCAGCTCGATGCGGACCGCATCGACGAGATCGAGAAAACGGTCAAACATGACGTGATCGCGTTCTTGACCCACGTGGAAGAACTCGCGGGAGATGACGCACGTTGGCTGCACTTTGGCATGACCTCGAGCGACGTGCTCGACACGAGCTTTGCCGTCCTTCTCACGCGGGCGAGCGACCTCATCGCCGAGAAGCTCGATGAACTCATCGAGGCGCTGACGGAGCGCGCGAAAGAGCATGCCGGCACCCCGATGATCGGTCGTAGTCACGGTATTCACGCCGAGCCCACGACGTTTGGCACCGCGCTGGCAGGCCATCTGGCCGAGATGAAGCGGGGCCGGCAACGCCTCCGCGTGGCGCGAGACGAGATCGCGGTTGGCAAGATCGCCGGTGCGGTCGGGACCTACGCGCACCTCTCGCCCGGAATCGAGGCGGAGGCGCTGGGTGCCCTTGGCCTTCAAGCGGAAACCGTTGCGACCCAGGTCGTCGCGCGCGATCGCCATGCCGCGTTCTTTTCTACCTTGGGCGTCATCGCCGCGGGGATTGAACGACTGGCGACGAACGTGCGCCATTGGCAGCGTACCGAAGTGGCCGAGGCCGAAGAGAGCTTCACCAAGGGGCAAAAGGGGTCGAGCGCCATGCCCCACAAGCGCAACCCCATCGCGAGCGAGAACTTGTGTGGTGTCGCGCGCATCGTGCGCTCTGCGGTGATCCCGGCCCTCGAGAACGTCGCGCTTTGGCATGAGCGTGACATCTCCCATTCTTCCGTTGAACGAATGATTGCGCCAGACGCCACCACCATGACGGCGTACGGTTTGCAGCGCGCGACTCGACTGGTGAGTGGCCTGGTGGTTTATCCCGAGAACTTGATGCGCAACCTCGAGATGACCGGCGGCCGCTGTTTCAGTGAGGGCTTGCTCTTGGCTCTGGTGCAGAGCGGCAAACCTCGCCAGGAAGCTTATGTCGTCGTGCAGCGCGCGGCGATGAAGGCCTTCCATGGCGAGGGCAGTTTTCACGACTTGCTCGCAGCCGATCCGGAGGTCGCCGCGGCCATGACGACGGAAGAACTCGAGCGCTGCTTTGACATCGAGCACGCCGTGCGCCACTGCGGCCACATCGTGCAGCGGGCCATCGACGCCCCGTAGAGGTGTCGTCGCGGCGCGGGCTAAAGCTAGGCGAGGATGGCGGAGCAGGGCGTCGTGGTGCGTCCTTTGTACGATCCCTCGTCGCTGCCGTGCTCGGTGATCCCCGCCTCCGGAGCGACGGCCTGAATGCACGCGAGCCCGATGTTCGACATGCTCTCTTCGTTGGGAGAGCGGTAGTGTCCGACGTCCTTCTTGAGTCCGCCGCCCCCGTGACCTGCGACGATGAGCGGGTAGTCGACCTCTGAGTGACTCCAGCCCTCGGCGACGCCGCTGCTCATCAAGATGCAGCTGTGATCGAGCAGGTTGCCGTCGCCCTCAGGCGTCGCCATCAACTGTTCGAGCAAGGTTGCGAAGCAGCTCATGGTCACCACGACGGAGCTTCCGATGAAGGCCTGTTCGTAGGGAAGGTTGATATGGCTCACGTTGTGGTGGC
The DNA here is from genome assembly GCA_029941785.1 of Polyangiaceae bacterium. GTDB lineage: Bacteria > Myxococcota_A > Polyangia > Polyangiales > Polyangiaceae > JAPYTK01. Next base: position 1,988 of record JAPYTK010000030.1, on the reverse strand, counting down.
TATCGTGGCTGTAGTCCTTGCCGTCCTGCCCTTCGATCGCGGCCGGCGGTAGCATGTGAAAATGCGCGCCTCCGCTAGGGCCGGTGAACATGTAGCTGATGACCCGCGTGAGATCGCAGCTGAAGGCCATCGCGACGAGCTGGCACATCAGCTCGTTGAGCTCGACCAAGGGTTCATCCGGTGGATTGTCGATCGGTTCGGGCTTTTGAGGAATGGCGCAGCTCGGCGGAATGGCGAGGATCTGTTTCTTGAGCTGAAAGACGCTCTCGAGGTGAGCATCGAGCCGCTGCTGGTCGGTCTTGCCCACCCGTTTTTTGAGCCGTGCGGCGTCAGCGAGCACCGCGTCCAGCGCGCCGGCCCGAACGCCTTGTGCCGGGTCGTCGGGGGGCATGAAGGAATCGAAGAGCTTGTTGTAGATGGTGAGCGCGTCCCGCTCGGCGAAGAGCGGTTGGTCGGGGCCACGATGGGAGAGGGTTTGCAGCGTGTGGCCTTGATCGATCAAGTGAAGCTTCGACACGCCGAGCTGAATCGACTTGTGGTAGGTGTCTGTCCCAATTTGATCGGCGATGACCTGGTCGATCGACGGGCCACCGAACTTGGACGCGTAAGGCGCGCTGCCTGACGGGAGCTGAATGAAGGGATGCCCGGAGAAAATACCCGCCATGCCGTCGTGATGGCCTCGGCGGCCAGCGACGTAATTGCGGAAGTTGGTGAGCACGGCGCAGTAGCCCTTGACCTTCGCGAGCGGTTCGAGAGCTCGGGAGAGCGCGTACTTCGGTCCTTGTTGTGCGGGCACCCAGTCGGCGACGACGCAACCATTGCCGAACACCCACGTCATGAAACGGGTAGGGATGGCAGCGCCATCGGCGAGACGCACGCCGTTGTCGTCGAGCATGGCGTCCAGCATGGGGAGAGCGAGGCTGAGCGCGCCGCCCGCCGCAGCGCCCCGAAGCAGGGTTCGCCGGTCGAGCTTCAGTTCGTGGGGGAGTCGGCGCCTCATGGCTCGAAACTCCCGGCGTCAGAGAAGACTTGGCTGGCAACCAGATCCACGAGCAGCTGCTTGAAGCGGTAGCCCGACTCGGCGAAGCGCTCGTTGAGGCTGTCGAGAGCGGCGAGATCGCCGTTGGTTTCGATGCGGCCCGTGGCGTGACGGAAGAGGTGGCGCAAGACGCAGGCCTTGACCGCGGGCTGTGCGGCGAGAAGCTGTCCGAGCTCGGCGGGGCCATCGAAGGATCCGAAGCTGTCCAGCTCGACCGTCGTGTCGATCGTCGAGCCGTTCTCCTTGGTGCGAAATATGCCTACGGCGTCGAAATTCTCGAGCGCCAGGCCGAGGTTGTCACTGGTGGTGTGACAGGCTGCGCAGGTGGGGTTTTCGAGATGGACCGCCAGCCTCTCTCGCATCGTCGGCGCGGTGCTGGTCGGCGGCAGCTCGGTGACTGCCTCCGGGGGAGGAGGGGGCATCGATTGGCAGAGGAAACGCTCCATGATGAACAAGCCCCGATGGGTCACCGAGGTCGAGGTCGGGTGTGACTGACGAGACATGATCGAGGCGTGGGTCAGCAAGCCGCTGCGCTTTTGCTCGGCGGGCAAGGTCACGCGGGACCAGTCTTTCTTGCCGTCGAGATCGATGTCGTAGTGCGTCGCGAGCGCTTCATCGACAAAGCTGTGCTCTGCGGTGAACAGGGTGTCGATCGGAAGGTCGCCGCGCCACACCACGTCGTTGACAAGTTCGAGGGTCTCCCGCTTCATCGACGAGGCGAGAGCGGGCGAGAAGTTCGGGTAAAGTTGTGGGTCCTTGGTGACCTCCTCCATGTCATCGATGGCGAGGTACTCGGCAAAAAAGGCGGCGGTGGCCTGCTTGGCGTCTGGCTCATCGAGGAGCTGTGCGGCCACGGCGCGCACGCGGTCTTCGCCGTCGAGCTTTCCGTTCTCGGCGGCGGTCAACAGTGCGGCGCTCGGGGTGGTGTCGAGCAAGAAGAAACTCATTC
>JAPYTK010000029.1 GCA_029941785.1 Polyangiaceae bacterium | reverse complement strand
GCTGGGTTTAGAACGTCGTGAGACAGTTCGGTCCCTATCTGCCGTGGGCGTAGGATACTTGAGAGAATCTTCCTATAGTACGAGAGGACCTAGGTGGACGGACCTCTGGTGTGCCGGTTGTCTTGCCAAAGGCATAGCCGGGTAGCCACGTTCGGAACGGATAACCGCTGAAAGCATCTAAGCGGGAAGCCGGTCTCAAGATTAGGTATCCCGGACCGTTATGGTCCCTAAAGACCCGTTGGAGACTACAACGTTGATAGGCTGGGTGTGGAAGTACAGCAATGTACGGAGCTAACCAGTACTAATTGGTCGTGAGGCTTCATCGTGTTTCTAAGGTATGTATTGTAGTTCATGCACGGAGTTCGTTGCCTCGATTGCTTAGCGATTGAGACGGACTTGATGAAAATAGTTGAGACGTAAAGAGTAAAAAATTAATGGAGGGACGCATTCGGTTGTCGAATGCACCTCGAGCCCGCTGGTCATAGACCGCCGGCACGAGTTATGTCACTCCGCAGATTTCCGGTGGTGTTGTCGTGGAGGTTCCACCCGATCCCATTCCGAACTCGGAAGTTAAGCTCCTCAGAGCCGATGGTACTGCCAGGGTAACTTGGTGGGAGAGTAGGACGCCGCCGGGATTTTCTTTAAGCCGCGTGACTTAGGTCGCGCGGCTTTTTTTATTTTGTCTGTCGGACCAGCTCGCCAAGGCGTTCGGCTGTCCGTGGCCGAGCTGCTCGGCTTGTGTTGGTTAGCTCGCAGCCGGACTGAGCTCGAGAAGAGTGATTTCGGGCGGGGCTCCGACGCGCAAGGGGGGGCCCCAGAACCCGGTTCCACGACTGACGTAGAGCAGCGTATTTTTCACGCGGTGCAAGCCCGCGACAAAGGGCTGCTGCAGCCGAACGAAGAAGTGAAACGGGAAGATCTGACCACCGTGAGTGTGGCCACTGAGCTGAAGCGTGACCCCGAGCTGGGCCGCCTCGTGGATCTGTTTGGGTTGGTGGGCCAAGAGGATGGTGGCCTGTCCAGGGGAGCGTTCGGCGAGCGCCCTAGGCAGATCGCGGCCGTGCCCCTCGCCAAAGGCGTTCCAATCATCGACGCCCACGAGACGGAATTCGTTGCCCGTCTCTCCGATGAGGACACTTTCGTTTCGCAAGGGCTTGATGTCGAGTTTGCGCAGGGCGTCGATCCAGGACGCTGCGCCTGAGTAGTACTCGTGATTACCTGTGACGAAGTAGGTGCCGTGACGCGAACGCAATGTCCGCAGTGGTTCCAATTCCGAGGCGAGGCGGGACACGGAGCCATCGACGAGATCGCCGGTGATGGCGACCAGATCGGGCTCGAGCTCATTGATTCGTTCGACGACCGAGCCGAGCCAGGCTTGTCCGAGCGTGGGACCAATGTGGACGTCACTGATCTGCACGAGGCGAAAGCCGCTCAAACCGGCTGGGAAGGAATTGAGCTCCAGCCGGACGTGTTTGACCTGAGGTGTCGCCAAGGCGCGATAGGTACCGTGGACGAGGAGGAGACCGACGGCGCCCAGACTCCCGATCGCGAGGAGGCGAGCAATTCCTGCTACATCGCTCGGCTGCGCGATCAAGAGGTAGCGAAGCGGTTCGGTGAAAAGCAAAAAACAAAACAGGAGCGTGAGCAGACCAAACCAGCCGTAGGCGAATCGGGAAATAGGGTTGCCCAAGCGCCGCGGCAGCATGCGGCCCAAGATGATGGCGACGGGACAAGCCGTCCCGAGCACGATCCACGCGACTTGCAGTGTACCGGTCCACGCGGGGCCGAGGGCGGGATCATGAATCACGCGCAACCACACGTACCCGTGCATAGCGCTTAGGACCATCGAGAAGACGGTAAAGAAGACGAGGAAAGCGAGAGACTTCATGCAATTGGCTCCCCAGGCGAACTTCCTTGCTGCACCTTGGCGCGGTGGTCGAGGGGCCGCAACGGTAATGGTAGCTCACCGGGCGAGCAGCCCCCGCCACCGGCGGCCCGGGTCGGGGACTCGGTTGAATCGTTGCGGCGTTGAGTCAACGTGCCCGGCACATTCACCCTGAGTCCCGCCGTTCCGCGGGCGCGTGGGCTTTGGCCCCGGCTAAGGCGAGGTATTAAGGTATGCGGTGAAACGGTGAATCGGCGCTTTTGGATAGCCACGGCGGTGGGCGGCGTCATTGGCGCTGCAGTGGTCGCAACTTTTGGCCCCTACGTGAGGTCGGAGGTGCAGGCTCGTGCCGAGAGATATGGCGCCCGGGTGGTCGTGCAACACGTCGCGCCAAGCGTTCAGGGGATCCGGCTGCAGGGGGTGGCGATCACCTTGGCCGAAGTTCCCGGCATGAAGGTACACCTCGATGAGGTCTTGGTTGGTTGGCGAGCACCTCGACGGCTCCGCGCGACGGGCGGGAGGCTCGCTGCGCGTGGCCCATTGGGAGACTTGGCGAAGCGCCTCGAAGCGTGGCGCGCCAAACATCTCGGGTCGGCCAAGAGCGAGTCTGGGCTGAGGCTCGCTGCGCGTCGAATCGAGATTGACGGTTTGGAACTTCGTTGGCGTTACGGCCAAGATGACCGGCGTAGTCTGCTGGCGAACGGTGTCACGCTGTTCCGGGAGTCGAAGCAGTTGGGTATACGGGCCGCCTCGGTGAGCGCGCGTCACGATGGTATGCGCGCCCACCTCGAGAGACCTCAGGTAGGTTTCGTACGAAAGAACGGTGAATACCGGGTGAGCATGCTCGGAGCCGAAGCACTGCAGCTCGACATGGAGCTACGAGACGCGCCAGTGCGCCCGGCTGGCAAGGGCACGCCGACCAAACTCGTCGGCCCCGCCTCGAAGCATGTCCGCGCCGCTCGCCGTGTCCACCGGTCACTGATGCAATTGGCGAGCTGGGTGGATCGATGGTTGGAGCCTGGAGCCATGGCGAAGGTGGCCGCGGCCGGGGCGACGGTGCGCGTCGGTGATGACATCATCGGTTTTGGTCCGGGCGAGCTGTCGGTGCGGCGCGACGCGGCGGACCTGCTCGTGGCGCTCGTCCCCGGAGCCTCCAAACCTGGATCGTCTGCCTCTCCCAACGCCGAGCGCTCGCTGACGTTTAGCCTACGATTGCCTATCGCAGCCCACGGTGGTCAGGCGACCGCGGAGCGAGATGTGGTCGCCCAGCTGAAGGGGGGGCCCGTCTGGTTGTCGACCTTGGGGATCACCGAAGGCGAGCTGGGCCTGCAGAACGTGTCGCGTAGCTCCATCAAGAGCGACGCGCGGGTGGTACTCAGTCACGACGGCAGTCGACTCGCGCTCGACGGCCGAGGCGAGCTCAACCGAATCACCCTCGCGAGCTCGCGTCTCGCGGCCGAGCCCCTCAAGGACATGAATTTCTCGTGGCGCGCCAAAGCAGATATTTCCCTCGATGGTCGCTCGGTCAAGCTGACCGAGGCGGAGCTCGTGCTTGGGGAAGCTCGGCTGCTCTTGTCGGGCAGTTACGAGCGTACCGATGCGGGGCGGCGCGTGGACATGCAATTCGAGTTGCCGCCCATCAGCTGTCAGAGTCTGTTTTCATCCATTCCGGCAGCCATGGTTCCGCGGCTCGACGGAATGCGTTTTGTGGGAACGATGTCTGCCAAGGGTCACGCCAAGTTCGACACGGCCGATCTTAGCCGCGGTTACGATGTCGATTTTGGCGGAGAACGGAGCTGCCGGGTCAGCGATGCGCCCAAGTCTCTCGATGCGGCTCGCTTCAAGGAGTCGTTCGAAAAACTCGTTTACGACCGAAGAGGAAAAACCGAGACGATGTCCTTCGGCCCGGGCACTGACGGCTGGACGCCCCTCAGCTCGATCTCCCGGTTCATGATCGGCGCCGTGCTCACGACGGAAGACGGCAGATTCTTCCGTCATGATGGTTTCGACAAGGAGGCGATCGTCAATTCCCTTCGTGAGAATTTGCGAGCCGGTCGCTTCGTGCGTGGGGCGTCGACCATCAGCATGCAGCTCGCGAAGAATTTGTACCTGCCCCGGACCAAGACGATCTCACGGAAGCTTCAAGAGGCGATCTTGACCATGTATCTCGAGCAGTCGCTCACCAAAGAGGAGATGATGGAATTGTATTTCAACGTCATCGAGTACGGCCCGATGCTGTACGGCGTGCAGCCCGCGGCGCGGCATTATTTCCGCTCATTGCCAGGCGCCCTGTCGCTTGGGCAGTCGCTCTACCTCGCGTCGATCTTGCGGGCGCCAAAGACTCAGTACTTCGGCAAGAACCAAGCGGTGACGCCGAAGCACATGGCCTATCTCCATCGGCTGATGAAGATCGTTCACAAGATCAAGCGTATCGATGAGGACGACCTCGATCTCGGCCTCCGCGAGACGGTTGTCTTTGGCGGGCCTCCACACGTCGCGCCACCGGAGGACGACCCCTATGATGAACTGGAGGGCCTGGCAGGGTTGGCGCCAGCCCCGGCTGACAATGACGACGTTGACGATACCGCCACACCGAAGCCCGATGCCAAACCGCCCAAGGCGGCGGTGACCGCACAACCTACCGGCTCGATCCGGCCCCGGTGAGCACCGATGCGCGCCACGCGCGAGAGATGAGGCCTAAAACGGAATGTCGTCGTCGTCGTCGAAGCCAGCCCCAGCGTTACCGCTGACATTGGCATTTGCGGGCGGACCTTGATCATGGCCCGGGCCTGCATCCATGGGGGGACCTGCATCCACGGGGGGACCTGCATCCATGGGGGGACCGGCGTCCCGATCGTCGTAGCCGCCCCCGCCCCCGCGCCCGCGTCCACCGCCGGTGAGCAGCACGTTGCGCGCGTTGACCTCGGTCTTGTATCGCTTGACGCCGTCGCGGCCTTCGAAGCTGGACGTGCGAAGCGAGCCTTCGACGAAGATGCTCGACCCCTTGCTCAGGATCTTGCTCAAGCCCTCGCCCCGTTTGCCCCAGACCACGATATTGTGCCAGTCGGTGCGGTCCTTGCGCACGCGATCACGGTCGAGATAACTCTCGGTGGTGGCCAGACGTAGATTGAGGACGGCTTGGCCGCCTTGAGTGTAACGAAGTTCTGGATCGGCACCGAGGTTGCCGAGAAGCATTACGCGATTGAGTCCTTCTGCCATGGTGATTCCTCTTCGAGACTGGCCTTTGAAGATGTGGAAGTAGGCGCCTGAACCGGCCGCGTCAAGCGCGGGTCGGGAGCTCGTTCACCGGCGTGGCGTTTTCATTCGATCGTCGTCGTCTCGGCCCGCGATCGCCATCTTTTCGTGCGCCGCCGCTCAGCGGCAGCTCACACCTGAGTGAGCATCTCGGCCAACATGAACTTGGCGATGATGAAATACAGCAAGATCCCGAGCACATCGACGATCGTGGCCACGAACGGCGTCGAGCTCGTTGCGGGATCCAAGCCAACCCGCCGCAGCAGTAGCGGGAGCATACCTCCGACTGTGCAGCCCATCACAACGATTCCGATCACCGTGAGGCCCACGGTTGGCGCGATCGCGGGATTGTCCGAGATCATGAAGACGCGGGTCATGCCGACCAGGGCGAGGCCCACGCCGAGGACGACGCCTTGCCCGAATTCGCGTACCAGAACCCGCCACCAATCGTCCATGGTGATGTCGCCGGTGGCGATCCCACGAATGATCAGGGTAGAGGATTGCGAGCCCGAGTTGCCGCCTGCCGAAATGAGCAAGGGCACGTAGTGGCTCAATTGACTTACCGCTTGCAGCACCGGGTCGTAATGGCTCATGACCGCGCCGGCGAGAAACTCACCCATGAAGAGCACGGCGAGCCACGGGGCGCGCTTGTTGATGAAGGTCCAAAAGGAAACGTGAAAGTAACGCTCGTCGATGGGTCCGACGGCCGCGATTCGCTGCAAATCCTCCGTCTGCTCTTCGGTGAGGACATCGATGACGTCATCGACCGTGATGACGCCGAGCAGAACGCGTTCTTCGTTTGCGACTGGAAGGGCTGTAAAGTCGTACTTGCGAAGCGTTCGTGCGACATCCTCCTGATCCATCCGTGGTTCGACGGTCATCACGTTGCTCGTCATCACGTCGACGATCGCCGTCTCCGCTTCGGCCAAGATCAAATCGCGCAGCGAAACGACGCCGGTCAGTCGGTCCGAATCATCCACGCAGTAGATGTAATAGACGGTCTCCGCTTCTTCGCCTTGGTTGCGAATCTCTTGAATGGTCTCCGCGACCGTGAGCGTCTCTTTGATGGCGAAGTACTCGGTGGTCATCAGACCGCCGGCCGTGTCGTCTTCCCATTGCAGCAGTTCTTCGACTTCCGCGGCGGCTTCGGGATCGATTTCACCCATTTCGCCGAGCAGTGTGTCGGCGGTCAGGTCCGGTAAGGCCTCAAGAAGGTCGGTCGCCTCGTCGGGCTCCATCTCCGTCACGATGGCGGCAAGACGTTGGGTACCGAATCGTTCGAGGAAGGCCGCTTGGTCGTGCTCGTCTAGCCGCTCGAAGATGTCGGCGGCGTTCTCGACTTGCAGCTGTTCGAGCAACCGGATCCCGTCCTCGTCGCTGAGCAGCATGAGCAGATCGGCCAGATCCTCGTCGTGGATCTCACGCAAAAGCTCATCGAGCTGGGACGGATCATCGCGGAGCAGGTCCTTGACCTCCGGAGCGATGGCGACGGCGACACGCATGATGCCCGAGCGTGTAGCGCATCGATCGGGTTGAGCCAACCGCGCTCAGGCAGGGCGTCGACTTGTGCCGAAAGTTGGCGGGAGAAGCCACTCACTGCCACCGAAGTTGGCACCCTCGGCGATGCAGACAAAGGCGGCCGGATGTTCCAAGTGCTGGGAATTAGGTTCAAACTGATGATTTGCAGGGTTGCAAGTCCGCTGGCTGTGCACCACAATGCTGCGGCACCAACTTTGCAATGAAGGTACGGGGCTGCCCATTTGGTGGAGCGGCACCGATCACCTTGAGGAACCAAACGCATGAAGACGCTTCCTAATGCCCTCCGCGCCGGCGCAATGACCGCTGCTTTGATCGCGACCACCGCGGCCGTGGCGCCCGGTTGTCTGGATCGCCCGCTCGAGCCAGTCGAGCCGCGCACCACATCGACGATCGTCGACAAATTGACCCAGAGTTCGGTCGATAAGATCGATCTGCTCATCGTCATCGACAACTCGCGATCGATGGCCGACAAGCAGGAGATTCTCAAGCTCGCGGTGCCCGACTTCGTCGGCCAACTCGTCAATCCGCTTTGTGTCGACAAAGACGGGGTCGTCGCGGCGGACCAGCCGACGGAACCTACGCAAGAGTGTCCGGTTTCCGACTCCAAGCGCGAGTTCGACCCGATCCTCGACATTCACATCGGTGTGCTCACCTCGAGCATCGGCGGTCACGGAGCGACCGGTATTTGCGAGCCGAAGCCCAACGATCCCGTTACCGCGACGGAGAACGACAAGGCGCACCTCATCGATCGCGCCGACGCGACAGATCTGAACCAAAAGGTCGACACCTGGGAAGGTAAGGGCTTCCTGGTTTGGGATCCCTCCGAAACAGCCCCGACCCATACGCCTCAAGGCGAGACGGTCGTCGGAACGCTCATCGCGAACTTGAGCGATATGGTGAGCGGCTCCGGCGAAAAGGGTTGCGGTTACGAGGCGCAGCTCGAGGCGTGGTACCGGTTCCTCATCGAGCCAGCGCCGTACGATGCGCTCGAGGTGCAGGCCTCAAAGACGATCGCCGTGGGTACCGATCAGACCTTGCTCAACCAGCGAGCCGACTTTCTCCGTCCCGATTCGCTGCTCGCGATCGTCATGCTGACGGACGAAAACGACTGCTCGATCATGGACGCGGGCATCGATCCCAGGACGGGCAAGTTGAATCACGGTCTCGGTCACTTCGCGGCTGATTTCAACAACAAGCTCCCGGCACCGAGGCCCGAGTGCGCGGTGGATCCGAACGACCCGTGCTGTGCATCTTGCGGTCAGACGCCCCAGCCCTCAGGCTGCCCGGATGTGTGCTCCCCGTCCGACAAGGCGGAAATCGACGAATCGAACCAACGTTGCTACGACCAAAAGCGTCGTTTCGGCATCGACTTTCTCTGGCCCATCGAGCGTTATTCCGACGGTCTGAGCAACACGCAGGTTGCCGATCGCGATGGGAACATCGTGCTCAATCCGATCTTCACCGATCTGGTGCCCGAGGACGACAACAGCAATATTCGCGATTCGGGTCTGGTGTTCCTCGCAGGCATCATCGGCGTGCCTTGGCAAGACATCGCGCGCAGAACCGCCGATGGGATACCCGACCTTTTCAATGGTCTGGATAACTCAGGCAAAGCCGTCGGTGGTTTTCAGAGCGGCTCGGAGCTCGCGACCAACGGGACCTGGGATGTGATTTTGGGCGATCCGAGTTGCTACACGACCAACGCGGACTGCAAGCCGACCGACCCCTTCATGCACGAGACCGACGTCCCGCGAACCGGTGCCAACCCGATTACGGGCGATATGGCAGGGGCTCCTGGCAACGCGATCAACGGCGGCGAATTCGCGATTACAAAGTTCGACGATCTTCAGTACGCTTGTCGGTTCGAGCTCACGACACCGAAGGACTGTTCGGCGGGCGGCACCTGCGATTGCCCCAAGGACGGAGCGGCGACCGACAACCCGCTATGCGATCCGAACGACACCTCGAAGCAGACGCACGCCAAGGCCTACCCCGGCATTCGCGAGCTTCAGGTGCTCAAGAAGATCGGCACGCGCGGGATCGTCGGCTCGATTTGCCCCGCTCAGCTCACGGACGCCACGGCCGAGAAGAAGGACTACGGTTACCGTCCTGCTATTGGCGCCATCGTCGAACGACTCAAGCAAGCGCTCGGCGGGCAGTGTTTGCCTCGTTCTCTCAAGACCAACGCCGAGGGGCAGGTACCTTGTTTGATCCTCGAGGCGCGCCGCGTCATTGAAGGTCAAGAGTGCAATTGCAACTCCGATGGACGGCAAAACGTGACGGACGAGCACGAGCCGGCACAGAAGGCGATCGAGAACGATCCCGTCTACGAGGGGCTCAACTGCTTCTGCGAGATCACCCAGACGGTTGGCGAAGACCTTGCGGCGTGTCGTGATGAGATCGACGAGCCTGTGGTCAACGCCAGCAGCACTGCGGTTCACGGTTGGTGTTACATCGACGCGACGACGGTGCCGTCGACGGGCAACCCCGAGATCGTGGCCGGTTGTCCTGACACCCAACGACGCCTGATCCGATTCGTCGGTGGTGGTGCGGGCCAAACTGGCGCGACGCTGTTCATTACCTGCACAGGTGAGTAAGGATCAGCGGCGCGAGAGCCTGCCCTAGGGCGGGACGGGCGAGGTCAGGCTCCTTGTGGGCTTGGCCTCGCGGCCGTTTGTGGAGTAGATCCACAGCCTATGAGCGCCCCGGCGCAAAACAAGACCATCCTCGTCATCGAGGACGAGCCGGAGATCGTGCTTGGGCTCACGGACGCCTTGGAGTTCGAGGGCTTCGGTGTCGTCTCCGCTGACAGCGGCAAGGGCGGGGTGTCGCTGATGCGCTCCTGTCGTCCGGACGCGGTGTTGCTCGATTTGATGCTTCCTGATGCGAATGGCTTCGTCGTCTGCCGGCAGATCCGTGAGATCGACACCTTGGTCCCGATCATCATGCTCACGGCCCGCAGCGCGGAGGCGGACAAGATCCGGGGGCTCGAATCGGGGGCGGATGATTACGTGACCAAGCCTTTCAGTGTGGGCGAGTTGGTCGCTCGGATTCGAGCCATGTTTCGTCGTGCCGGACGCGCGCCGGGCCCTGCGGAAGTATTCGAAATTGGCGAGACCACGGTCAATCTGACGATGCATACCGTCAGCTGCGGCAGACAAGTCGAACAGCTTTCCTTCTACGAAGTAGGCCTGCTGCGTTTGCTCTACGAGGGGGGAGGGCAGCCTGTCTCGCGCGATGAAATCCTCGAGAAGGTGTGGGGACTCGGCGCCGGGCCATCGAATCGTACGGTCGACAACTTCATCGTCAAGCTGCGGCGCAAGATCGAGAAGAAGCCCGATTCGCCAGAGCACATTCTGACCGTGTACGGTTACGGCTACAAGCTCGTCAGTTAGTGCGAGCGGCGGTGCCCGCTCCCCGGGGGCCGCGCGAACCGTGGAGTCAACGCGGCAGCAGCACGTTGCGAAGATCGATGGTGGTGCTCTTCGATGCGTCGAGCAACGGCCTGACGTCGGCTGGCACCGCCTTGTGTTCGGCGTATAGTTGCCGCGCCTCGAAGAGGATGCGCCCGCGGCCTGTGCCATCATCCGGCACGTAGGCGAGCGGAGCGAGCGGAGCGAGAAGGGCGCCGTGCACCACCCCGGGGGCCGGGCGCTCGATGCCCCGAAAAATGAGGAGCTGGTCTTGCGGCTTGCGTCCCGTGAGGGCGGTGTGCGAAAGAAGGATGATGGTCTTGTCGCCGTCGAGTTCACCGACCAGTGCGACCTGGGATTGGCCTTGTTGTCTCTCAACGGCGATGGCGTTGAGCACGCTGCCCGCGTCGGCGTACAGTTCGACGACGCCGGGCGCACCTGGCCTTGGCACCACGCTCAACAAGGGATCGATGGGTAGAAGGTAGTCTTGCCATGTTGCGGAACGGTCGGGGTGGCGCAAAATCGTCGACGGTCCGGACGGAAGGCCCAGCGGTAGCTCGTGGTGTTGGTTTCGGGGTATGCCCCCGCGCCGCGGGCGGCGGATGCAGGTCTTGGAGGCGGGATCGAAGAGTTGCTTGGCGGGACAGCTTGGAAGCAGCGCACCGTGAGAGACTGGGGCAGAAGCGGTCGGGGCCGGGGGCCCAGTCCGGTCGCCGACATCCGGGGGCCGGGGCCCGGCGAGCAAGCCGAGGAGTCCCAAGGCGGTGGCCGCGAACGAAGCTTTCACGATGGCGTGCACGTGGCAGCGAGCATAACCCAGTTGAGGCCAACTTGCCGCGCATGCCCAGCGGAGTTACCCGTCACCCAATGAACCGCCAGCCTTCAGTCAATCAGAGCCTACACCACATCTTCGATGCAGAGAGAAGCTTGCGGGATGCCCACGATGCGCTTGCCGGCGTGGCTATCGAGCAGTCGGATGTACGGGGGGAACTGCTCGAAGTGGTTTCCGCAGCCATTGCAGAGGCCTCCGAGCTAGAAGAAGCGGAGGCCAGCTTGCGTTTGGTGTGCGTGGCGCGTGTGCTCGGCGAACTCGAGGGGCAAGATGTGGCTGACCGGCTCATCGATGTGCTGGCGAGCGGATCGACGGAGGCGAGGTCGGAAGCCGGCGAACAACTTCAGGGGCTTGGCTTCGACCGCTTCAAAGAGGTCGCACTTGCGGTGGAAGGAGCCCTGGCTCGCCTGCCGTCGGGCTCTCTCGCCTTGGTCGAATTGCCCTACCTCTTGATCGACATTCCCGAGCCAGGCGCGCTCAAGTTGCTCGGCATGTTCTTGAAGCATGCGGATCCCGACGCCGTCGGCGCGGCGATCGAGGCCTTGGTCGAACTCGGTGATACTTCTGCCACCTCGATGATCCATCCTCTGTGTGAGGATACGCGTCCCAGCTCGGTTGGCGACGACGTGCCGGGCGCGCCGCCGCAGGTCACCGTCGGCGAACTTGCCGTCGAAGCCCTCGAGATTCTCGGCGAAGTCTGAACTCGAAGCTCAGCCGCGGGCGAGAGGGGCTATCCCCCGGTATAGCTGTGCTTCGCCGAGTTCATCTCCGATACGCAACAGCTGATTGTATTTTGCTACGCGGTCGGACCGAGACAGGCTACCGGTCTTGATTTGCCCCGCATTGGTTGCGACGGCCAAGTCGGCGATGAAGGTGTCAGCCGTCTCCCCGGAGCGGTGAGAGATGACACGGCCAAAACCTGCGTCGGCCGCCATGCGAATGCAGTCGAGCGTCTCGCTGACGGTGCCGATTTGATTGAGCTTGATCAACACGGCGTTGGCGAGTTGCTCGTCGATCCCCCATTTTAGGCGCTCGATGTTGGTGACGAACAGATCGTCGCCGACCAATTGAGTGTTCCCGCCGATGGCGGCGTTGAGAGCCTTCCAGCCTTTCTCGTCGTCCTCTCCGCATCCGTCCTCGATCGACACGATGGGGTAACGCTCGCACCAGTCGCTGTAGATTCCGACCATTTCAGTGTGGTCGCGAGGCTCGCCGTCGAAGGTATATCGGTCGCTTTCCTTGTCGTAAAACTCCGTGAGCGCGACATCGAGCGCGATGCTGATCTGTTCGGCTGGGCGGTACCCCGCCGCCTCGATGGCGCGCATCACGAACTTGAGCGCGGCCTCGTTGTTGCCGAGTCGTGGCGCAAAGCCACCTTCGTCACCGACCGCTGTCACCATCCCGTCGTCTTTCAGCAACTTCTTGAGAGTGTGAAACACCTCCGCGCCCATGCGAAGCGCCTCGCCGAAGCTCGAGGCCCCGTGCGGCACGATCATGAACTCTTGAACTTCGAGCCCGTTGTCGGCGTGCATGCCCCCGTTGAGGATGTTCATCATTGGAGTCGGCAACACGCGAGCGGCCGCTCCACCGAGATATCGCCACAGCGGGAGGCCCGAAGCATCGGCGGCAGCTCGCGCGACAGCCATCGAGACGGCGAGGATGGCATTGGCTCCCATCTTGGCCTTGTTCGGTGTGCCGTCGACCTCGATCAGAATCTTGTCGATCTCTCCTTGGTCGAGCGCGTTCATGCCGAGAATTGACGGTGCGAGCGCGTCCTCGATGTTCTTCACGGCCTGGATGACGCCCTTTCCGAGATAACGGTTCGGGTCGCCGTCACGCAGTTCGACCGCTTCGTGTTCGCCTGTGGACGCACCGCTCGGTACAGCCGCGCGGCCCAAGCCCCCTTCGGTCATGACTTCGACCTCGACGGTCGGGTTGCCACGGGAGTCGAGAATTTCACGGGCGATGATGCTTTGAATCTGGGTCATGGGGCGCTCTCCTGAGGTGGGTGCCGGCACCCTAGCGCCCTGTCTCGTCAATCGCAACGCATGCCGAGGCGCCGCTGTCGCTAGAGGCACGACGCCGACGTATTTGTAGGGTAGGCTCGTCAGCCCTTGGAAAGCTCAGTCGGTGTCTTCGGTGAGGACGTTTTGCTGTGGCTCTGCTTGTTGACGCAGAGCCCGCAGCGTCCGGACGCGCAAACGCTGTGGCAGCATGCCGCGCATTTGCTCGACGAATTGAAGCGCTCACCCGAAGCGCACGCGCTACCCGTCCAATCGGTGGAGGACGGGATGTTTGCGATCGCCGCCCTCATCGACGAGGTCGCCATGGCGGCTCCCGACCTAGGGTCCTACTGGCGGCAGTACTCGCTGCTCGCCACACGTTTCAACACCACGAGCGGGGGAGTGGAGGTCTTCCAACGGCTCGATCGTGTTCGAGTCGGTCCGCCGGCGGTCATCGCGACTTACGCAACCGTTTTGGGTTTGGGCTTCATGGGATGTTATGGCTTGCCTCACGCTGACCGGTACGCGCTGAGCCAGCTGCGTCGGGACCTCGGCGTTCAGTTGGGGGTCGATCCCGATCGCGATTGGAGTGGCGGTGTTCTGAAGAAGGTCCGCGCGGACGATGTCGAGCATCTGCAGCTGTTCAGTCAGGCTTGGTACAAGTCGGTCTGGGTCGGGCGAACGCTCGCGGTGCTCGTCACGGTCGGCGGGCTCGGCGCCTTGTTGGGGCTCTTGCTATGAGTGCCTTCGCCTATGAAATTGGGGCCGTGCTCGCTGCGCAAGCGCAGTGTTGTCCCGAATCGCCCGAGGGCGCCTACGCGCTACCTTGGTATTTGGTCGTGGGGGAACCCGGCAGCGGTCGCTCGACGGCGATCAAGGCGATGAATCTCGACTGGCCGCGAGGAGATGACCCGCTCGTGCTCAACGCGCCCGAGCAGCTGTGCACCTATTGGATGCCTGCGAAGGCCGTCTTCATCGAGCCTGGCCCCCAGTTGATGGGCGCGCATCGGAACAAGGACCGGCTCTACGAGCTGTGCGACGAGCTGAAGCAACGGCGCACACGCGAGCCGGTTGACGGTGTCATTTTGGTCGTGAGCTTGCCGCGCCTCGCCGACTCTGACGAGCACGCTTTGGAGCAATATGCGAGCAGCTTGCGTAGCTACTTGATTCAGATCAACCAGGGCTTGGCCGCCGACGTGCCGGTCTACGTCATCGCGACGGGCATCGATGATCTTTGGGGGTTTGGCGACGTGTTCCAGTGGACAGCCGAGCGCCGAGACGAGGAGCCTTGGGGCTTTGGCTTTCCGCCGGCCCTGCCGTCAGCCGATGCGGTCGAGCATGTCGAGCGCGCCTTGGACGGCGTGGCGGCGCGCATGGAATCGATGTGTTTCGCCAAGCTATCGACGGAAGACCCGCCGGAGCGGCGGATCCGGGCATTCCAACACTTGGCCGAAGTTCGAGCTTTACTGGGTAAACTTATGGAAATCATGAAGGTTTTGGCTAGGACAAATTCCTTCGAGCGCGCTCCTTGGCTGCGGGCGATGGTGGTCGGAAGCGGGATCCCCGGTACCGGACAACGGTTGCGACATCGGGCGCAGTATTTCCAACAGATGGGGCTCGTCGTGCCAGGGCAGAGCGGCACCGCGCACCCCGGAGGAATGCCCATCCACTCCTTGCTCGACAACGTCCTCATCCCCGAGCGGGACCTCGTTCCCACGCGCGTGCGCTGGCGAGACGACAAGGTGATCATCGGTTTTGCGATCGCGTCGGTTGTGGCGTGGTTCGCTGTCCTCATCGTCGCGATCGTCGTCGCATTGCTCTGACCGAACACCAGACCTTGCGCGAAGCGCGAGCGTGGGGCATAGCCTCCCTCATGAGCAAGAGCCCTCAGAAGAGCAAGGTGGCGGTCATCAAGGTGCGCCCCGAGAGCGTCCTGGACGATATCGCGCGACTCAACGAGCTCGCCGGAATGAAAGATGCGCTCGACCCTGCGGCTACGACCATTCTCAAGGACAACATTTCCTGGCACTACCCCTTTCCGGGCGCCAACACGACGCCGTGGCAACTCGAGGGAAGCATCCAGTCGCTTCGCGGTAGTGGCTTCGAAGATCTGTGCTGCGTGCAGAACAAGACGGTCGTGACCGATGTCTTCAAGGGGGAAGATCTGAACAACTACTTGCCCATCCTCAAGCAGTACGACGTTCCAATCTTGTACAACTTCAAGCCTGGGGACATGAACTGGATCGACTACAAGCCGAAGGCGAAGATGCACGTGCTCGATCACATCTTTCCCGATGGCATCAAGATCCCGGACTATTTCTTCGGCAAGAACATCATCCATTTGCCTACCGTGAAGTGTCACATCTACACGACCACCACGGGCGCGATGAAGAATGCCTTTGGCGGCTTGCTGGCGACGAATCGCCACTACACGCATAGCTGGATTCATCGCACCTTGGTCGACTTGCTCGCCATCCAAAAAGAGATCCATGCGGGGATCTTCGCCTTGATGGACGGGACGACGGCGGGCAATGGGCCGGGCCCGCGGACGATGTTTCCCGTGATCAAGGATTACATGCTCGCCTCTGACGATCAGGTGGCGATCGATGCCATCGCCGCCAAGATGATGGGTTTCGATCCTCTAGGACTCGAGTACATCAAGGTCGCGCACGACGACGGTCTTGGTGTCGGCGATCCTCGTGATATCGAGATTGTCGGTGACGACATCTCTGGTGAGAGCTGGGATTTCTCGGTGGGAGACAACGGCGCGAGCATGGTCGGGGACTTGATGTGGTTCGGTCCGCTGAAGAAGTTCCAGAAGTTGTTCTTCCACACCCCCTTGGTCAATCTCTTCGTGCTCGGTAGCGAAATTTACCACGACTACTATCGTTGGCCGCTCAAGGACCGCAAGGTCTTCGAGGGTTGGCTCGAGAACACCCACTGGGGCAAGCTCTTCGCGGCTTACCAGCGCGGCGAGGCGGACCTCATCATGCAGAGCGCCGCCGCAGCGGGCGAGGGCACGTCCAGCAGCGACGCACACGCTTGAATTTTCGAGCGCAGGGCCTCAGAACGGCAGTCGAATCGTTCCGAACGCCCCGCCAGGCATGGGGGCTCATCCCACAATCGGTCGGAAGCGAAAACCACGTTTTCCGTCTCTCGCTGAGTTGTCCTCATCGTCGCTCGGACCCGAGGCGTAGTGGTAAATGATGAGTCCGCCGCCGATCGCGAGAGCCGCACCTCCGACGATTCCTGAGACGTCGGCGACGACGCCCCGTGACTTGTTGGGGGCGGGGCCGGGGTCGGGCGCGTTGGTGCACTGTGGCCCGTCGCCGCCTGCGCAGGCCTCATTCTTTGCCTTGACGGCATCGTTGTACGTGCTGAGGTCGCGAAGGAACGGAATACCGTAGACGGCCGACACGGTCAGGCCACCCAGACCGACCAGACCGATCACATAGCCAGCGATGGGGTGGCCAGGACCATCGGGAGGGGGCGGGCCCGCTGGCTTGGACTTCGCGAAGCTGATGTCGAGAGTCCGGCTCATGCCTTGCTGGGCGATGATGCTCTTCTCGAGCGTCTTGCCCTGATGTGAGAAGCGGAGTTTGTGTTTCCCCGGATCGAGCAACAGCGGTTTGGTTCCGAGGCGTTCGGCGACCCGGACATCGTCGACCTCCACGGACACGTCGAGCGTCTCGTTACCGTCTTGGCCGAGCGCGGAAATCGAGAGCCTCGGGATGGCGGCGGTGACCTCATTGAGCCATGTCGAGCAATCCTTCACGATTGCGGTCGGGCACCGAGCCTCGGCGCAGAGCCGCAGATTCGTCTGGGAATCGAGTAGCTTGTTGTTCGCGCGGAGCTTCTGGGCCGCCACGTAAGACTGCACGCAGACATCTCCCGCATGTGCGAAGGGCGCTAGCAGCAATAACGAAACGGCGACCAATAATCTGGTGTGGAGGCGACGGCGCGGTGTCATGATGGAAGCGCACGATACTACGGCGGGCCGCTTCGGGCACACATGTTTGAAGACACGGCCAGTGTGGCGCGCGCTACTTGCAAATTTTCTTGGGGATCTTGATACCGAGCTTCTTGTCGAAGACGGTGACCCACTCGCACTTCTTCTTCTTTCGCGCGGGCGGCGGCGGCGGCGGCGGCGGCGGCGGTGGGGTCGTCAGTCTTGAGCGGCGCTTTTTCGAAGATTTGCCGCGGCGAGCCTTGGGTGTGGGCGGTTCCGTGCTCGCGGTGCTCGCGGTGCTCGTGACGGTCGGTTGCTGGGAGGCAGTCGGTTTGGCCGATCGATCCGGGGAGATGACGGTGGTGCTCGTCCCGCCGCCGTCGCCGTAGCTGCCCTGGCCGGGGACAGGTGCCGATGTCTCCGCGCCGCCCGCGCCGATGTTCTGCAGCAGAAAGCCGCCTGCGGCGAGCAGCACCGTAGCGACGGCAAAGTGTATCGGCTTCAGCCGCCGACGATCGTAGGGGTAGGAGGCCCTCTGAGTGAGCGCGATGTTCGTATTTTCCTGCGCATTCGGGTCCGTTGAGAGTCGCATGGTGGCCGGTTCAGCCTGCCGTGCACCGGTCCATGAGTGATCGAAGGGCGACGGTCCGCTGCTGGGAGTCGAATCGGACCCGCTTTCGATATCTGAAATGCGGGACGCGCGGTGCAACAGACTCTGCGACGCTTCTTCTTGGACCCATTCTCCGATTTCTGTCGCGCCGGCACCGCGGATGGCGTTTTCCAGAGCCGCGGCCATCTGCCTTGCGTTCTGGAAACGTTGGGCCGGATCGAGGTGAAGTGCCTTCATCGTGATGGCATCGAGATCGGTGGTCACGTTCGATCGATGATGGCTTGGGGCGATCGTCGTTCCTTGGAGGACAGCCGTGACGATCGCGCCTTCGTTCTCTCCACGGAAGAGCCGTCTTCCCGCCAAGGCCTCCCACAGCACGACTCCTGCTGCGTACAGATCACTTGTGGCGGAGACCGACTCGCCTCGGAGCTGCTCCGGGGGCATGTAGGCAAGCTTGCCCTTGATCTGCCCTTCTCGTGTTGTTTGCAGGCGGCCGCGGGCCTTGGCGACCCCGAAGTCGAGGACGTGAGCGATGCCCGCGGTGCTGACGATGATATTTTGCGGGGAGACATCCCGATGCACGATTCCGAGTAGTTTCCCTTGTTCGTCGGTCGCCGTGTGCGCCGCGTGCAGTCCGTGCAGCGCTTGGGCCATCACCGGCGTGATGAGGCGAAGACTGATCTCGCTGCCGCGCTTCCGTGCGGTTATCAGAAGGCGTGAGAGGCTCTCTCCACTGATGTACTCCATGACGATGAAGAGTTCGTCACCGTCCCGCACGACGTCGAGGGTCGGCACGACGTTGGGGTGTTTGATTCGAGCGGCCAACCGCGCTTCGTCGATGAACATCGAGACGAACTCGGCATCTTTGGCGCAGTGAGGGTGGAGGCGCTTGATGGCGACCGTGCGCGCGAAACCAGCCGAGCCCGCGAGTCGGCCAAGGTGCACCGACGCCATGCCGCCCGAAGCGATCTCGTCATACAGCACGTAACGCCCCAGCCGGAGCGGCTCATTACCCGATGCCACGGACCCATGGTACCGCAAATGACGTGACAGGTCGCAGTTTGAGTCGGTTGCGGCAGCCGCTGGGCTTCAGCCGGGCTCGTCTTCTTGGGCCCCGGCTGAGGCGGTCTCGTCAGCACTGGCCATCGGGGCGGGCGCTTCGCTCGGCGTGACCGATAGAGGGATCCCGTCGGATCGTGGCCCGCGGACGGCGTCCGTTTCGGTGAAGAGGCGCTCGAGTCCCGCCATGCTGGGCTTCTGTTGATCATGGGCGACGCGGCCAATCGCCTCGATGATGGCGTCGTTGACGGGGGTGGGGATGCCGTAGAGCCTTCCCCGTGTGGCGACTTCGCCATTGAGAAAGTCAATAGCAGGTGTGCGGCCGCGTTCGATGGCGCTCAGCATGGATGAGCGTAGCCGGCGATAGCGAGCCCCTACGGCGAGCAACAAGGCGTGTTTGGCAAACAGCCCGCTCGAGCCGAGCTTGGCGTGGCGTTCGCCTTCGTTCAGTGCGAGCCAATCCAGATCGAGCGTGCCGGCGACCTTCTCGAGGTGAAGTTCTTGGACTCGGGCGACCTGCACCGTCTCTGTCATGATTTCGAGGGCGAGTCGGCGGACGAAACGGCGGCGCATCAAGACGCCCAACCGATCGCCGCCGATTGTGCCGAGGGAGGATATGGCGCAATTGATGGCGAGCTTCGACCAGCGAGCACCACGCAGATTTTCGGTGAGCGAAACGGGCCCCACTGCCTCGAGCAACATCGCTAGCCGCTCGAGCCGCGCGTCTCGGCTGCCGTCGAGTCGACCGAGCACGAAGCCCCCGGCCGATGTGCGGTCGTAGATACCCGGTTCGATCATCGAAGCGCCCCAGGTGACCACTGCACCGATCACCCGGTGCTGACCCCCTACGATAGGGGCGACTCGTTCCTCGCACAGTCCGTTTTGACAGCAGACGAAGTCGCCTTGCGGTGAGAGGAAGTCGATCGTCTGTCTTGCGGCATCTTCCACCTGGGGAGGTTGCGTGGCTAAGATGACAATGTCGAATGTTCCCCGCTGTTTCGGGCTCAACGCTGTGACCGCACGGGCGGGCACGTCGCCGAGGCTCAACTCGCCGCGCGTTTGCAGCCCACGGGAGTTGATCGCATCCGCGATGAGATGATTGCGGGTGAGGAGCACCACGTCCTGACCTTGGTAGAGCAAGTTCGCTCCCAAGGTGCCGCCGATCCCCCCGCATCCGACGACCAGTATGCGAGGGGCCGAAGGCGATGCAGGGGGCTCATTAGTGACGGCCATGTTGTTATGCGTAGCGGGTGCTCGCTGTTGCGCATAGCTCGTTGTCGGTCGTTAACGACTCGCCGCGCTCGACGCGCGCGCAGAACAGGGATAGACAAGTAAACATGGGCGGTGGTGACGGCCGCGATGAGAAACGGGCAGCTCTACGCGTTGATGTGGAGTGGCCTGTCGATTGTGAAACAGAGGACACCTTCCTGTTCGCTGCGATCACCAATGTGTCTCAGCTCGGAATATTTGTGTGCACAGAAGAGCCCCTCGAAGTGGGTCGGGTCATCTCGCTCAAGTTTTCTCCGCCCGAATCCGAAACGTTCGTCATGCGTGGCCGAGTCCAATGGGTCAACAAGGTCCGTGCCTTCGGTGAGAACCCCAACCCGGGCATGGGACTCGTGTTCACCGACCTGACGCCGGAAGACCGCGAGCGGTTGGTTGCGGTGATCCGCACGATTGCGTACGTGCGCGACACTCCGGTGAACTGACGCGGGCCGTGCGTGGGGGGCCGTGCGTGGGGCCGGCTGGCGTCGTCGCTTCGGGGGCGCGGACGCCGTTAGTTGGGCACCGCAAAGCGCCGCACGTAAACACCGGGGTGCTCCACGGAGGTGTCGACCCATCCGATAGCGACATAACCATCGCTGATCGCCACGGCCGGGTCTCGGCGCGCCGTCGTGATCCCCGGATGGGTTGCGTTGAAGTCATGGTTGCTACCGTCGACGGTGTTGTAGCCAAACTCCTTATTCGCACCGATATAGCGAGCGTGAATCGTGCCGTCGCTCGTTTCCCAAGCCGCGACGAACCAGGGGGAGGCTTGGGTGCCTGCTGCGACCACGGGAGCACCGGCGCTTTGTCGATCGGCTTCGACCGCCGCCGCGCCGTTGGGGTTGAGCGCTTCGTCTTGATCGCCAGCGATCCGTTTGTGCGAGGCGTCGTACCGCTGCAGGAACACCTGGCTACCGTTGCGCCAGACCACGGCAAGCTCTCCACTCTGAAGCTGGGCGATGTCGGGCTGGCTCTGCACCCCATCCGTCACGACGTTGACGAGAGTCGGGGCGTCGGCCACGCCGTCAGCCTTGATACTGGTGAGCCAGATTCCGTCCGTGTCTCCGTTGCCAGCACCGGCGTGCACGAGCGTCCACCCGTTCGCCGTGCCCGCCAGGCGCGGTCGACCGTCGGGCGAGGCCTTGCCAAAGCTGAGATCGGTGTCTGCCGGCTCGAGGCTTCCGTCCTTTTGTCGGATGCGGCCTCGTAGCTCGTCGCCGTCACGCCACACCACGAGGGTGGCGCCGCCGGGGCCAGGCGCGACATCAGGGAATTCGGCGGACGTCGTGACAGCCTTGCTGATCGCCATGCTGCCATCGGAGCAACCGTCAGGACCTTGTTCGTTGAGGTAAATCGAAAACTGGGTGAGATCGCCCGTCTGGTTGCTCGCATAGACAATCGCGGCGAAGTCGTCGGAGACGGTGGCGATGGAAGGCGTGATCTGACGGCGCGAGGCGAAGGGATGTTGGTAAGGATTTGCGCATGACGGCAAGTGAAGCTGAAAGGCGTAGGCGTTGTGGGGATTGTTCGGATTCTGCTCGTCGTACGGAAAGGGATGGAGCGTCGGCTTAAGCAGGCGCGAGTTGACCTCGTCTGGCGGTCCGCCCGCTGGGCCATCCTCGAAGACGGCTCGGAGAGCGCCCGCAACGACCCCGTTCGAGCCGGCGAAGGCCATCGTGAGACCGCTCTTCGTGTTCGGGTCGTTGTTGAGCAGCGCAGCCCCGAGCGCGCTCGGGATGCTGAGGAGGATCTCTTCTGCCATACAGTTGCAGCTGCACACAGAATCTGCGTCGATCCCGCCACACATGCTTCCGCCCGTGTCGGCCATACATGCCGAGCCGGAGTTGATACCAGAGTCGCATTGTTCGCCGACCTGAACGATGCCGTCGCCGCAGCAACGCTCTGCGGCAGGCGGTTTGATGTCGATTCGCACCTCGAGGGGATCTTGATCGATCGTGGCGTTGCTGCAGCCTTGGGCGATGAGGGTGCCGCCTTCGCCTTTCGCGGTAACCGAGAACACGCGTGTGGTCTCGTCGCGCGGTAGATGGATCTCCTTGCACCAACTTGCGCCCGGGGCGCAACCCGTTTGGCCTAGCGGGTGACTCGCTTTCTTACCGCTTCCGGTCACGCTTCCTGTGGCGCCGTTACACGTTGCTTCACCTTCGCTGAACACATCGAGGGTCACACTCGTGGCGCCGTCGAGTATTCCGAGCGGGGCACGCATGGCCAAGCTCAGCTGCACCTCTTGGTCTTGCACACAGCTCGCTGCCAGGGTGGTGATGCCGAGGAACGCGAGTGTCGAGGTCTTGATGGAAGTGAAGAGCAGACGGGGCGCGATGGTCATGTCTGAAGAATAATCCAAGATCGGCGGGTGTCGCGCTGAAAAGTTCTGGTGGGCGCTTAGAGCCCCAATTTGTTGTCAGCGTTTTCGGCCGGGGCTGCCGCCGAGGAGTTCTTCTTTGCTGGACCAGCGGCAGGGGGGCTGCCGCTGGGGACAGCCGTAGCGGAGGCGCCTTTTGCCAAGGGTTTCGCTGCTGGTTTGGCCATGCCCGCCGCTTTTGCCTTGCTCGCCAACTTCGCCTCCGTCTTCTTGGGGGCTGCTCGTGGGCCTTGCGTGCGGCTGGCGACCGCGCCTCCGGCAACGCTGGCGTCTGCACTTTGGGCCAGGGCGGCGTCAGCGCGCGCGCGATAACGGCTGCTGTTGCGAAGTGGAGCCCAGAGCTTGCGCGCTCGCGTGGTTTGACCCAGGGCGCGGTGGCAGTCGGCCTGCTCCCACGCGGCGTCTTCAGCTGCGCTCGTGTTGGGATGGCGACTGCGCAGTCCTTCGTAGCGGTTGAGGGCGTCACGACAGCCCGACTGCGCCCGCACGCTTCGTGCCTGGTAAAGCGCAGCGCTCGGTGCGCGATGGTGGTCGCTCGAGGCCACAGCGCCGAGTGCCTTTTGTGCTTCCTCGTGGCGTCCGGCTCGGTAGTGGAAAAGTCCCGCCTTGTAGTCTTGTTCGGCGCGCTCCCGCCCGCTCTCCGATGCCGGCATGTCCGGCTCCCCGCGATCGCGCTTTGCTGCCGTTCCAGCGCGTCCGCTGGCGGTCTCGTGATTCTGGTCGACCGTGTCGGGGCCGATGGTCGGAGCGACTGCCGTGGCCACCGGGTCGGCGCGCATCAGCAACAAACTCGAGCCGAGGACGAGAACCAACACCGCGGCCATGGCGAACTGGGGCCGCATGGCATGGCTACCGGCCCACGTGAGAGCGCGAGCGACGCGGCGATGCCAAGGTTCTCCGTCCGCTGCCAATTTCGCGGCCGTGAGAATGCGCTCGGTCAAGTCGTCGCTGGGCTCCTCCAACGTCAATTCACTCACTTGAAGTGTGGCCCGCAGCCCTGCTTCGAGCTCGCGACATGCGGCATCCGAGTCGAGTTTGCGTTTCACGGCGGCTGTCGTTACCTCATCGAGTTCATCGAAGAGATAGCCCATCAGGTCGTGTTCAAACTTGTCGTGGTCCATGGTGCCTACCTCAGCGCTCGCGCGTAATCCTCGTACTCGGCCAGAGCGGTTTGCAGGCGCTCGAGGGCGTATCGCATACGACTTTTGGCGGTGTTCTCCGAGACTCCGGTGATTCTCGCGATCTCCTTGAACGGTACGCCGGCCTGCTGGCGGAGAAGAAAGACCTCGCGCTGTTCCGCGGGGAGGTCTTCAACCGCTCTGGTGACGCGCGTGGCGATGTCGGCGCTCACGGCGCTCCGATCCGCCTCCGCTTCGGGTCGGTCATCGGCGACCCGTTCACCGAGCGTGGGACCGTCTGGTGTTGTGCGGGCGTCGAGAGACCGGTGTCTACGCAGCGATAACTTACGCAACTGGTCGATGCAGAGATTTCTGGCGACAGTGTAGGCCCATGTAGTGAAGCGCGATTCGTGTTTGAATGTGCCCGCCTTGCGCACGAGCTTCACGAAGAGGTCTTGAACCATATCTTCCGCCAAGTTGCGGTCGCGAAGCTGCCGTAAGAAGAAATTGAACATCGGCGTCTTGTGGCGCTTGACGAGGAGCGCGAGTGCGCTGTGGTCGCCAGTCTGGTAGCGCATCATGAGGACCTCGTCGGACAGTTCGTTGGGGCGCTCGATCATGAATCCCGCTCCTGTCGCGACCATTTGATGGCGCGCAGCCGTGAAGGAGCTGGACCCTGAGACCAGACCCGCCGATTGCGGGCCTTATGGCCTGCTAGGACGGTCGAGCGGTACGAAAGATCTACCGGCCGGATGCTCATCGTGGGAACCATAACCCATTCCGAGGGTGGGGTTGCCCCAGTTTCGAGGCGAAGAACCGAACACCGAGCCAGTTTCCAACATTGCATGCGGGGGCGAAGGCCTACTAAGCTAAACGGGAGTCCCCGCGTACGGATCTGGTGTATACCGGCCGGCGCACTTCACGAAACGACTTGCTCAAGCTAATTACCGAGGATTACATGCAGTTCCGACGGATGTTCGGGATGGTCGTGGCCATTGCCATGGTCGCAACCCCCGCCGGCGCGCAGGCGCCGCCCTCCGCGACGGCTCCGCCGCCGCCGGCCGCGACGGCTCCGCCGCCCGTGGCCACAGCTCCCATTGCACCTGCTGCGCCACCAGGCGTACCACCCGGTGCCCCGCCGGCCGCTGCAGTTCCGACTGCAGCACCAGCGATGGACGGCGCAACGTACACGGTGCGTCTGAGAGATCTTCAGCAGCGCATCGACCAACTGAAGGAGCAAATTCGACGGAGCCATACGCGTCTGTCGCTCTTGAGTGAGACGATCCTCTCCGGTGGAGCCGCTGGTTCTCGTGCGGTCATTCAGTTCGAGAACAAGTTATCGAACCAATTCCGCCTCACCCGTGCGCTCATCGTTCTCGACGGTGCGGTGCAGTACAACAAGACCGACCGTTCGGGCGTGCTGGCCGACCAGCAGGTCATTCCCGTCTTCAGTGGTTCCATCCCTCCTGGGGATCATACCTTGCAGGTGCTCGTCAACTTGCGGGGTCACGGCTACGGGGTGTTCTCCTACCTGCGAGGTTATCGATTCGAGGTTCGCTCGAGTCACTCCTTCACGGCGGTGGAAGGCAAGACGACCAAACTCCGTGTGCTGGCCTACGAAAAGGGCGGAGTCACAACCCCGCTCGAGGAGCGGCCGGCCGTTCGCTTCCTCGAAAAGGTAGCTACGGGGCTCGCCCCAAACACCAAATAGTGAGTCTTTGGATCACGCGATTTTCCAGGATAGCCTCGCAAAGATGAATTCGTTGCGGACAGCTAGCCACACACGCTGGGCGAGGTCGGGGGCACAATGCGTCTGACTCGGCACAATTCATGGTGTGCATGGTGTGCGGCGATCGCGCTGTGCCTCGTTGGCTCCGCCGCTCACGCCGCTGAGCCCGACCGAGCCCTGAAGACAGCACGAGCGCGGATATCCGCCGCGGCGAAAGACGTTCCGACGGTCGAGAGTGCTATCGCGAGCGCCGTCAAGGCAGAGCAGCGCAAGCCCGAGCAGCGCATCGCCGACGCGGTGCTGCTCATGGGGGTCAAGGACTACGATCGGGCGATCGACGTTCTCAACGAGGTCACCGAGAAGCATCGAGCGCATCCGACCGCTTTTCCCGACGCCTTGCAATTGCTCGGTGAGGCGTATTTCAAGGACAAGCAGCTGCTGTCAGCCCGGCGCAGCTTCGCGCTCGTGTTGTCGCGAAGCGGCGAGCGCCGGTTTGCGCCTTTCCAGGAACGAGCCGTGCTGCGGCTCGTAGACATCGCGTTGCGACGAAGACAGCCGAAAGAGCTCGACGCGGTCTTCGCCAAGTTGGCGATGGTGCCGGCTGTCGCGAGCAGTGGCATCGCCTACGCCAAGGGCAAGGGTCTCTTTGCCCAAGGGAAGTTCGACGGCGCGCGCGCATCGCTGATGACGGTGCCGCTCGATAGCAACTTTGCGCATCAGGCTCGCTACTTGCTTGGCACCATCGCGGTGCGCATGGCAGCGGGGACGGATCCGGCCGCCGGAAAAGAGCGCAACAAGCCTGTGGCGACCGCGCTCTACGCGCCGGCGATTCAGTTGTTTCGGGGTGTGACGAAGATCAAGGCGACGACGAGCGAGCAACGCCATGTGGTTGGCCTCGCAAACCTCGCGATTGGACGCCTGTTGTACGAGAGCGGCGACTGGGCCCAGGCGGTGACTGCCTACAATCAGATCAAACGCGAATCACCAGAGTTTGGGACGATGCTCTACGAGCTCGCTTGGGTGTACGTTAGGCTCGGTGACGTGATGCGCGCCATGCGTGCGCTCGAGGTGTTGTCGGTCGCCGCCCCGAACAGTGACGATGTGGCGGATGCGGCCTTGCTCCGCGGCGACTTGATGTTGCGCGCTGGCCAGTTCGAAAAGTCCTTCAAGGTCTACGAGAGCGTGCGCGGCAACTACGATCGGATGCGTTCTCGGGTCGATGGCTTCCTCGGGAAGAACACGGACGCCGGTGTGTTCTTTGACATGCTGAGCCGCGATCAGCTCGAACTGTTCGAGGCCGGTGGCACATTGCCGCCGCTCGTCGTTCGTTGGGCGCGCAAAGGTACCGATGGCGACATGGCTTTCGCTGTGATCGACGATGTGACCGCCAGTCGCCGGCTGATCAAAGAGTCCAACGAGATGATCGACCGACTCAACGCCGTGCTCGCTTCGCCGAACCGGATCCGCGCGGTGCCTGCACTGCGCGTCGGGGCGGAACGGGCTCTCGGGTTGATCAATTCGGTGGCTTTGGCGCGCATGAGACTGGCCAAAGGCCTCGATGAGTTTTCCGTGAGCGGTCAGCTGTTGCAGTTGCGTCGGCAACGAAAGGCCTACGAGCGTCGACTCAAGTTGATCCCTGTCGACTCTGCCGATTTCAGCAGACGCGAGACGCAGGCCAATCGCCAGTGGAACCGCACCTCGCAGGGGTTGCAGCGTCTCGAACTGGAGATCGACACGCTGCAGGCGACCGTGAATGGGCTCGAACGGATGTTGCGTGATGGCCCTCAAGCCGGAGTCGTGAGGAGCCCTGCTCAGGTCGAGCGCTACCGCATGGCCTTGGTCGAGCAAAAGCGGCTCATCTTCTATTATCGAGAGCAAATCACAAGGCTCAGAAGTTTTACCGAAGCGGGCAAGATCCAGGTTGGATTTGGCGACCGCCGGTTCGTGGAAGACGCCCGTGTGCGGGCGGCCTACCGGCAACTCGTGGTCCAAGAAGTCGCGCTCGCGCAGCGAGAGGGTGGCGAGCTGAGGGCGTATGCTGCGCGGGCGGCTGAGGTCCTGGCGGCAGCGGATGCTGTCGACGCGCGACTTGGAGCGATGGTCGGGGACATCGACCGTACGGTCCGCGCCAAGACGAAGGAACTGCGAAAGGCGGTCTCACAGGAAACGGCTCATATCGTGGACTATTCTGGGCGTCTGGAGCAGCTCGACGAAGAAGCGCGGATGGTCGTTGGGCAGGTGGCGATGCGGAACTTCATCAACGTGCGCGACCGGCTGAAGAGCATTGTGTTGCGTGCCGATGTGGGGATCACAGAAGAGGCCTGGGAGCTTCGTGAGGAACAACTCATGCGGGTACGACGACTCAAAGTCGAGCGCGCCCGCACGGATGCCCGACTCGAACGGGAGCTCGAAGAAGTTCTCGATGACAGCGGTGAGCCGGAGGAATGATGGACGGGCGTAGAATCGGTTCACGAGCTGTCGGATGGCTTGCTCTTCTGATCGGCGTCAATTGGGCGACGGTAGGTGGTGCGCAGCCTCAGCCAGTTCCACCTCCTGCTGCCCCCCCGGCGGGGAGTCCTGCAGCCACGACCGGGACCAATCCGGGCGCGCCTGCACCGGCCGCGACCAACACTGCGGCGCGAGCTCCCATCGCGCCCACGCCAGCCGCTCGGGTGGCGCCTCCAACCGTCCCGGCGGCCAAGAAGAAGCCCAAGCCCCCGCCGGATCCAACGGCCGAGCAGCTTGCCGGGTTGCGCGAGCTGCAGCGAGAAGCGGAACGATACGAACGGGACGCCAAGGATTACCGAGCGACGATTACGCGCATCATTCGCCACCACTATGAGGAACGTCGCAAGCGGATCCTCGCGGCCCTCGATCGCGAGATCAACATCGAATCACAAGGCTTGCGGGCGGCACGCGAAGAGGCGATTCGGCGACTCGAAGTTTTCGTGGCGAAATACAGCGGCGCCAACTCCAACCCGCAGAGTACGCCGGACGCGATGTTTCGTCTTGCCGCTCTGTACGAAGAGCGGGCCAGAGAGATCGTCGATAACATTCAACTGGCGCCTGGCGCGGCACCGCCCGAACCTGAGCTTCGACCTGCCATCGCGCTCTACAAGCGGATCGTTCGGGAATACGATCAGTACCGTGAGCTGGCCGGCGTGTATTACTACCTCGGTCATGCCTACAACGACTCGGGCCGCATCCACGAGGCGCATCAGGTCTGGCGTTCCTTGGTTTGCCACAACCGGGTTCGTTACCCGGTTGCGCCCGATCCCAAAGATCCGAACAAGGATACGATCGTCCGTTTGCCCCAGGATCACGATTCCGATTGGTGGCTCGGGTGGATGCAACGTCACCCCTTGCCCCTCGACGAAGTTCGCCGGCGCGCGGCAGAAAAGCCGCTCGAGGCGTCCGTCACTGCTGCGGCTGAGGACACGTCCAAAGTCGAAGATGACGAGGATACGTTCAAGGATCCCTATCCGGCTGATTGTCGGTCCATCGCGCAGGAAGCCACGCCCGGCGAAGACCCCCGGTACATGGCTGAGATTTGGTGGCAAATCGGTGACTTTCACTTCGAGGAGATCGACCCCTACGGCGGGCCATTCAACCTCAATCGGGCCGAGAGCGCCTATCGACAGTCGATGCGCTACAAGAAGCCGCCGGTCTATGGCGTCTCGATGTACAAGCTCGCGTGGACCTTCTACAAGCAGCAGCGCTACAAGACCGCGGTCGAGCAATTCGTTCGGCTGCTGAACTACACCGACGCGGAGGAAAAGCGCACCGGCAACACCGGAGCCGATTTTCGCGTGGAGGCCTACGCGTACATTGCCGGCTCGGTCACGTATCTCGATTTTGAGGGACCAGCGCAGCAGGATCCGTACATCGCGCGCAACGACATTTTCGACCTCGAGACGGATAGCGCCATCATCGAGCAGAAGATGCACGTGGCCATCGATCGTGTACGAGACGCGACCCTCGTCCCGCAGGACAAGCCGTGGACGGTCGATATCTACAAGGCGCTTGCGGTCGAATTCAAAGAGTACAACCAGTACCAAAATCTCATCGAGATCGACGAGCTGATCGTCAAGAACTGGCCGATGCATCGCGATGCACCGTTTGTGCAGAACCAAATCGCCGAGGTGTACGAACAGCTCGCCGGCCAAGCTACTGGTGCCCAGCGTGAGGCGTATTTGGAGAAAGCGCTGGCGGCTCGCGGCGAGCTCATCAATTACGTGGCGACGCCCGACAATACGCCGAAATGGGTCGACGCGAACAAGGACGATCCAGAAGCGATTCGTGCCGCGGAGCGCTTGGTGCGTGATGGTTTGCGTCGCGCAGCGGCGGACCACACGAACGCTGCTCGACGTTACGTAGGGCTGGGCCGCAGGGCGGACAACGACGCCGAGAAGAGCGCGAACTTTGCACGGGCGCTCGCCGAATATCAGGCGGCGGGGCGCGCTTGGGGCGCCTACTTGTTGCAGGACGAAAACTCTGAGGATGCCTACGAGAGCCGGTTTTGGCTTGCGGATGCGTACACCAACATCGTCGTTCTCAAGGTTCAGCGGCTGGGCTTCGTTGAGGGTGATGTCGAGGCCGCGCTGCCGACCGCCAAGGACGTGAGTCGTGCGCAAACGACGGCCCGAGAGGTGCGCGACTCCAACGAGGACAACAAGTATTTGCAGCCCGCCGCCCTGATGGTCGTACGCGTTGCGCAGCAAATGGTCGTTGCCAACTACAAGCTGGACGAGTTGACCAGCGGCGCGAAGGGCTTCCCGAGGCGCAAACAGCTCGAGTTCGAAGGGGAAGGGGACGCGAAGAAGTTTCGCACCGACCCGGTGCCTGCACCCGTCATACAGATGATCACGGCGTTCGACGAATACGTTGCCCACGTGCCTGCAGACGCTGACCCCTACAAGAACCACGACCAGTTCACGTACACCGGTGGAGAAGTGCCGTTCCTCTACGGGCAGTTTCCGGAAGCGAAGCGTCGCTTGCAACCGATCTACCTGCAGCAATGCGGCAAGACGAAATATGGCTACCTGGCATGGGAAAAGCTCATCACCATGGCCAACCAGGAGGGCGATACGGAAGGGGGCCGCGCTCTTGCCGAGGCGTCCAAGCGACAGAGTTGCGCGGTCGACGAAGAACAAAAGGTGAAGGAGTCGGGGATCAGCGACCCGACCATTTCGCGGGGCTATTATGTCGACGCCGCAAAAGCCTACAACAAGGCCAAAGCGATGGCGGATGGCCCGGCTCGCAACCAGCAGTGGCGCCGTGCGGCAGCTCTGTACAAGGAAGCGCTCGCCAAGGCTCCTGCGCGCGACGAAGCCCCAGAGGCTGCCATGCTCGGCGCCTCGGCGTACAAGCAGGTTGGCGAGTACGACCAGGCCATCGAGATGTACGAATTGTTCATCAAGGAGTACGGCAACAGCGAGCGCCTCGATAAACTTCAAAAGGGAGACTCGGCCAAAGGCGTTCCTCCGCAACCCGATAAGTATGCGGAGCGAGTCAAGTTCCTCAAGCTTGCCTACGACGAACTCGCCAAAGCAAACGTTCTCTTTTTCGATTACCGCGGTGCTGCCGCGACCTACGACAAGATCTCGAAGAAAACCCGGTTCGAGAACGAGCACCGAAGACGAGCCGCGCGCAACGCGGTCTTTCTCTACGCGAGCATTGGTGAGCGGGACAAGATGCGTGACGCTCGGACGACCTTTGTCTCGCTCAGCCCGCCGGCAGAACAACGTGCCGAGATCGACTGGCTTGTGGCGACGGTGGATCTCAAAGCCTGGGACGCGCGGGGGATCGACCGGGGGGCCAATCGGCGGGCGCGACTCGCGGCGATGGACGCGATGGACGGTTATTATCGCGCGAACTCGAACAACTCCAACGCCGCGGCCTACACGGTACAGGCGGCTTATCACGCAGCGAAGCTGCGCCGCGCAGGTGGCGATCAGTCGTACAAGAACTGGTGTGGTCGCACGATCGGCGCCTACGACACCTACAAGGCGACCGTGGGTCAGGACGACGATGGCCGAAACAAGGCCCTGGGAAGTAAACAGGCCGACATGGCGGCAGAGTGCGAGTACCGGGCCCTGCACGCGAAGATTCGCAAGGACTTTGACTACGACAGCGGTCACCACCGGTACAAGGGGGTGATGAAGGACGTTCTCGACGAGTTTACGAAGGACGTCGAAGTGGACGCCAAGGGCTGGTTCGACAAATTGCAGAAGGTCATCCTCAAATACGAGTCGCGGCGCTGGGCCGTCGCCGCGCGCGCCAGGCAGGGCTCCTTGTACGACTCGTGTCGAACGGGCCTCTACAATGCTCGCGCGCCCGGGCTGAAGCTCTATACGGACAAAGAAGAGAAGACCCTCAAGAAGGCCGACAAACTGTGCGAGGAGACGGGTAACGATCGCGCGTGTACCCTGGGCGACACCTTCCGAGCCAATCGTCGAGCCTTCTGGCGCAAGACCCGCGGCGAGAATCTCAGCGCGGTCGATAAGGTGATGGTCGCCGGTTACGGTGAAGCGGTCATCTGGGCTCGGGCCTGGCAGGTGCGCGTCGATGCTGCAGATAATGCGGTGCGCCGGCTCGCCTTCTTTACCGATATCCTCGGTGACGAGAAGCTCCGAGAGTACGCCCAGAATGTGAAGGACCCGAAGACGAAGCAACCCATCAATTACCAGTCTGGGATGTTCCTTCGCATGCGCCGCGGCCTGACCGCGGACGTCAAGACGCAGGTGCTGCCAGCACCGGTACCAGGAGCGCTGAAATGAGGTACGGCGACGCCGCTGTGATGTTGTTGATCGCGGCAGGGCTCGTGGCCTGCGAAGACGCGACTCCGCCGCCGCAGATCCCCCAGACGCCGTATCCGACGGCCTATCCTCAGCCGACCGCGTATCCGCCGCCAGCTCCGACCGCAACCGCACCTCCAGCGCCGACCGCGCCACCAGCGGCGCCTCCACCTGCGCCTCTGCCGCCAGCAAATACCTCAGGATTGCCCCCGATGAGCCCGCAGGCGCAGGCTTCATATCAACAGGGGCAGGCGGCGTTTCGCTCCGGTCAGCTGCAAACGGCGATGGCCTACTTCAACCAAGCGACGCAGTACGATCCTCGTGCAGCGCAGGCGTTTTACGCCTTGGGCACGGTGCAGGAAAGGGTGAGTCGGGGCCAGGCGATAGCGAGCTATCAACGGGCGTACCAAATCGCACCGAAGTACGAAGACGCGATCGTCGCCTACGGCTTGGCCATGGCGAAGCAGGGGGCTGTGTCCAATGCCGACAGTTTTCTTACCGACAAGCGCGGGAGGCTGCCGAAGGCGGCACGCGTTGCGGCGGCCTTGGCCGAGGTGAAGTCGCTGCAAAAAGACACGGCTTCGGCGCAGCGCATCGCTCAGGAGGCCCTCAAGGTCGATCCGGATTGTCGGCCCGCGATGTTGACGATAGCGCGCGATCATTTTCGCCAGCGACGTCTCGATCTGTCTCTCTATGCGCTGAAAGCGATTTTGGACGGCTTTGGTGATGACAACCCGCCTCGTGACAAGGAAAACGCTGAGGCTCACCTCCTTCGAGCGACGATTTGGGACGAGAAGAACGAGCGCGCGGCCGCGATGGGCGCGTACAAGAAGGTCGTGCAGCTCAGGCCCGACATCGTGGTTGCCCGTTTGAAGCTTGCCACCTACCTGCTCGAGTCCGGCGATGCTCAGCAGGCCTTGCCCGTTCTTCAGCAGGCCCTCAGTTACGATCCCTCCAATATAGGTTTGCACTTGAGCATTGGCGATGCCTTGCGCCTCATGGGACGCTTCGACGAAGCGAAGAAGGAGTTCGAGTGGGTGGCGCAACGCGACTCGGCACTTCCGCAGGTTCACTACAATCTCGGGCTGCTCTACGTCTTCGCCCCCAAGGTTTCGGGTATGACGTCGAAGCAACAGGTCGAGGCGGCGATCGTCGAGCTCGAGAAATACAAGGAGTTGCGACGTAAGACGGATCCGAGCGATCACGAAGAACTGTTGAAGCGCGCCAAGCTCAAGAAGGCCGAGATCGACGCGCTAGCGGCGGCCAACGCTCCTCAGCCTCCACCTCCACCTCCACCGCCTCCACCGCCCACACAGTAGGGCGAGAGGCTGGACCATGAGACAACGCGGTATGCTAGGCTTTAAGGTGATGGTTCCCATGTGGCGCTCGACGATCACAGCCGCGGCCGTGCTGGCGGCAAGTATGTTGTTCAGTTCGTCTGCGCTGGCACAAAAGTCGAAGGAGAGACGTCCACGCGGCGTCATCACGCTCGCCGAGGTCACCATCACGGGGCGTATCCAGAAGCCCATTGCTGCGGTCGATGTTGCCCGTATCCGTCCGAAGCTGACCTTGTCCGAGCTCGTGCAGCCGTTTCTTCACCGTATTAGCGCGGCCATCTACAAGTCGCCGTTTTGAGCCTGGCTGTCTGGTGGCCCATCGTGACCGCAGCGGTGGCGGCGGGGTGGTGTGTCTTCGCATCGTGGCGCTATCCGGCGAGCCTGCGCCGCCTCGGCTTGACGCGCTCCTTGCTCCGCGAGCTCCGTCCTCTACCTCCCGAGCAGCGTTTGCGCGTGTTGGCCGAGAAGGACCGGGCGTGGCCGACCGAGCTTGCGCTTCGCGTCGCGGACACCCGCTCGAGTCCTGAACGCTTGGCCGTGGCCGGGGAACAGCTCGCGGAGCTGGAGCACGTTTTTGTCAGTCGAGCGCGTCTGCCGACGATCTGCGTGTGGCTGGCTATTGCGGCGCACCTCCTGTGCTCGTTGGCTGGGCACTTGGCTGGGGTGGGACGGCAGCTCTTGTGGCTACTTCCGATGGCGGCGGTGTCGGCTGCGGCCTGCCATGCTGCCGGCCGTGAGGCGGGCCGATTGGTCCTGAGGCAGCGGGACATCGCTGAAGCGCTCGTCGGCGCCCTTATCGAGGACATTATCGATGAACCGATACCGGAGCGCCGCCAGATGCGGTGGCGTCGTCGTCGTCGCGTTTGAGAACTTTCTTCCCGCTCAGCCGTCGTGAACACCGTGCCTCTAACATTTTCCACCACGATGCCGTTGAGGCGGACCATACGGCACTGTTGTGAGGTGGACCCGTTGCCTAGCGCAGTGTAGGCTTTGTATACGAACCGCCGCCGTTTCCTTGGCAGGCGAACCCATTGGAGTAGGAATGACCCAGCAGCAGGCCCAATCCACAGCGCGACCCGGCCGTATGACCGCCGTGATGCGCGCCGTGTCGCAGGCGTCGGGGCCGAAAATCTTGCGTATTGGCGTTGTCCAAGGTGGCAAGGTCATCGATGAACGCCTGATTAAGCAACGTGGCTCGGTGACCATTGGACCGAGCGAGAAGGCGATGTTCGTCGTTCCGACGAAGAAGATCCCGGCCAACTTCCGGCTCTTCGAGATCATCGGGCAGGACTACCACATCAATTTCATCGATGGGATGACTGGCCGCGTTGCGTTAAAGACCGGGATCAGCGATCTGGGCGCACTCAAAGCGCAAGCGAAGACCGGATCCATGGGCAGCACGCGTTATTACCGCGTCAGGCTGTCCGAGGAGTCTCGCGGCAAGATCGTCATCGGCGAGACGACCTTCCTGTTCCAGTTCGTTTTTCCGCCCCCGGTTCAGCCGAGGCCGCAGCTCCCCGTGAGTGTGCAGCAGCGCATGGGCGGCGAGATCGATTGGTTTACGACCATTGTCGCGGCGTTTTCCTTTCTGGTTCACTTCTTCTTGGTCGCTTTGGTCTATTCCGATTGGATGGATCCGATCGTCGACGAGGATCGGGTCGTCGGAATGCTGGTCGAGGCGGCGGCCGAGAGCCGACCTCCGGCGCCGCCCGTTCCCGTCGAAGCACCGACGGTGTCGACCGCGAAAGCCGACGCTACGACCGCGGCCACGACCAAAACCCCAGCCCGCAACGCACAAAAAAATCCCGCGAAAGGCGCGGGCAAGAAGACCGATACTGCAGCTGAGGCCAAGGCCGCGGCCAACACCAAGGCAGCCGAACTCGAAAGCGAGCTAGCCTCCCTCGATGTGCAGACCTTGGGCGCGGTGGGCCAGGGCGGCGTCAACACCGGCGAGGTGCTCAGCGAGAGCAACGTACCCACAGGTTTGCTCGATAGCGCGGCGCAATCGAGTGCAGGTGCCGGATCGGGCGATCCTGGTGGTCTCAATATGGGCGGCGGAAGCGGCTCGGGAGCCGTCAAGCCCGGAGCCGGCGGCGGCGGCAAGCTCAGCGATATCGGCAATACCGGCGGCACGGGGAAGGCAGCGGCAGCGGCTGGAACGGCCAAAAAGGTCCAAGGACCGAAAGGCAGCGCTATCGTGGGCGGTGCTGGCGTAGCTGGCGGCAAGGTGGGCAACGCTTCGTCCGTCGTGGCTCGCATGCGCGGACGATTCCGAAATTGTTACCAGCGTGGTCTCAATATCAATCCCGAAATGGCCGGATCCGTGAGCTTGGTCGCGAGGATCGGACCCAACGGCGAGGTGCTGAGCGTCGGCGGCGGTGGTGGTGGTGGCCTCGGAGCCATCGTGCCTTGCCTCAAGGCTGTCGTACGGGGTGGCGGATTCTCGCCTCCCGACAGTGGCTCGGCCATCATTTCGATTCCGATCACCTTCATGAAACAGTAGGCGTTTCGCTTCACGAACCGACCCTTGTGAGTGTGGGAAAAAATCTTTGGGAAAATCACTTGAAGATGAACATCGGGCGCGGTTGAGGCACCTAGCCTTACAGGGCTAGTGGGCCCTTCGTTGACACGTACCGCAACGGCCGCTTATAGTCGGTCGGCATCCTCGGAAAGGGCGCCATGATGCAGAAGAAAAGCTTGAAAAATTGGGTAGTTGCAGTGAGCATCGTGTTTCTGGCTGGAGCCGCGAGCGCGCAGGCCCCGGCCGTCGGCGCTCGGACGCCGTCAAACGACACTCTCGATTCGGCCAAGCAGCACATGGCGAGCATGGATCAGGTCCGCTCGCGCGTCCGGCGCCAGCTCGAAACGGCCCGAAAACAACGAGATGTGGTCAAGACCCTGTGTTTGAACGACAAACTCAATCAAATCGACGTTCTCTTGCGTTCAGCCAACGAGCGCATGCGGGCGCTTCAGTCCGCTGTCACAGGGGCCGACTCCGAGTTGAGTAATCACGAGTTTACCATTCTCAACGTGCTGTATTCGCGATCTCAGCAGCTCAGTGCCGAGGCTGACCAGTGCATTGGCAAAGAGGTTGGATTTGTCGGGGAGAGCTCGGTCACGGTCGAAATCGACGTCGAATTGCCTGCGGAAGACCCCTCGCAGTTTCCCGAGACGCTCACGATCTCACAACCGCCTGCGTGTGCGAGTTGCTACAAGTGACGGCGCTCCTCGTGTCCACCGACCGCCATCATTTTCTCTTCCGTGCCGTGAGGTTCTGCCGGCTTTGACCTGCCTGTGTTAAGGACTCTAGCCGGACCCTGAACCCGGAACTTAACCGCTTCCTTTGCCTCACATGAAACGAGCTGTCACCGCCATACTGAGCGCTTCCGTGATGCTGGGCTCGGGACTGTCGAGCTCGACGGCAAGCGGGCAAGAGCAGACGTGGCTCGAGGACCGTCGGTACCGCGAGGGTATTGGAATTCGTTTTGGTAATTTCGAGTTTCATCCGGGGATCGGCGCGACATTTGGCTACGATTCGAACTACTTCCATCGGGCGGAATCGGACATCGGTGGTTCCCCTGTGGGCTCGATGCGCTTGCGGGTGAGCCCGTCACTCTCCCTTGCGACGCTGGGGAAGAACCGCCGCGGCGACGGGCCTCCGCCGAGCGTCGGTTTTCGGACGGAACTTCTGGCGACCTACAACGAGTTTTTTCCCATATCGGGCAGCGATTTTGACAAGGAGCGCTTGACCGAGCAGCGCGACATTGGTGGTCGCTTCAACTTGGGTCTCGACATCCTGCCTGGTCGTGAGTGGAGCGCGACGATCGACGGCAGCGTCGCCCGCTCGATTCGTCCCACGCAAAGCGGCTCCGTCGTTGGGAGCACCACGTACAACCGGTGGTTGCCGAAGGCGGGGACTCTGCTGACATGGCGGCCGGGCAGCGGGCTGCTCGACTGGAGTCTCGGCTACGAATTCGGTGGGCGGTTTTTCGAGGACACGTCCTTGACTGGCCTCGACAATCAGGAGCACACCGTGTCCACCCGTGGTCGCTGGCGTTTCTACCCACGTACCGCGTTGATGTACGATGCTCGGATAGGCTTCATCAACTACCCGACGACGGGTACTGGCGTGACGCTCAAGGGTGGGTCGACGCCGGTCCGGACGCGCTTGGGGTTGAACGGCTTGATCACACCGTCCTTCAGCGTTCTCGCGCTCGGTGGCTGGGGCGCGAGCTTCTACGATACCGAAGAGGACTTCGATAGTTTCATCGGCCAACTCGAACTGAAGTGGTATCTGGGAAACAAGCCCCAGAGCAACCCTCTCGCGATTTCGGGCGCATTCAGTGCGCTGAGTGTGGGTTTTGAGCGCGACTTCCAGGACGCCTACTTCGGCACATTCAGCGAGACCAACCGCGGTTATCTACGCTTCAATTATCTTTTCGGAGGCTCGTTCTTGCTGTCGATGGAAGGCGGCGGTGCGGCTGTCGTCTATCCCGCCCAGCAAACGTCGGCTGACGTTTCTTACAGCACGCCCGGCGGCTGGACCGATGCGCGCGTCGACGCGAACCTATTCGGTGAGTACCGCATCAAGAATTACGTGGGGGTGAACGTCGAAATCGGATTCGACGGGTACTTCAGCGAGACGACGGTCACCTATACGGATGAGGCGACCTCCACTCAGTTCACCGATCCCATCGCCTACAAGCAGATCACGGCGCTGTTGGGCCTACGTTGGTTCATGTAGGCCCGCGGGCGGCTCATCGTAGCTCGATGCCGATGACCGGGCGCGCGTGGGAGCTTGAATGATACTGGCGGATGAGGCATCTGACGGATTGCGATGAGCTGGAGTGGTAAAACCCGAGTACTTGGGACCGTGGTTCGAGTGATCGTCCTTCTCGGGGTGGTCGCCGCCAGTATGGGCTGCGGCGCGCCTCCGCGCTCGGTGAACCTGCCTCCGCCGCTCGAAGCGACGGCGATTGGGGTCGGGGATGTGTTCGTCGTCCAGATCGTTGGCGAGGACAAGTTGCCGACCGAGTACACCGTGGCGCCCGATGGCACGGTCGATATTCCCTACATCCGACGGTTGAAGGTGGTCGGTCTCGAGCCTCAGGAAATCAGTGCTCTGATCCGAGCCCGGCTCGTCAGCGAACAAATCCTCACGCAGCCGAGTGTCTCGGTGAGTATCAAGGCCTACCGGTCCAAGCGCGTCGAGGTACTCGGCGAGGTCAGGAAGCCGGGCTCGTTGCCGCTCGAGCCAGGAATGACCCTCTTGCGCGCGATTTCACAGGCTGGGGGTTTCAATTCCCTGGCGGCGAAGAGTCGGGTGACCGTGCGCCGAAAGGTTGCGGGCGGAAAGACGGTCGTGGCCATCGTCGACGTGACCGCGATCGTCGACAACTCCATTGCGGATATCGCCCTGCAGGCGGGCGATGCCATCATCGTCGGGCAGCGCGTCTTTTAGCCCGCTGCACCGGGCTCTGCCGTCATGCGGTACGCCGTCATGCGGTACGCCGTCATGCGGTACGCCGTCATGC